>JABBNW010000241.1 GCA_019352115.1 Pseudomonadota bacterium
CGCGCTGCTCGCCGCCGATCCGGCAGATGCGGAGGCGCGGCTGCTGCTCGGCCTCGCCCGCGGCGCGCTCGGCGAGACCGCAACCGCCGCGGATCTGCTGCACGCCGTCGCGCGCGCCAGGCCCGACTGTGCCCATCCTTGCCACGACCTCGCCGGGCTGCTCGATCGGCTGGGCCTGCCGGCGCAGGCGACGGCGCAGTATCGCGCCGCGCTGGCCCTGGCGCCGGAGGACGGCGGGCTGCGCCGGGTGCTCGCGACCCGGCTGCTGCGCGACGGCGATCCGGGCGGCGCGCTGGCCGCGCTCGGCGATCCCGCCGGCTCCGCGGCGTCGCTGCATCTCGCCGGGCAGGCGCTGGCCGAGGCCGGGGACATTCCGGCGGCCACCGCCCGGTTCCGCCGCGCCGTGGCGCTCGACCCCGGGTCGGCCGCCGGCTGGTCCAATCTCGGGATGATGCTGAAAACGGCCGGCAAGCACGCCGCCGCGATCGCCGCGCATGATCACGCGGTGGAACGCGCCCCGGACGAACCGCAACTCCATGTCAACCGCGCCGTCGCGCTGCTGCACGCCGGGCGCTGGACCGAAGCCTGGGGCGAATACGAATGGCGCCTGCGCCTGCCGGGGCACACGCCGCTGCCGCTCGATACCCTGCTGCCCTCGCTCGCGACCGGGATCGACCTTGCCGGGCGCACCGTGCTGCTCACGCATGAGGAAGGCTTCGGCGATACGTTGCAGTTCGTGCGCTACGCGCCGCTGCTGGAAGCGCGCGGGGCACGTGTGCTGCTGGCGGTGCCGGGGGCGCTGGCCCGGCTGCTCGCGCCGCTGGGGCCGATTGTGGCGCCCAGCGGGACCCCGCCCGCATTCGATTTCCACTGCCCGTTCTTCAGCCTGCCGCGAGTCTTCGCCGCCACGCCCGACACCATTCCGGCTTCGGTACCCTACCTGACCGCCGATCCGGCAAAGACGGCGACCTGGCGGGCGCGGCTGGCGGATGGCGGCCCCGGCCTGCGGGTCGGCCTGGTCTGGGCCGGGCAGGCGCGGCCGTGGCTGGACGGTTTCGCCACCCTGGACGGGCGGCGCAGCGCGGGGCTTGCGGCGTTCGCGCCGCTGGCAGGCCTCCCCGGTGTACGGTTCGTGAGCCTGCAGGCCGGGGCGGCAGCGGCGGAGGCGCGACCGGCGGGGCTCGACCTGCTGGACCCGATGGGTTCGGTCGTGGATTTCGCCGACACCGCGGCGATCGTGGCCGCGCTCGATCTCGTGGTCAGCGTCGATACCGCGGTCGTGCATCTGGCGGGCGGGCTGGGCACGCCGGTGTTCCTGCTCGACCGCTACGACAATTGCTGGCGCTGGCTGAGCGGGCGGGCCGACAGCCCGTGGTATCCGGGGCTGCGCATCTTCCGCCAGACCCGGCTCGGCGATTGGAGCGGGCCGATGGCGCAAGTGGCGGCGGCGCTCGCCGCGCTTGGCGGTGCCTGGCCGGGTGGGGCTCAGCTGGGTGGGGCTCAGCTGGGCGAGGCTCAGCCGGCGGCGGGGACGATCCGGTAGAGCCGGAAGCCGGTGCCCGGCAGGGTCCCGACCAGGCGCAGCCAAGGCGGCGGGCGGTCGGCCGAAAGGGCGAACCACAGCGCATCGGCGGGCGCTCCGGCGGCCAGGGCGTAAGGCTGTGCGCGCGGGCAGAACAGCACGAAGCGCGCCCCGCTCGCCCGCACCGCCGGCGGCACGTCCGCGCCGGCTGGGGCGCGCCAGGCAGCGCGAGCGCGGAGGTAGCCCGCCACCCCGTGCTGGTAGAGCGAGCCCACGGCGACGATGCGGCTGCGATACAGCAGCTCCGGCACCTCGCCCACCCGCGACAGCACGATCTGCCCGGCGGCGGGGGCGAGCAGGCGGCCGATCCGCGCCATCGCGCAGGACGGCGCCGGCGGCCCGGGCGGCGCCGGCTTGCGCGTGGCGGCGGCGGCCCCGAGGGCGATCGCGTAGGGCAGGATCAGCAGGGCCGCGAACAGCCCGATCCGCGCCGCCCCGGCCCGGTTCGGCGCGGCCGCCCATCGTCGCGAGACCGTCGTCAGCGCCACCGGCAGCGCCGCCGCCCCGCAGGCAGCAGGAAACGGCGCGAACAGCAGGAAGCGGGCGGTCAGCCCGAGCGCAAGCAGCGCCCCCACCGCGGCGATGAGCCAGCCGCCCGCGGTCGCCGGGGCAAGCCGTGCCCGCCAGGCCAGCGCCAGCGCCACGGCGAGCGCGAACAGCCCCGGGCCGAGCATCATGGCGACCGGGCCGAGGCCGTGCACCGGCAGGGTCTCGATCATGGCGCCGAAAAACAGCCGCATCTCGCGCGCCGGCAACAGCGCATAGGGGCCGAGCGCCACCGCGGGGAACGCGGCCAGCCAGACGGCGAACCCGGCCAGCGCGCCTACAAGCCCGAATGCCCGCCGCCGCACCGGCCCCGGCCGCAGGCGATCCACCCCGGCAAGCCACAGCCCCACCGCGGCGACCGCCAGCCCGAGTGCGGCATAGACGACGGAAATCCGATCGAGCGCCGGCGCCCAGACGCCCCAAGCCGGCGGGTCGCGCCACAGTCCGAACGCCAGCATCGCCAGCAAGCCGAGGCCCGCCGCTGCCACCGCCCGCCCGATGGGGCGGAACATCCAGCACCAGCCAAGGCCAACGAAGGCCAGCAGCACGAAGGGCATCGTCTCCGGCATGATCCAGATCGCGATCCCGCCGGCGAGGCCGGTCGCCAGTCCGGCGCGTGGGTCCCCGCCCGGCCGCGTCGGGCCGCCGGCGGCGCGCAGGGCGAAGCCGATCGCGATCGCCGCCGCCGCGACCATGACGATGTGGTAGTGGATCACGCCGATCGGCTCGAACCCGCGGATACCGTTCAGCAGCGGGCCAAGCACGGCGGGCGCCCAGAGCCAGCGCCGCTCGCTGAGCGGGGCGACGGCGAAACCCAGGCCCAGCCCGAGCGCCCCCGCCGCCAGCGGCGCCGACGCCACGCCGGCGACCCGCAGCGCCGTGTGCCAGCCGAGCCAGGGCGCCAGCGGCGCGGCCAGTGCGACCAGCGCGGCGTCGAACAGGCGCGACCACTCGATCACCAGCGGCGCGCCGGAGTCGTCGCGCCCGGCGACGGTGTTGACCAGATGCCCGAGCTTCAGCCCCTGGTCGATCCGCAGCAGCCGCATGTAGCTGTCGGGATCGACCAGGCCGCCGTGCCAGACATGGGCGAAGCCGCCGGCGCCCGCCAGCATCTGCATCGCCGCGCCGAGGCCGAACAGCAGCAGATAGAGGCGGACCGAGGGCAGCGACCCGCCCGGGCCGTCGTCGGGTTGCGTGCCCGGCCGGCGCATCGAACTGGGGGCCAGGCCGGTCAGGCGCCGAAACCCTCGAGCGCGAGCACCCGCGCCGGGGCGCCGTCGCTGCCGATCAGGCTGAGCGGCGCGCACACCACGAAGCTGCGCGGGTTCGCCAGCGCCATCAGATTGGCCAGGTATTCGATCAGGATTACGCCGCGCAGCAACAGGCGCTGGTGGGTGACGTAGTCCTCGGCCGGGGCGTCGGGGAGACCGGCGATGGCGTTGCGGATGCAGCGGTCCTGCGGGAAGTCGAAGCCGACCGCCTTGGGGTGGCGAGCGGCCAGCCAGTCGGCGGCTTCGGCGGTGACCCAGGGGGAGCGGGTCCAGAATTCTGGGGTGGCGATGCGTTCCACCTGGTCCCAGCCGGCGCGCAGCAGGACGATGTCGCCGGGGCGGATGTGGGTGCCGGCGGCGGCGAGGTGGGCCTCGGTGATGGGCGCGTTCGGGCCGGCGGCGCGCACGTCGACGACGGCGGCGGGGCCGATGGTGGCATCGAGAGGGATGGCGTCGGTGGTAGGGCCGTTAGGGTCGAAGTGGCGCGGGGCGTCCATGTGGGTGAAGGCGTGCACGGCGGTCGAGAGCCAGGTGACCTGGGAATGGCCCTGCGCGTGCGTGCGGTGCAGGTGCTGCTTCGGGTGCCAGCGGAAATGGTCGGGCTGGATCGGGGTGGAGAGGTCGATCACCTGGGGCATGGGCGGTCCTTGCGGGGCGAGTTGTAGCCGGAACCGGGCCATTCCGGCCGCTCGCGTTGTACAAGCGGACGTCGCTTTCCGCCCGGGTTGTACAGAACCCGGCAACCGGTTGCTAACGGGTGACAGCGGCTTTGCACCTGGCGGGGCGTTGGGGAGGGTTTTCGCCTCCGGGTGCAGTGGCCGCCCTGCCACTTGCGATGGCCCTGCCGCCCGTTGACAATCCATAACCGGACGGTTATGGATTTATATGGACCCTCGGCCGGACGTTCTGTTCAAGACCCTCTCCGATCCCACGCGCCGAGCAATCTTCGAGCGCCTGACCCATGATGGCGAACTGACCGTGCATGCGCTCACCGGACGGTCCGGGGTCTCGCAACCGGCTGTCTCCAAGCATCTCGGTGTGCTGAAACTTGCCGGGCTCGTTTGCAACCGACGTGACGGGCGCGAGACCCGCTACAGTGCCAATCCGCAAGGGTTGGCGCCCTTGATCGATTGGATGAAGCTCTACGGGACGTTCTGGCATGACCGGCTAGATCGTCTCGAGGCACTCCTCGGAAGGATGGATCAATGACCGACGCCAGCCCCGCACCGCGGTCCGTCATCATCGAACGCGACCTGCCCCATCCGGCCGAAAAAATCTGGCGGGCGCTCACGCAAGATCATCTGATCGCGGAATGGCTCATGCAGAACGATTTCGCGCCTGTCGTGGGCCATCGTTTCACGCTTCGCGCGGACTGGGGCGCTGTCGACTGCGAGGTCGTGGCGGTCGAGCCGAACCGGACGCTGTCCTACACCTGGGCGGCTTATGGTCTCGGGAGCGTCGTCACCTGGACCCTTACTCCTACTGGCAGCGGGACCCACCTGGGCCTGGAGCAGTCGGGCTTCCGGCCGGATCAGCAGCAGGCCTACCAGGGCGCCATGGCCGGGTGGCCGCGGTTCCTTGCCGCCCTGGAGCAGGTCGTGGCGGGGTTGGAGTGACGTCGGCCGGCCGCGCGCGGACTACGCCGCCTTGTGGAACGTCCGCGGAATCCCCGCCTTCGCCATCTGCCCGGCCAACGGCTCCGCCGGCAGCCCCTCGTGCAGCAGCGCCCGCGCTTCCATCAGCTTCGGCAGGTCGATCCCGGTCGAGAACCCCATGCTTTCCAGCATGAACACCAGATCTTCCGTCACCACATTGCCCGACGCCCCGGGCGCGTAAGGACAGCCGCCCAGCCCGCCCAGGCAGGAATCGAACGCGCGGATGCCCTCCTCCAGCCCCGCCAGCGCGTTCGCGAGCCCGAGCCCCATCGTGTCGTGCAGATGCAGCCCCCACAGCACCGGCCCGATCGCGCCACGCACGGCGCGCACCACTTCCTTGATCTGCGCTGGATGCCCGTAGCCGACAGTATCGGCCAGCATGATCTTGTCGACGCCCGCGCGCGCCAGGCCGGAGCATACCTCCACCACCTTCGCCGTCGGCACCAGCCCGTCGATCGAGCAGCCGAACGCGGTCGATGCGCCCGCAATCACCTCCATCCGCCGCGGCTGCGCCTTCACCCATTCCATCAGCCGCGCCATCTCGACAATGCTTTCCGCCGGCGTGCGGTTGAGGTTGGCGCGCGAGTGGCCCTCGCTGACCGAGATCGGCGTGCTGATCTTGTGCGCGCCCGCGTTGTAGGCGTTCTGCGCGCCGCGCAGGTTAGGAACGAGCGCAATCACCGTCAGGCCGGGGATCTGCACCGACCGGCGCACCACTTCCTCGGTGTCCGCGAGTTGCGGGATGACCCGCGCGGGGACGAAGCTGCCGACTTCGATCTCCCGCACGCCCGCCGCCGCCATCGCCGCGATCCAGCCCACCTTGGCGTCCGTGGTCATGCGGGTCTTGGCGATCTGCAGCCCGTCGCGCGGGCCGACTTCGCAGATGTTGACGTGTTCGCTCATGGCGCGGGGACCTCGGTTATCAGGATGCTGCCGGTCGCGGATTCCGTCATCACCAGGCTGCGGCCATCGGGGCTCAGCGCGCAATTGGTGATGTGCCCGCCGGCACAACTGTCGATGCGATAGAGCGGCCTGCCGCGGGCATCCACCACCCACACGCAGCCATGCCCGGGATTGGCGATATACAGCCGGTCGTGCGCGTCCATCGCCAGCCCGTCGGGACCCGAAGTGCCCGGCGGAACGCGGGCGAAACATTGCGCCTTCGCCACCACCGCATCGGGGCGGAGCAGGAACCGCCAGACCTCGCACGATCGTGTCATCGCCACGTACAGATGGGTCTGCGCGGTGTTCAGCACCAGCCCGTTCGGGCTCGGCCCGGTCGCGATCAATTTATCGAGCCGCCCGTCCGCATGCCGCCGCCACACCCGCCCGGTGGGGTCCTGCAACCCGGTCTGACCCTGGTCGGTGAACAGCACCGAGCCATCCCGATGCAAGGTCAGATCGTTCAGGCCCTTGAACCCCTCGCTCATCACCGCCTGCAACAGCGGCGTTGCCGCCCCGGAGCCGGGATCGATGCGCATCAGCCCGCGCCGGTAGTCGGCGGCGAGCAGCCCGCCGTCCGCCAGCACCTTCAACCCGTTCGGCCAGCCGTCGTATTCGGCGAGCAGGGTCCAGGTGTCGCCCTCGATGCGAAAGACTCGGCCGTAGGGGATGTCGACCACATGCAGGCGGCCGGCCGCATCGTAGCACGGGCCTTCCAGGAAGCTGTCGACAGGGGCGCCGGCGCGGTTGGCGTCGGCCCACTCGCTGCGCGCCAACCGGCGGTAGCGGTCGGGCATGCGGGTCAGGACACGGGAGGCAAGCACGGCGGGAGGATCGAACCACATGGCCCGCAAATTGCGGCGGCGCGCGCTCCGGGGCAAGCCCGGCCGCATTCCCCGAATCGCCTCCCCACCCGAGTTCCCCTAGTGTCCTGCCCCTGAAATGCCTTCCCATTTCAGGGATAAGCAGGCCACTGAAAACAAAGCGCCAGTGTCCTGCCCCTGAAATGCCTTCTTTCAGGGACCAGCAGGCCACTGAAAACAAAGAGCTAGTGTCCCGACGCATGATGTCGCCATTTGCGAGTCGGGACACTAG
>JABBNW010000015.1 GCA_019352115.1 Pseudomonadota bacterium
TAGAGGAAGGTGATGCCGGTGCGGCGCTGCACCTGTTTCAGTTCCGCCCGCAGCCCGCACGGGATCGCTGAAGCGGCATGCCAACGCCGGTCAGCCTGACAATATACGTCACGGCTGCACCACGCCGACCGACCGGTGCGGTCTGCCCGGTCCGGCGCAAATGCCCACTGAAAAAAATTGGCGGACCCGAGGCGACTCGAACGCCTGACCTTCGCCTTCGGAGGGCGACGCTCTATCCAACTGAGCTACGGGTCCGTCTTCCCCACCGCATAGCCCGAATCCCGCCGCCGGGGAAGCCCGTCCGCACCGGCTTCCCGCGCAGCCAGGCCCGTGCTGCCCGCCCCGCCCCGGACGGCAGCTGCGCGTGCGGGTCTTCCATCCACGACAGGATGTCCCCGATCGGCACCGCCCGCTGCAGATCCCGCAGCATCAGATGGTAATCCGCGGGATAATACGCGATTCGCGGTCCCGGCGCCCCGGCCGCCCGGCGCGGCAGCGCCCGCCACACCGCCCGCATCGCCCGTTTCGGGACCAGCTCGTCCTTCCCCCCGTACAGCAGCAGCGTGTCCGCCGGCAGAAGCGGGGCTGCCCGCGCCGCGGCGTCCATCAGCCGCACCAGCCCGTCGATCGCATCCCAGCGGGTCGCGAGCAGGGTGCGCGGGTCCGCCCCCAGCGCCCGCAAGGCCGCGATGTTGTCCGACGCCCGGATATGCAGCCCGCCGCCCGCCACGGTCAGGCCCGGCACGGTGTGGACCATCAGCCACAGGCCGGAGCGCTCGAAGACATTCATCTGCGCCATGCTCCACACCGCCGGCGAGACCAGCACGTAACCCGCGACCGGCGGCGGGTCGGCAGACGTCGCGAGGCACATCAGCACCGCCGCCCCCATGCTCTCGCCCATCAGGAACAGCTTCGTATGTGGGTGCGCCGCGTGCAGCAGCAGCGCCATCTCGCGCGCGTCGGCGACCAGGGTGCGCCGCCCGGGCCAGTAGCCGCGATCCTTCGTCGCCCCGAAGCCGCGCTGGTCGGGGGCGACGACTTCCATGCCGGCGGCGGCGAAGGCGGGGCCAGGGATCGCGAAGGCGTCGCGGCTGTCGTCCATGCCGTGCAAGGCGAGCACGATCGCGGCGGGCCGGCCCACCGGGCGCCAGACCCGATAGGGCAGGCGTGTGCCGTCCGGCATTTCGAACGCACCGGCGGTGCGGGCGGGGGCCATGACGGCCGCGCCTTCCGGCACCAGGTGCATCGCGCAGCCGCACAGCAGCAGGCCCAGCAGCAGCGCCGCCAGGCAGCGGGCTGGCAGGCGCCTGTCCGTCAGGCGTTGGGCCGACCGGCGGACACGAAGGGGAAGGGCGGTTGAAAACACCGGGCATATCGCTATCATCCGGCCGCCTTTCCCGCCAACTTTCCCTTTCGCCATCCAGGAACGGACGATCCCCATGCCGGACGGCGTCGCCGCCTCGCCTGCGTTCACCCCCGAAGTGATCCACGTGAACGACCGCACCGTCGCCTGCGACGGCGGCGGCGGCGCGCTCGGTCATCCGCGCGTGTTCCTGCGGATCGAGGACGGGCAGGTGGCCTGCCCCTATTGCTCGCGCCTGTTCATCCTCAACGCAGGGGCCGGTCACGCCAGCGGACACTGACGGTCCGGCCGAGGTGGCCGCGCCGCCGCACCTCGTGCTGATCGACGGTTCGGGCTTCATCTTCCGCGCCTTCCACGCGCTGCCGCCGATGACCCGCCCGGACGGCACCCCGGTGAACGCCGTGTTCGGCTTCACCAACATGCTGTCGAAGCTGGTGCGCGAGCACGCCGGCACCCATCTGGCGGTGATTTTCGACGCCGGGCGGCTCACGTTCCGCAATCGGCTGTACGACCAGTACAAGGCGCACCGCCCGCCGGCGCCCGAGGACCTGGTGCCGCAATTCGCCCTGGTCCGCGAAGCCACCGACGCGTTCGGCGTGCCGCGGATCGAGCTGGCGGACTGGGAGGCGGACGATCTGATCGCCGCCTACGCGCTCGCCGCCGAGACTGTGGGCGGCACGGCCACGATCGTTTCCTCCGACAAGGACCTGATGCAACTGATCCGCCCGGGCATAGCGATGCTCGATCCGATCAAGCAGCAGCCGATCGGGCCGGCCGAGGTGGTGGCGAAGTTCGGCGTCGGGCCGGAAAAGATGATCGACCTGCAGGCGCTGGTCGGCGATTCCACCGACAACGTTCCCGGCGTGCCCGGCATCGGTCCCAAGCGCGCGGCCGAGCTGCTGGCGGAATACGGCGATCTGGATCACGTGCTGGACGCGGCGCCGACGATGAAGCCCGGCAAGCGGCGCGACGTGCTGGTGGCGCACACGGCAGCGGCGCGGCTGTCGCGCGAGCTTGTGCGCCTGCGCGCCGACGCGCCGCTGCCGCTGCCGGTGGAAGCGCTCGCCGCGCGCCCGCCCGATCCGGGCCGGCTGCGCGCATGGCTGGAAACGCAAGGCTTCCGCAGCATCGTTGCCCGGCTGGGGCTGGAGGGGGCGGGCGCGCCGGCGTCTGGTCCGCACGCCCCGGGTGTGCATGGTGCGAGCACGAACGGCGAGCGCGCGCCCAGCGGAGCGGACGCCACCGATGTCGGTGCCGCGGGGGCGATGCCGCCGGGGACCGCGCAAGGGATCGTCCAAGCGGGGACCATCCAGGCGAGGACCGCCCAAGGGCCGGCGGCGCAAGGGCGGCTCGGCTTCGATCCGCCGCCGCCGGCGCTCATCCCAACCGACGGGTACGGTCCGTATGAAACCGTCAGCGCCACCGCCGGGCTTGCCACCTGGGTGGAGGCGGCGCGCGCGGCCGGCCAGGTCGCGATCGATACGGAAACCGACGGGCTCGACGCGATGCGCGCGCGGCTGATCGGGATTTCGCTCGCCACCGCGCCGGGGCGCGCGGCCTACATCCCGCTCGGCCATACGGCGGCGGACGCGCAGGTGTCCGTGGCCGACGCCGTTACGCTGCTGGCGCCGCTGCTGACCGATCCCGACGTCCTGAAAATCTACCAGAACGCCAAGTTCGACCGCATGGTGATGGCCCGCGCCGGCTTCCCCGAAGCCGTCCCGTTCGACGATACCATGCTGATCTCCTACGCCCAGGAAGCCGGCCTGCACGGGCACGGGATGGACGAGCTGTCGCAGTTGCACCTCGGCCATCGCCCGATCCCCTATGACGAGGTCACCGGCACCGGCCGGGCGCGGATCGCCTTCGCCGACGTGCCGATCGACCGCGCCACCGCCTACGCCGCCGAAGACGCCGACGTGACGTTGCGCCTGTGGCAGATCCTGCGCCCGCGCCTCCGCGCCGCCCACGCGCTGGCCTTGTACGAGCAGATCGAGCGCCGCCTGGTCCCGGTGCTGGAAACGATGGAATGCGCCGGCATCGGGGTCGATGCCGACGAACTGCGCCGCATCTCCGCCGATTTCGCCGTCCGCATGGCGGAGATGGAACGCGACACCCACCGCCTGGCCGGCCATCCGTTCAACCTCGGCAGCGCCAAGCAACTGGGCGAGGTGCTGTTCGACGAGATGGGCATCACCGGCGGCAAGCGGATGAAAACCGGCGCCTGGGGCACCGATGCGGCAGTACTGCAAGGCCTGGCCGACCAGGGAGTGGAGCTGGCGGCGCGCGTGCTCGACTGGCGCCAGCTCGCGAAGCTGAAATCGACCTATGCCGATGCGCTAGTGGAACAGATCAATCCGGCAACGGGGCGGGTGCACACATCGTTCGCGCAGGCGATCGCCAGCACTGGGCGGCTGTCGTCCACCGATCCCAACCTGCAGAACATTCCGGTCCGCACCGAGGAAGGCGGGCGCATCCGTCGCGCCTTCGTGGCCGCGCCGGGGCATGTGCTGGTCAGCGCCGATTATTCGCAGATCGAGCTGCGCCTGCTCGCCCATGTGGCCGCCATCCCCGCCCTGCACGACAGTTTCGCGCGCGGCGAGGACATACACGCCCGTACCGCATCCGAAGTGTTCGGCGTGCCGATGGCGGGGATGGACGCGATGACGCGGCGGCGGGCGAAGGCGATCAATTTCGGCATCATCTACGGCATCAGCGCCTTCGGCCTGGGCCGCCAGCTCGGGATCGGCCCGGCCGAGGCGCGCGGCTACATCGATGCCTATTTCGCCCGCTACCCGGAAATCCGCGCCTACATGGACGGCACGAAGGAAGCCGCGCGCCGGCAGGGCTACGTCGAAACCCCGTTCGGCCGGCGCTGCTACGTGCCGGGTATCGCCGACCGCAACGGCGCGCGGCGCAGCTATGCCGAGCGCCAGGCGATCAACGCACCGCTGCAAGGCGGCGCGGCCGATATCATCAAGCGCGCCATGGTGCGCCTGCCGCGCGCACTGGCGGACTCCGGCCTGCATGTGCGCATGCTGCTGCAAGTGCACGACGAACTGCTGTTCGAGGTGGCGGAGGCGGAGGCCGCGAAGCTCGCCGCGCTGGCGAAGCAGGTGATGGAAGCCGCGGCCAGCCTGTCGGTGCCGTTGGTGGTGGAAACGGGCCAGGGGGCGAACTGGGCCGAGGCGCACTGACAGCAAAAGGCCAGGGGCGCTGCCCCTGGCCTTTCAGTCGCCGAGGCCGGCAAGTGCGGCGCGCAACTCGGGAATCCCGCTCCCGGTGTTGCTGCTCGTAGGCAGAACGTCCGGATACGCAGCCGGGTGGGCGCGGGCGAGGCCGGTGGCCTCGCGTTCCTTGGCAGCCAGCGCGCTAGGGCTCACGTCGTCGATCTTGGTCAGCACGATCTGGAACGTCACCGCGGCGCGGTCCAGCAGGTCCATGACGGCGTGGTCGCTGTCCTTCACTTCCACCCGAGCGTCCAGCAGCAGCAGCACCCGGCGCAGGCTGGGGCGGCCGCGCAGGTAGTCGAACATCAGCCCCTGCCAGTCGCGCTGGATCTCCTTGCTGGCGCGGGCGTAGCCATAGCCCGGCATGTCGACCAGGGTCAGCCGGCCGCCGAGGTCGAAGAAGTTCAGCTGCCGCGTGCGCCCCGGCGTGACCGAGACCCGCGCCAGCGCGCGCCGGCCGGTCAGCGCGTTGAGCAGGGAGGATTTGCCGACGTTGGACCGGCCCGCGAAGGCGATCTCCGGCAGCCCGATCGGTGGCATCTGGTCCAGCCGCTGGGCGGCGTAGAAGAAGTCGCAGGCGCCGGCGAACAGCAGCCGCCCGACCTCGAGCGCGGCGGCCTGTTCGGCAGCCGGGTCGCGCGTGGGGGTGTCCGCGGGCGCGGCCTCGGCCGTCGGCCCGGCGCTCGGCGCGGCACCGGCCGGGGCGGGCCGCTCCCGCCCCGCGGCGGTCATGTCCGCGCGAGGCCGGGGCGGGCGAGCTTGGTGCGCCGCATGATGATCCATTGCTGCGTCACCGACAGCAGGTTGTTCCAGGTCCAGTAGATCACCAGCCCGGCCGGCATACGCGCCAGCATGAAGGTGAAGAGGATCGGCATGAACTGGAACAGTCGCGCCTGCATCGGATCGGGCGGCGGCGGGTTGAGCTTCTGCTGCAGGAACATCGTGAGGCCCATGAGGATCGGCCACACGCCGAGGTGTAGGAACGGCGAGATCGCGGTCGGATGCCAGGGCACCAGCCCGAACAGGGTGAAGAGATTGGTCGGATCGACCTTCGACAGATCGTGGATCCAGCCGAAGAACGGCGCCTGCCGCATCTCGATGGTGACGAAGATGTCCTTGTACAGCGAGAAGAACACCGGGATCTGCACCAGCATGGGCAGGCAGCCGGAGGCCGGATTGACCTTCTCGGTCTTGTAGAGGGCCATCATCTCCTGTTGCTGCTTCTGCGGGTCGTCCTTGTAGCGTTCCCGCATCGCCTGGATCTTCGGCGCCAGCAGCCGCATCTTGCTCATGGAGCGGTAGGAGTAGTTGGCCAGCGGGAAGAACAGCAGCTTCACGCAGACCGTGAAGGCCATGATCGCCAGGCCGAAATTGCCGAGCAGCGCGTTGAGGTAATCCAACGCATAGAAGATCGGCTTGGTCAGGAAGTAGAACCAGCCGAAATCAACCGCCTTGTCGAACTGCGGGATATGCAGCTGCGCCTCGTAGCGGTCGAGCAGGTCCACCACCTTGGCGCCGGCGAACAGGTGGGTCGCCATCTGCGCGCTGCCGCCCGGTGCGACGGTCTGGGCCGCGGCGGGGACGTAGTCCACCTGGTAGTGGCCATCGCCGCCGGGGATGTAGCGGTAGCGCAAGGTGGTGGGGATCGACTGGTCCGGGATCGCGGCGGCAAGCCAGTATTTGTCGGCGAAGCCGGCCCAGCCGCCTTTCGACGTGGCCTGGTAGGCGACGTTGTCGGCCTTGCCCTTGGCGTCGCTTTTCGCCTTCGGGTAGCCCATCTCCTGCAACCGGTCGTGGGCGACGCCGGTCAGGCCCTCGAACAGGATGTAGTAGCCGGAGAGCGGGGGCGTGTAGTCGCGCCGGATGCGCATCCAGGGGAACAGCCTCACCGCGGCCTGGGTCGCGTTGTCCACCGACTGGGTGACGCCGAACATGTAGTTGTCGTCGATCTTGAGCGCGATGTGGAACGTGAGGCCGGCGCCGTTGTTCCACGACAGGGTGACGGGATGGCCGGGCGAGAGGGTCTTGGCCGAGGCGGTCCAGATGGTATCCGGCCCCGGCAGGGCGACATGTTCGCCGGGGGCGGCCGACCAGCCGTATTGCGCGTAGTACGGGTGCTTGGTTCCGGCGCGGGCGAGCAGGCGGACGTCGGGGGAATTGGGGGCCTCGGTCACCCGGTATTTGGTCAGCACGATGTCGTCGATGCGTGCGCCGAGCAGGCTCAGCGAGCCGCGCACGGAGGGGGCGTCGATCGCCACCCGCGGGGCGGCGGCGCGCGCAGCTGCGGCGGCTGCGGCGGGCGGGCCGCTGGTGGCGATGGCCCCGGAGGTGCCCGCGGACGTGGCGTTGGGCGTGCCGGTGGTCGTCGCCGTCGTCTGCGGCACCGTCGGGTGCGGCAGATAGCGCGCGGCGATAAACTGGTAGCCGACCAGGATCGCGAGCGAAATCAGGATCGCGACGAACAGGCGCTTCTGGTCCATTCAATGCCCCGCTTGGTCGAAGTCCGTCCGTCCGGCGGCCGGCCGGGCGGCGTCACGCCATCCGGGTTCCGGGACCGGGTCGTAGCCGCCGTCGCACCACGGCTGGCAGCGCAGCAGGCGCCAGGCGGCCAGGCCGCTGCCGCGCAGTGCCCCATGCCGACGCAGCGCGTCCACCGCGTATTCGCTACAGCTCGGCGCAAAGCGGCACTGGCCGCCGAGCACCGGGCCGAGGGTCCATTGATAGGCCCGCACCGCGCCGATGCCGACCCGCGCGGCCGGGCTCATGCCGGAACCGCCGCGGCCAGGGGGGCCGGCGCGGCCAGGGGCGTCGTCGCGGGCAGGGGGGCCGACGCGGGCAGGGCCAGGTCCGCCGCCGCCGCCGCCGGCTCCGGCGTCACGCCGGCGCGGATCAGCGCCTGGCGCAGGTCGTCCTGCAGGATGGCGAACGGGCGCGCCCGCGTGCGGTCCCGGCCAATCAGCACGAGATCGGCGCCGCGCACCGGCTGTTCGGCCAGCACCAGCCGGGCGGCTTCCTTCAGCCGGCGGCGGGTGCGGTTGCGGACCACGGCGTTGCCGACCTTCTTCGTCACGGTGAAGCCGAGCCGGGCGGGGTCCGCATCCTCGCGCCGCAGGACCTGCAGGACGAGGCCCGGGGTCGCCAGCTTGCGGCCGCGGCCGGCGACGCGGAGGAATTCGGCGCGGCGTTGCAGGTGCGGGTGTTTCGGCGGGGGCGGGGTGGCGGTCACCGGAAGCTCCATGATCCGCGCGCGGGGAAGCGGCATCCCGGCCGGCTCGGTCTGTTCCGGCCGCGGGCGGCCGTTGCCGGGGGGTCCGGTTCCCGGCGACCCGTTGCCCAGGGTTCCGATTCCCGGCCGTCCCAAATCCGGGCGGCCGATCCGTTTCCCGCCGACCCCCAGCCCGTTGCCGACTGGCCAGTTCGGGCCTGGCCGGTTCCGGTCGGGCGCATTCCGGTTTGGCGCACCCGGGCTGCGGAAGCAGGGTGCGCGCTCCGAACCGGCGTGCTCAGGCCATTGGCCGTCAGGACCGGTGCGGAAATCGACCTTGTGCAAGGAGACCCGCCCAGGCATCGCGTCTGTTCGGCCGATGCCGGGGAATGACGGGCATTCTTGCACGAACTCTCAGGCGGACAGACGCTTACGGCCCTTGGCGCGGCGGTTGGCCAGCACCTTGCGGCCGCCGACGGTGGCCATGCGCGCGCGAAACCCGTGGCGGCGTTTGCGGACCAGCTTGGAGGGTTGGTAGGTGCGCTTCACGCCCGAAACTCCGACTATCGCAACAAAGGGAAATCCCGCGCCTGCGCGGGAGCGGCCCGGACCGTGCCGGGGCACGGGGGCCAACTCAGGGCGCGGCTTATAAGCGCCGCCCGGGACGGGGTCAACGCCCTCCGCGATCCACGATTCCCGACCAAGCCGGCGGGCGCGAAGGACGGCGGCCGGCGTGTCGTGTGCCCCGCCGGTTTCGGGGCAGGTCGGCATGCGCCGCATGCAGCCTCCACCTTACATACTGGCATCGCGGAGTGATTGCCCCGGCGGCGGTGTGGCGCTATCCTGCCCAAATCATGGGCATCTGTCGTTTGCAAACCACAGCCTCGGCCGCCGAGTCCCGCGGTCCTGCACCGATCCCGCACGCTGGCCCGCCGCCCGGGCCCAAGACGCTCGGCCCCATTACGCTCGGGCCGGGCGTGCGGATCGACACACCGGTCATCCTCGCCCCGATGTCGGGCGTCACCGACCTGCCGTTTCGCCGTCTCGCCAAGCAGCAGGGCGCCGGCCTGGTGGTCTCGGAGATGATCGCCTCCTGGGCGATGATCCGCGAGAACCGCACCACCCTGCGCATGGCCGAGGTCGACGGCGCCGGCGGGCTCAGCGCCGTCCAGCTCGCCGGCTGCGACCCGCAGGCGATGGCCGAGGCCGCGCGCCTTGCCGTCGATCGCGGCGCCGACCTGATCGACATCAATTTCGGCTGCCCGGTCAAGAAAGTGGCGATGGGCCAGTCCGCCGGCTCCGCCCTCATGCGCAACGAGGCCGCCGCCGCTGCCATCCTGGAAGCGACCGTGCGCGCCGTGGCGGTGCCCGTCACCCTGAAGATGCGCACCGGCTGGGACCACGCGAACCGCAACGCCCCCCGCCTCGCCGCCATCGCCGAGGCCGCCGGCATCCGCATGCTGACGGTGCACGGCCGCACCCGCCAGCAATTCTACACCGGCACCGCGGACTGGGATTTCATCGCCGAGGTGAAACAGGCCACAAGCCTGCCCGTCATCGCCAACGGCGATATCCTCACGGAAGACGATGCGGCCGCGGCGCTCGCCCGCTCCGGCGCGGACGGCGTGATGATCGGTCGCGGCTGCTACGGCCGGCCATGGTTTCCCGCCCAGGTCGCCCACTTCCTGCGCACCGGGGACTACCTGCCCGAACCATCGCTCGCGGTGCAGAAATCCATCCTGCTCGCCCATTACGCGGCGATGCAGAGCCATTTCGGCACCGATCCTGGATTGCGGCTCGCGCGCAAGCACCTCGGCTGGTACTCGCGCGGCCTGCCCGGCTCGGCCGAGTTCCGCGCCACGGTCAACCGCCTCGGCGATCCGGCCGAGGTGCGCGCGTTGATCGACATGTTCTACGACCGCCTGATCGAAACCGGCGCAGCGCGCATCCCGCCGGCGCGTGCCGATACCCTGACGGCGGAGGCCGCATGAACCCGAAGGTCCACCCATGAGCGGTGCCGTCGCCAGCCGATTGCGGGCCGCCATCAGCCGCGTTCGCGATCGCGCCCCGGCCATGCCCGATCCGGCGGGGCTGCTGAGCGCGTTGCCGATGCCGATGATCGTGCTCGATGCGGATAATCGCTTCCGCTACGCCAACCACGCGGCCGAGCAGTTCCTCGGCGTCTCCACGGCGCATCTCTCCCAGATGCGCCTTTCGGACCTCGTGCCGCTCGATAACCCGTTGTTCATGCTGCTGGAGCAGGTCCGCACACACGAGGCGACCGTCTCCGATCACGACCTCACCCTCGAAAGCCCGCGCCTGCACAAGCCCGGGATCACCGTGCAAGGCTCGCCGTTGCCGGACGACCCGGGCGGCGTGGTGCTGGTGCTGCAGGACGCTTCGGCGGCCCGTGCGCTCGATCGGCAGCTGGCCTTCCGCGGGGCCGCCCGCAGCGTCACCGGCATGGCCGCGATCCTGGCGCACGAGGTCAAGAACCCGCTGTCCGGCATCCGCGGCGCCGCGCAACTGCTGGAGGCCTCCGTCGCCCCCTCCGACCGCGAACTTGCCGTGCTGATCCGCGAGGAAGCCGACCGCATCCGCGACCTGGTCGACCGCATGGAGATGTTCAGCGAAAAGCCGATCGTGCGCACGGCGGTGAATATCCACCGGGTGCTGGAACACGTGCGCAAGCTGGCGCAATCGGGCTTCGCACCGGTCACCCGCTTCCAGGAACTCTACGACCCGTCCCTGCCGCCGGTGTGGGGGAATCGCGACCAGCTCGTGCAGGTGCTGCTCAACCTGGTGAAGAACGCCGCCGAGGCGGTGGCCGATCAGCCCAATGGCGAAATCGTGCTCGCCACCGGCTTCCAGCATGGCATGCGGCTTGCTGTGCCAGGCTCCACCAGCCGGCTCGACCTCCCGCTGTACGCCTCCGTGCGCGACAACGGCCCCGGCATCCCCGAGGACATCCGACCCCATCTGTTCGAACCCTTCGTCACCACCAAAGCTGCCGGTAGCGGCCTCGGTCTTGCCCTGGTCGCCAAAATCGTGGGCGACCACGGCGGGCTTATCGAAGTCGACAGCCGGCCGGGGCGCACGGAATTCCGCCTCCATCTGCCGGTCATGACCGAGGACGATCCTGCATGCTGATGGCGGAGAGGGGGGGCGGGCCAAAGGAAGCAAGCAAGGCCAGGGGCTCTGCCCCTGGACCCCGCCAAGGGCTCGCCCTTGGAACCCTTCCGTTGGTTCCTCGCGTGTGGGGGGTGTCGCGCGTGGGCGTGCGGCGGCGAGGCGGCTGCGGCGCCGGCAGGGGCAGGGCGCCGATGCGCCCTGCCCCCCTGCCGGCGCCGCAGCCGCCTCGCCGCCGCACGCCCACGCGCGACGCCACCCACACGCGAGGAACCCAAACAGTATGGGGTCCAGGGGACGAGTTCCCTGGCGGGGTCCAGGGGCAGAGCCCCTGGCCTTGCTTGCTTCCTGTCGCCCCTCCACCTGTCAGGCACCAGGAGCCACGCATGACCCCGCCGACGGTTCTGATTGCCGACGACGACCGCTCGATTCGCACGGTCCTGACCCAGGCGCTGGGCCGTGCCGGCTACCAGGTGCGTTCCACCGGCCATGCCGCGACGTTGTGGCGCTGGGTGGAGGATGGGGAGGGCGATCTGGTGATCACCGACGTGGTGATGCCGGACGAGAACGGGCTCGACCTCATTCCGCGCATCCGCCGGGTGCGTCCGGACCTGCGGGTTGTGGTCATGAGCGCGCAATCCACCCTGATTACCGCCGTGAAGGCGGCGCAGCGCGGCGCGTTCGAGTATTTGCCGAAGCCGTTCGACCTCGACGAACTGCTGAGCGTGGTGGGGCGCGCGCTCGCCACCCCTCCGATCGTGCCCGAGCACACGCCCGAGCCGCAGGACGCCGACGAGCGCCTGCCGCTGATCGGGCGCAGCCCGGCGATGCAAGAGATCTATCGCACCATCGCGCGCCTGACGACCGCCGACCTCACGGTGATGATCAACGGCGAGTCCGGCACCGGCAAGGAGTTGGTGGCGCGTGCGCTGCACGACTACGGCAAGCGCCGCGCCGGCCCGTTCGTCGCGGTGAACATGGCGGCGATCCCGCGCGAGCTGATCGAAAGCGAGTTGTTCGGCCACGAGCGCGGCGCCTTCACCGGCGCGCTTAACCGCAGTCCCGGTCGGTTCGAGCAGGGCAACGGCGGCACCTTGTTCCTCGACGAGATCGGCGACATGCCGCCGGAGGCGCAGACGCGGCTGCTGCGGGTGTTGCAGGAGGGCGAGTTCACCTCGGTCGGCGGGCGCCAGCCGATCAAGGCCAACGTGCGCATCGTCGCGGCCACCCATCGCGATCTGCGCGCGGCCATCCGCCAGGGTCTGTTCCGGGAAGATCTGTTCTACCGCCTGAATGTCGTGCCGATCCGCCTGCCGCCGTTGCGCGAGCGGGTGGAGGACATCCCGCCGCTGGCGCGCCACTTCCTCGACCGCGCGCGGGCCGACGGGCTGGCGGCGAAGTCACTGGATGCCGCCGCGCTCGACCGGTTGAAGCGCCATCCCTGGCCGGGCAACGTGCGCGAACTGGAAAACCTAATGCGCCGGCTGGCGGCGCTGCACCCGGCCGAGGTGATCGGTGCCGAGGCGATCGAGGCGGAACTCGCCGAAGCCGCCCCCACGCCCGAGCCGATCGCGGGCGGCGGCGGCCCGGAGCCGCTGGCGCGCGCCGTGGAGCGGCATATCCGCGCCTTCCTCGCCGCCCATGACGGCGGCAACGGGCCGTCGGATATCTACGATCGGGTGATCGCCGAGGTGGAGCGGCCGCTGATCCGCCTTACCCTGGCGGCGACCCGCGGCAATCAGATCAAGGCCGCGGCCATGCTGGGGCTGAACCGGAACACCTTGCGCAAGAAGATCCGCGACCTCGAGATTCCAGTGGTGCGGGGGCTGATGTGAATCAGGTGCCGCCCCGGGCGGCGCTGGTTTCCACCGCGCCGCCGCCTGACCCGGCGCCCGCAGGACCGGGGTCTGGCGGGCCAGGGCCCAGCGGACCTGTGCCCGCCGGACCTGTGCCCACCGGACCTGTGCCCACCGGACCGGGGCCCAGCGGACCGGGCGGACCGGGGCCGGGAACCGAGCCGCCGCGCGAGCCGGTGCGCGCGTGGCCGGGCCATGTTGCCGATTTCCTGCTTGGCCGCGCGGTCACCATCGGGCTCGTGGTGCTGGCGGTGGCGACGGGGATCGCGACCTTCGTCATCCTCGCCCGCGGCGCGCCCTTTGCGATGCATTCCGGCATCGGCGTCGGGTTGGTGTGGGCGAACCTGTCGGTGCTGCTGCTGCTCGGCCTCGTGCTGGCGGGACGGCTGACCCGGGTAGTGACGGAACGCCGGCGCGGCGCGGCCGGGGCGCGGCTGCACGTGCGGCTGGTGCTGCTGTACAGCGGCGTCGCCGTCGCGCCTTCCATCGTGGTCGCCGGCTTCGCGGTCGCGTTCTTCCATTTCGGCATCCAGGCCTGGTTCAACGACCCGGTGCGCACCGCGATCACGGAATCGCTCCAGGTCGCGCGCGGCTACCTGGAGGAGCACCGCGACAACATCCGCGCCGTCGCGCTGGAAATGGCCAACGACATCAACCGCTCCGGCCAGTTGCTGGCGATCGACCCGCGCGATTTCGCCCGCGCGCTCGCCGAGCAGACCACCTTGCGCGGCCTGACCGAGGCGGTGATCTACGATGCGGCCTCCGAGCAGGTAATGGCCTCGGCCGGGCTGTTCGGCGGCCTCGGCGTCACCCCGCCGCCGCGCTGGGCGATCTCCCAGGCGCTGCACGGGGACGTGGTGGTGCTGGATTCGGCGCATGGGTCGGGGGTGCGCGCCGTGGTGGCGCTCGATGCCACGCCGTCGCTCGTGATGATGGTCGGGCGCCCCGTCGATCCGCAGATCCTCCAATACATGCAGCGCACCGAGCGGGCGGTGAACCAGTACAAGCGCCTCGATGCCAACCGATCGTGGCTGCAGATCGCCTTCGCCTGGATTTTCGCGATGGTGGCGCTGCTGGTGCTGTCGGCGGCGGTGTTGATCGGGCTGGTGATGGCGAACCAGATCGCGCGCCCGATCGGCCGGCTGATCCAGGCCGCGGAGCGGGTACGCGGCGGCGACCTTGCCGTGCGGGTGCCGGAAAAGCAGGCCGACGACGAGATCGCCGGCCTGTCGCGGGCCTTCAACCGCATGACCGGCCAACTCGCCGCGCAGCGGTCGGAGCTGATGGCGGCCTACCGGCAGATCGACGAGCGGCGGCGCTTCACCGAGGCGGTGCTGTCGGGCGTGTCGGCCGGGGTGATCGGGCTCGACCCGCAGGGGCGGATCGAGCTGCCGAACCGGATCGCCGACCAGTTGCTCGGGATCGACCTGCTGGCCGCGACCGGCCAGCGCCTGGCTGGGTTGGTGCCCGAGTTCGCTCCCCTGCTGGCGACCGCGCTCGCTTCCCCCGACCGCCCCCATGTGGCGGAGGTCGATCTCGGGCCGCCGGCGCGCCGGCGCACCCTGCTCGTGCGCATCGGCGCCGATCTCTCGGGCGAGCGGGCGGAAGGGTTCGTCGTGACCTTCGACGACATCACCGAATTGCAGGCGGCGCAGCGCAAGGCCGCCTGGGCCGACGTCGCCCGGCGCATCGCCCACGAGATCAAGAACCCGCTCACGCCGATCCAGCTTGCCGCCGAACGGCTCAAGCGGCGCTTCGGCCGGGAGATCACATCCGATCCGGAGACATTCGCGCTGTGCGCCGACACGATCGTGCGCCATGTCGGCGATATCGGCCGCATGGTGGACGAGTTCTCCGCCTTCGCGCGGATGCCGACGCCGGTGATCAAGCCCGAGGACGTGGGGCGCGTGGCGCGTGAGGCGCTGGTGCTGCAGAAGACCGCCCGGCCGCGGATCGCATGGCAGACCGACATCCCCGAGCAGGGGCCGATGGCGCCGTGCGACCGGCGCATGCTGCGTCAGGCGCTGTCCAACCTGCTCGCCAACGCCGCCGACGCGGTGGCGATGCGCCCGCGCGATCCGGCGGAGGGTGGCGGGGACGGACGGATTGCGCTCGCGGTCACGGCGACGGGGGGCGAGGTGCGGCTCGCGGTCACCGACGACGGCGTCGGCCTGCCGCAGGAGGACCGGGCCCGGCTCACCGAGCCCTACGTGACCCACAAACCGAAAGGAACCGGCCTCGGTCTCGCGATCGTGAAGAAGATCATGGAAGACCACGGCGGGCGCCTGCTGCTGGAAGACAGGGCGGATGGGCCGGGCGCGGTGGCGACCCTCATCCTGCCGATCGGGACGGGAGGGAAGACGGCCGATGGCGCATGACATCCTGATCGTCGACGACGAACCGGACATCCGCCTGCTGATCGAGGGCGTGCTGCGCGACGAAGGCTACGAGACCCGTGGCGCCGGCGATTCCGATGCCGCCGTGGCGGCGTTCCGCACCCGCCGGCCGTCGCTCGCGATCCTGGACGTGTGGTTGCAGGGCTCGAAGCTGGATGGGCTCGGCATCCTTGCCGCCTTGCAGCGGGAGGAGCCGCAGGTGCCGGTGGTGATGATCTCCGGCCACGGCACGATCGAGATGGCGGTGCAGGCGATCCAGCAGGGCGCGTACGATTTCATCGAGAAACCGTTCGAATCCGACCGTCTGCTGCTGGTGGTCCGCCGCGCGCTGGAGGCGGCGGCGCTGGCGCGTGAGAATGCCGAGCTGCGGCTGCGCGCCGGGCCGGAAACCCAGCTCACGGGCACGAGCGCGGTGATGGTCGCGGTGCGCGCGCAGATCGAGCGGGTGGCGCCGACCGGGTCGCGGGTGCTGATCCATGGCCCCGCCGGCTCCGGCAAGGAAGTCGCGGCGCGCATGATCCACGCCCGGTCCCGCCGCGCCGACGGCCCGTTCGTGGCACTGAACTGCGCCACCCTGGCCCCCGCGAGGTTCGAGGAGGAGCTGTTCGGCATCGAGGCCGGCGCCGATCCCCTCGCGCACCCGCGCCGGGCGGGGGTGCTGGAGCGCGCTCATGGCGGCACCCTGCTGCTCGACGAGGTGTCCGACCTGCCGCCGGAGACCCAGGGCAAGATCGTGCGGGTGCTGCAGGACCAGGCGTTCGAGCGGCTCGGCGGCTCGGCGCGGGTGCGGGTGGATGTGCGCGTGCTGGCGACGACCAACCGCGACCTCGCTTCGGAAATCGCGGCCGGGCGGTTCCGGGAGGATCTCTATTACCGGCTGGCCGTCGTGCCGCTGCGCCTGCCCGCCCTGCGCGAGCGGCGCGAGGACATCCCGGCGCTGGCGCGGCATTTCATGGCGCGCTCGGCGGAGGCGTCCGGAACCATGATGCGCGAGCTGTCGGCGGACGCGATGACGGCGCTGCAGGCGAACGATTGGCCGGGCAACGTGCGCCAGCTGCGCAACCTGGTCGACTGGCTGCTGATCATGGCGCCCGGCAGCACCGCCGACCCGATCCGCCCCGACATGCTGCCGCCGGAGCTTGCGGCCGGCGCGCCGGCGCTGCTCGCCACCGATCCCGGGGCGGACGTGATGGGCCTGCCGCTGCGCGAGGCGCGGGATCTGTTCGAGAGCAAATACCTGCACGCGCAATTGTTGCGGTTCGGCGGCAACATCAGCCGCACGGCGCAGTTCGTGGGGATGGAACGCAGCGCGCTGCACCGGAAGCTGAAACAGTTGGGCGTGAACACGGACGAGCGCGAGCGGGTAGGGGGCTGAACGGCTCCCGGGTCGGGTCCTGCGGCTAGTGTCGGGACACTGGCTCTTTGTTTTCAGTGGCCTGCTGGTCCCTGAAATGGGAAGACATTTCAGGGGCAGGACACTACGCCGGCGCCAGCATATCCCCCAGCTTGCTGACCAGATAGTCGAGGTCGTCGGGAGAGAAATCCTCGCATTGCGACAGGATGCGGGCGATGACGCGGGCGCGGTAGCGTTCGAAGTCGCGGTCGCCGCCGTCCAGGGTGGTGCTGTTCACGGCGTCGATCGCGACCCGGAACACGGCCAGCAGGCTGTCCGGCAGCCCGGCCTTGCGATACAGCGACGCGAGGCCGTTGCCGCCGGCGTCGTGCACCAGGACCTGGGCATTCTCCGGCGAGACATGCGCGCGCACCGCCAGCGCGGTTTCGAAGAACGCCAGGTCGCCCATGCAGACCGCCCGCAGGATCAGCGACGTCGTCAGCCGCTGGTTCCGGTGCATCTGGCGGATCAGCGTCTCCAGCTCCTGGCGCCCGGCGCGCGCGCTCAGCCCGAGGATCGCGCGTTCCCGGCTTTGCAGCATGAGGTCGGCGGCCACCGTCGGCGGCAAGGCATGGTGCGACAGCAGATGCGCGCGCAGTTCCTCCGACACCAGGACAACGAGGCGTTCGGCAACCGTTATCGGCAGGGTGGCGCGGTGCACCATGCCCGACTGCACCGCCGCGCTGTCGGCGAAGCGGTCCACCGCGCGGTGCAGGCTGGGCTCGGCGATCCGGGCGCCCTTGTTGGCGAGCAGGGTGGCGACCGCCTGTTCGCCGGCGGCGGTGATGAGCGCGTCCGAAACCGGCTCCGACACCGCGGAGCGGGCCGCGATCGCTTGCTGGCGCGACGGGGCGGCTTCCCGCAGGAGGGCGATCAGGTCGTCGTCCGTCAGCGCCGGCGAGGCGGTAAGGATCGGGAGCGCCACCGCTTCCACGTCCCGCGCCAGCCGCAGCGCGACGTCGCGCGGGAGATGCGCGGCCCGGCGCACGCTTTCCGCCAGGGCCTGGCGGACCGCGGCGGCGACGTCCTGCGCCATGATCCGGGCGATGTCCTGGGCGATGGCAAGCTCGTCCGGCGTGACCTGCGCGCTTTCGATCTCCTGCGCGATCTTGGTCGCGAGTTCGGCGCGCACGTCGACCGAGGGTTCCGCCAACAGGCGAGCCAGGTCGGCCTGGGAGAGGGAGGAGGTCATGGGTGCAATCGCATCGCCTGCTTGCCGACGCCCAGAGTGGGCGCCGGAAGTTGAGAGGTGGTTAATGCCGCCGGCCTGACCGATCTGCCGGGCCGGTTGGCCGGCCCGGTTGGCCTGTGCGGGGATTTGCCGCATTCTCGGCCGTCCGTTCGCGCGCCCCCTCGTTTCCGTTGTTGGAGCTGTCATGTTCACCACCCGTCCCGAGATCGCCGGCACGTTCGGCGTTGTGGCCACGACGCACTGGATCGCCAGCGCCGTCGGCATGGCGGTGCTGGAACGCGGCGGCAACGCCTTCGACGCCGCGGTGGCGGCCGCGTTCACCCTCAATCTTGCGGAACCGCACCTGAACGGACCGGGCGGCGATGCGCCGATCATCCTGCATGACGCGCGCAGCGGCCGGCAGCGGGTCATCTGCGGCCAGGGTGTCGCACCGCAGGCGGCGACGCCGGCGCATTTCGCCGGCCTCGGGCTCGATCTGATCCCCGCCACCGGCCTGCTGCCGGCGGTGGTGCCGGGGGCGTTCGATGCCTGGATGCTGCTGTTGCGCGACTGGGGCACCTGGGAACTGGCCGACGTGCTCGCCTACGCGATCGGCTACGCGGAGGCCGGCATTCCGATCGTGCCGCGCATCAGCGCCACGATCGAAGGCGTGCGCCCGCTGTTCGAGACGGAATGGAAAAGCTCGGCCGCGGTCTATCTGCCGGGCGGGCAGGTGCCGGCGCCGGGCAGCCTGTTCGCGCGCCCCGCGCTGGCCGCGACCTGGCGCAGGCTGCTGGCCGAGGCCGTCGGCGCCTCGCGCGAGGCGCGGATCGAGGCCGCGCGCGGCGCGTTCTACCGCGGCTTCGTGGCCGAGGCGGTGGACCGGTTCTTCCGCACGGAGGAGGTGCTGGACGTGACCGGCAAGCACCATCGCGGGCTGCTCGCGGCCTCGGATTTCGCGGCCTGGGAAGCGACCGTCGAAGACCCGGCCCGCTACGACTACCACGGCCACACGGTGCTGAAATGCGGCGTCTGGAGCCAGGGACCGGTGCTGCTGCAACAGCTCGCCCTGCTCGCCGGCTTCGATATCGGCGCCATGGACCCAACCGGGGCGGAGTTCGTGCACACCGTCGTCGAGTGCGCCAAGCTCGCCTATGCCGACCGGGAGGGATGGTACGGCGAGCCGCGCTTCACCGACGTGCCGCTCGCCACCTTGCTGTCGGAGACCTACAACGCCGAGCGGCGCCGGCTGGTGGGCCGGGATGCCTCCCTGGCGTTGCGGCCGGGCACGATCGACGGGCGCACGCCGACGGTCGATCTCGACGCCGCGGCGGCGCGGGCCGCGCTGCTGACCCGCGCGCCGGGCGCCGGGGAGCCGACGGTGGCGCGGCTCGGCGTGATCGGCGCCGACACCTGCCACATCGATGCGATCGACCGCTGGGGCAACATGGTGAGCGCCACGCCCTCGGGCGGGTGGTTGCAATCGTCCCCGGTGATCCCGGAGCTGGGTTTCCCGATGGGCACGCGCGGGCAGATGTTCTGGCTGCAACCGGGGCTCGCGGCGAGCCTGCATCCCGGCGCACGGCCGCGCACCACGCTTTCCCCCAGCATGGCCTTGCGCGACGGCAAGCCGTGGATGAGCTTCGGCACGCCGGGCGGCGACCAGCAGGACCAGTGGCAGACGATCTTCTTCCTGCGCATGGTGCACCACAACCTGAACATCCAGGAAGCGATCGACCTGCCCTCGTTCCATTCCGAACATTTCACCTCCAGCTTCTGGCCGCGCGCGGCGCGGCCGGGCAAGCTCGTGATCGAGGGACGGTTTTCCGATGCCGTCCTCGCCGAGTTGCAGGCCCGCGGCCACCGCGCGGAGAAGGGCGAGGACTGGTCGGAGGGGCGCCTGTCGGCAGCGCGGATCGAGGCCGGGCAGATGCACACGGGTGCCAATCCGCGCGGCATGCAGGGCTACGCGGTCGGCCGCTGATGCGCCGGCTGCTCCAGCCCGGGCCGGCGCCGGCGGAGCGGATCGAAAGCCTCGCCGGCGCGGGCCTGGTGCTGGACTACATCCTGGAACCGGGGCGGAACCTGATCGCGGCGCTCGCCGCCCCGCTGGTCGCGTCCGGGCTGCGGAGCGCGGCGATCGTGTTCGCGGGCGCGGCGCTGGCGCCGTTCCGCTATGTGCTGCCGGGGCCGGCGCATGACGGCGCGCATGTCGCCTGGTTCAGCGCGCCGCACGTGCCGGGCGGCGATCCGGCGCGACCGTCGGTGGTCGAGACGGCGAATGCGACCTTCGGCTGGCGCGACGGCAAGCCGTTCGTGCATTGCCACGGCGTCTGGGTCGAGCCGGACGGGACCCGCCGGGGCGGCCATATGCTGCCCGACGAGACCTTTCTTGCCGCAGCCGGGCGTGCCCGCGCCTGGGGACTTGCGGAGGTCGCGATCACCGTCGATCCCGATCCGGAGACGAATTTCCCGCTGTTCCACCCGGTCGTGGCGCCGCCCTTCGGCCCAGAGGGCGGGCCGGGGGGCAAGGTTATCGGCGAGGGAGGGATCCGGCTGATCGCCGCGCGCATCCGCCCGAACCAGGACATCGGCGCCGCCCTGGTCGCCCTGTGCGCCCGCCACGGCCTGACCCGCGCGGTCGTGCGCGGCAGCCTGGGCAGCCTGATCGGCGCCGCCTTCACCGACGGGCGCGTGGTGCCCGACCTGGCGACGGAGGTCCTGGTGCGCGACGGCAGGATTGCCCCCGGCCCCGATGGGGCGTTGGCGGCCGTGCTCGACCTCGTGGTGGTCGATGCCTTGGGCCGGCCGCATGAAGGGCGGCTCCGGGCGGGAGAAAACCCGGTCTGCATCACGTTCGAGGCGATGCTGGAGGCAGCCTGAGCGCGACGTTCCGCATTTTCGCGGTGTCGTGGGGTTCTCTGGCGACCTGGCTGCCGATCGGAATGGTGCGATGACGAGGGGGCGTGTGCCTCTACAATCCCGTAAGTCTTTCACCACGGGGGAAGGACGGAGGGCTACAGGAGTCGCAGCGGTTGGTCATCGCCTGCGATCCGACCGATGGCGACGTTGCGGAGCCGCGAGCGACCCAACCGTTGCGACTCCTGTGGCCCTTCGCCCTTCCTCCGTGTTGGAATCCTTGCGATGCCGCAAGGCGAGCGATCAGCGCGGCCGATGCCTCCGGACCGCGCCAACCGCGGTCATCGTCGGCCCGCAAGGTCCGTGCCCTTGCCACTTCCGCTGGCTCACCACAGGCGGTCCGTCCGAGGGATATCCGGACCCAGCGATAATCGGATGAGCAGCCTCGATCATCGGTCAGGCGACCGGTCAAAACCTCCGTGCGGGGGAACCAGTGTCCGACCGCAGAGAAGAGTGAGCCGCAGCGCGACCACGCTTCTCCGCGTGAATCGGATCCTTATCCGAAACGCGGCGCATCGCCTTTCATTGAAAGTCGATACGAGCCCCGCCGCAGCATCCGGATGCCGCAAAGCCCGAGTATGCCGCTGAGCAGGATGGCCATGCCCGGGGGTTCCGGCACGTTCGTTGGCAGGGACGCGGCGACTGTGCTCGCCAGGATCCGGCTATTGCCATCCTCGGACGAGTGCACCCCGCTGATCTGGCCGGGGAACGGCGCCGATGTCGACAACTGCGTGAAGTCCACGAACAGCTGCTGGCTGCCGGACGTGCCGGTGATTTCCGCGAATTGGGTCCCGGTCGGATAGTAGACGCTGGCGTAGCTGTATCCAGCTCCGGAATAGGTTCCCATGTAGTCGTTAAACATGCTTGTAAAGGTCGCGGTCGTGGGGGTGCCCGACGTCGCCGCGGTCGTCGTGAGGTTGACATTCGAGACGGCGGACGTTGTCCAGTCGAACGTAAACGAGCCGGAGAGGGTACCGCCGTCCGGCTGGTACGGAGACGTGTTGGTGACCCAGGCCACCGGACTGCTGAAATCATAATTGATGATGGTGTCGGCCCTGGCGCCACCGGCTACCCCGACGACGGCAATGAGAACCCCAGTCAGAAGTCGCTTCATTCTCTTTCCTTCGCCCAGCGTTGCAACGGTGCGGGGTGGTCAGATCTCCATGCCCGCGGCAGGCCTGCCATGGAGACCGGGATACGCCGACCCCTGTCCATGATCCCGCCACCCGCATCCTAGCCGACCCCACCAGCGATCCCTCGATCGCAGAAATCGTCCTACAAAAAGGTGTCATACCCGCAGTCTGCGGTGTTCGCTCGTGGCGTGCCGGTCGGGCCGCCGGTATGTCTTTGATTTGACGCGCGGCCGCCCCATCAACCTCGCGCGCGACACCGGTCGGTGCAGAAGGTCGTCATCGCACTGGCCTTCGGGGGGATTCCCCCCTGTTCGGCGAGATCGCCGCTGCCTCACGGCACGCGGAGTATCGAGACGGCCAATGCGATCACCGGCCTGACCGCCGCCACGGCCACGCCGCCGCTGCTGCTGCGTCGCCACGGTGCCAGGTGCGCGCGGACGCAGCGACCGCCGAAACGAGCCACCGGAGTGTGGCCGCACATCCAGAACGTCGCGCTCACGGCATCGCGGGATTTATCGATGTCCTGGCAAGCCTCCGACAGAGTCGAAAACGTCGCCGGTTCGCCAAACCGCGTTATCGAGACGTTCCGTCTCGCTGCGCAAAATGCGGAATGTCGAGCTGAGAGCTTGTGAAAAAATGCCCGCGAGCCGTCGCAATCGCCCGAAAGCTCGAACTATTTTAACCGGCGTACTTTCACAATTCCGACTGCTTTTCACGCTCTGACCCAAGCGCAGCGGGCGGCCCGGTCAGCGTACCCGTTTGAGCAGCAGCCGCACCGATCCCGGGTTGGCGGCATGCGGGTGCGCCGCGGCGAGGATCAGCGGGCGCAGGTCCGGCCGATTGAGCCAGAACGGGAATTCCCGCCGGATGGTGCCGCCCGTCTCGCCGCTGCCGCGACCGGTGATGACCTCGACGCAGCGGACCTGGTTCGCGGCGGCGCCGTTCAGGAACATGCGCAGCGCATGATAGGCGCGCTCGGCGGTATAGCCGTGCAGGTCGAGCTTCTGCGTGGCGGGCATGCGCCCGGAACGGAACCGCTGCCAACTGGCGGCATCGAGCCCGGGCGGCGCACTGCCGACGTCGAGCGCCGGGCGCGGCGCCGCGACCGCGCGCACCGCCGGACGTGCCGTTGGCAGCACGATCTCCACAGCACCGCCGGCACTGTCGGGCGGCACCGGCGCAGTCGGTCCGTCCGCGCCCGGCGCTTCGGGCGCCAGGTCGCGGCCCGGGAGCGGCCGGACCAGCCGGGCAAAGCGCAGCCACTCGGCGCGGTCGGCCTCGGTCAGGCGGGACTTGGCGGCGCGATGCGTCACGCGGGCAGCCTCGGGGCGGGTGGATCGAACGCCCTCCGGCCGGCGCGCACTGTCGGTCAGGCGGAGGACGCGCCCGTCATAGCCCCGTCCGGCGATCCGCGCGACGCGCCGGCGGCTCAGGACGTATGGGCCGTGCAGGCCGCGGCGGGCGAGGCGGCGAGGACCGCCGCGCCGGAAAGCCCGGCGAGCAAGGCGAACGCGAGGACGACGTGCTTCAGCATGGGGAGCCTCCGTTTTCCAGGCACGGGCAGGACACTGGGAGGATTTCTGATCTTTGCCAATCCCGAGGTTCGGCTGCACCCGCCTGCGCGGAAACGTGAACGGACCCGTATCGACACGACGGCCGCGGGTTCGCCGCGTGGTGCGCGGCCTGGTGCCGCCCATCGCACGCGGTTGTGAACGGGATCGTCACATTTCCACCGCCGCGCGACACCACAGTAACGATCACCAGGCCGCGCCGCGGCCGGATGCACCGGAGCCCCACGATGCTGAGATTGGCACTGTTCTTTTTCGTGATTTCCCTGATCGCCGCCGTGTTCGGATTCACCGGCATCTCGGTTGCCACGGCGGAGATCGCACGGCTGCTGTTCTATGTGGCGATCGTCGTCTTCCTGGTCCTGCTCATCGCCGGACTCGTGACGGGCGCAACATTGTTCTGACCGCGCGGCCGGCGGCCGGCGGCCGGTGTCGGGCTAGGCCCAGCGCCCGGCCGCCGCCTTGTCAGCAAGCCAGATCAGCCGCCCCTGGGGACGCAGCCGGGCCGCCGGCACCGCGCGTTCCTGCCCGCTCAGGATCGCATCCAGCATCGCCCGCTTGCCTGCGCCCGAGACCAGGAACACCACCGTCCGGGCACTTTCCAGCAGCGGATAGGTCAGGGTGATGCGCGCTTCCGGCCGACCTTCGGTGACCGGGATCGCCCAGCGCCGCCGCTCCTCCAGCAGCGCCGGCTGGCCCGGCAGCAGGGAGGCGGTGTGGCCGTCGTCGCCCATGCCGAGCAGGCAGAGATCGAAGAACGGGCGGTCGGGCGCGAGGGTCGCGGCGCCGTAGAGCCCCTGCAACGTTTGTTCGTAGGCCAGTGCGGAGGCGTCCACCGTCATGCCCGCGAACGGCACCGGATGGGCGCGCGGCTGCTCGCCATCGAGCCGGTCCAGCAGCGCCGCCCGGATCATGCCGAAATTGCTGTCCGGATCGTCGGGGGCGACGAAGCGCTCGTCGCCCAGCACCAGGTCGATCCGCGACCACGCCAGCGCGTCGCGTGTGGGGGGCGCGGCAAGGCGCTCGTAGAGCGGGCGCGGCGTCGACCCGCCGGCGAGGCCGATGACGCAGCGCGGGCCGGCCGCGCGCGCCGCTTCGGCGAACAGGGCGGCGCCGGCCTCGGCGAATGCCGCGGCATCGGCGGCGACCCGCAGTTCCCCGTGCGCCGGCGTCATGGCCGGGCACCTTGCAGGATGAAGCGGCGGATCGCCTTGGCGAAGCCGTCTTCCTCGTTGCTGTCGGTCACGTAGCGCGCCTGCTGCTTCACTTTGTCCTCCGCGTTGCCCATGGCGATCGAAACGCCGGCGCGACGGAACATCGCGACGTCGTTCGGCATGTCGCCGATCGTGGCGATGCGTGTGCGTGCGATGCCGGTCCGTTCCGAAAGTGCATCCACAACCGCACCCTTGTTCGCCCGCGCCTGCGTGATGTCGAGGTAATACGGCTGCGAGAGCGACGCCACGACATCTTCGCCCAGCGCCTGCCCCGCCGCCTCGGCGCAGGCCCGCATGCGCGCGGCGTCGTCGCTGACGCCGACGATCTTCACCACCTCCTGCACCGAGCCGGCGTCGAGGTCGCGCACGACTTCGGGCGCGAACTGCACGGTGCGGGCCTCGCGATCGACATGCGGCGCCGCGGGATCGCGGACCAGCCAGCGGGTCTCGGTATAGACCCAGGCATCGAGCCCGTGCCTGGCCAGCAGCTCCATCGCGCAGCCGACCGCGGCGGCGGCCAGAGTGTGCGCGCTGAGCACGGTGGCAAGGTCCGGGGCGACTATCACGCCGCCGTTGAAGCCGGCAACAGGCATGTCGATGCCGAGCAGTCCGGTGAGCATCGCCATGCCGCGCGGGGGACGGCCGCTCGTGATGGCGAAGCCGATGCCGGCGCGGCGCAGCTCGTCCACCGCCGCGCGGGCCGCGCTGGTCAGGACTTTCTCCTGGGTGACGAGGGTGCCGTCGACGTCGGCGAGAACGAGGGCGATGTCGTGAGGGGCGGTGTCGTTGGCCATGCGGCAGGCTCCTTGGCTGCGGGCGGGGGCGTGTCCAGAAGATGGTCGGCCACCCCCGGGGCTGCATGTGGATCAGTGGGAGAAGCCTGGCCGGTGACCGGATCGTGATCGTGCAAAGTGAGCGAGCGCGAGGCAATCCGGGGGGCTGAGTTACTCAGGGTGATGGCAATTCAACCTTGCCTTGTCTATGGGACCGGGAAAGCGTTATATTAAACGTACAAGGCCTGTTGGGACAAAGGAACGCCGTGATAGAGGCCGTGCCCTTCTGGGATGTTGCCGTTTCCTCCCTGGGGGGCGGGCCGGCGTCTATCGGGAGGAGCCGCAAGGATATCCTGACCGCCCGATCCGGCGCAGTGGAGAGATTGACATTTCGACACAATGGTCAATCATATCATTTTGGTCGCCTTGGACTCAAACTGCGCGTTTGCCGGAAAGGTAATAAAATGACAGCGGATGCCACCAAGGTTCCTGTCAACAAGAAAACGAAACGAGCCATGGCTATCGCAGTAGCCGCCCTAATGCTTATAGGTTTGGGAGTAGAACTTAAAAGCGTTCCTCCAATAGGGGTAATCAGCCGCGCGTCTATTTTTTTTGCATTTTTGTTGGCGATAGTTTTTGCCCTGATGGGGGCGGTAGCTTTGGGGCGCAGGAATGCCCCTTGCCGTGACTTATGTCGAGGCCTTGTTAACTACGCTTGGTACTTATGGACCCTTCTTGTAACTATAACGTTCGCCGTTTCTGTTATTGCCCACGGTCATGGTGCAGGGGCTTTTCCTAGACATTCCGTTAATGAACTTATAGCTTGGCTTGCCTCTCTATCGCCCTTGCCGCTGGCGTTCATCTTGGCTCCGCTAGCGGCATTGGCCGCTGCACGCGTCGCGCTTGCTTTGGTTGATCTATGGAAGTAGACGGGATAGGAGGACCTATCGTAATCGTTACGATCCGCTCCTGACCCGGTGGAGTTCGCGTAAATCATGCGGGCCGTTCGCGATAACCGGCAAAGTCGGCACGTTTTTTGTGCCTTGCTGTGTTCGATAGGCCAGACCCTCATGGTCGACTGCAATGCCAGCACTACGTGCCGGTTCATAGTGGCCTGAGTCCCTGATACTGATGGGAATGGGTTCACCGGACGCGCTGGGGCATCACGACATGATCCGGCGGTAAAACCCCCCATTTTCAAGGACGCGGACCAATAGCTTCGTAGGATTGGGCGGCACAACAAGATGGCTCGGCACGGCAGGTCGTGACTCCGTCACCCCGTCGCCACCCCCGCGGCGAGCAGGGCTTCAATCCGTGCGGCGTCCCACCCGATCGCGCCCAGTATCTCCCGCGTGTGCTCCCCGAGCCCCGGGGCCGGCCGCCGCAGCCGCCCGGGCGTCTCCGACAGCCGGGGGATGATATTATGCATCAGCACGGATCCGGCCTCCGCGTCCGGCGCCTCCACCAGGATGCCGCGTGCGGCGACGTGCGGGTCGTCGATGAACTGGTCGATGTCGTACACCGCCGCCGCGGTCACCTCCGCCGCCCCGAACACCGCCAGGTTCTCCTCCAGGGTGCGCGCGGCGATGAAGGCGGCGATCGGTTCCTCGCACGCGTCGATGTTGCGCACCCGATCGGTATTGGTGCGAAAGCGCGGATCGGCAATCATGTCCGCCCGCCCGATGGCGCGGAACAGCCGCTCCGCCATCGTCTGGATCGAGGCCGAGATCGCGACGTAGCGCCCATCCTTCGTTTCCCACACGTTGCGGGGCGAGGTGGTGTTCGACCGGCTGCCGAGCCGCTGCGGCTTCTCCCCGCTGACCCGATAGATCGCCGCGTCCGGCCCCAGGATGGACGCGATCGGGTCGAGCAGCGGCAGGTCGATCACCTGGCCGCGCCCGCCGCGTTCGGCGACCCGCAGCGCCACCATCACCGCGTAGGCGCCGTACAGCCCCGCCACCATGTCCGCCATCGCCAGCGGCGGCAGCACCGGCGCGCGGTCGGCGAATCCGTTCTTGGCGGCGAACCCGCTCATGCCCTCCACCAGCGAGCCGAAGCCCGGGCGATCCCGGTACGGGCCATCCTGGCCGAAGCCGGACACCCGCACGATCACCAGCGCCGGGTTGCGCGCGTGCAGCACGTCCGGGCCGAGGCCCATCTGCTCCAACGTGCCGGGCCGGTAGTTCTCGATCAGCACCTGACTGCTGGCCGCGAGGTCGAGCAGCGCCGCCCGCCCTTCCGGCGCGCGCAGGCCGAGCGCCAGGCTTTTCTTGTTGCGCGCATAGACCTTCCAATAGAGGCTCTGCCCCTTCACCCGCCAGGCGCGCAGCGGGTCGCCCTTGTCCGGGTCCTCGACCTTGATGACCTCGGCGCCCTGGTCGGCGAGTTGCAGGCTCAGCATGTTGCCGGCGACCAGGCGCGAGAGGTCGATGGCGCGCACGCCGTCGAGCGGGGCGGGCGCATCCGGATCGAAAGTGACACGAGGGATCATTGCGGGTGGTTGTCCTGGACGTGAAGGCCGCCTAGTCTCCCCCCAGATGCCGGTGCCCGCAAGGGCTGAAACGGGAACGCGAACGGGACCTGGTCCCAGGCGCGGCTGCCCCCGCAACTGTCAGCGGCGAGCCGGGTTCCATCGTGCCATTGCCCCCTCAACCGGGCGAGAAGGCGGAGCCCGGCACCGACCCGCGAGCCAGGAGACCGGCCGGCATCGAGACTGTGCGCAGGCGCCGGGCGGGGTGTACCGGGGCAGCGGGTGAACACCCGTAGGCGGCCGTCGTCCATCGAGACGGGGCCGCGCGCATGACGCCGTCGCGGTCCCACGCCCACGGAGGACTGCATGCGACGGGATACGACGAAACCGACCCGACCAGGACCGGTATGCTTACGGAAGACACGAAACCGCTGCGCGCCGGCTGCGCTCCTGCTGCTGTTGGCCGCGACATCGCCGGCCCGGGCGCAGGAGGCCGTCCTGCCGCAGGCCGGCGCCGCGCTGTCCCCGGTCGTGGTCACCGCGACCCGCGTGCCGACCCCTGCGGCCGATATTCCCGCCGGCGTCACCGTCATCACCCGCGCGGAGATGGAACGGCGCGGCGACAACACGCTGACGGATGCGCTGGCGACGGTGCCCGGCCTCCGGGTGTCGCAATCCGGCGGCCCGGGCGGCAACGCCAGCGTCTTCATCCGCGGCACCAATTCCGATGCCGTGCTGGTGCTGCGCGACGGCATGCCGATCAACGATTCGGCCGATTCCTCCGGCGCGTTCAATTTCGGCGTCGATACCCTGGCCGATGTCGCGCGGATCGAGATCATTCGCGGCCCGATGGCGGCGCTGTACGGCTCGGGCGCGATCGGCGGCGTGATCAACATCATCACCCTGCGCGGGCGCCGGCCCGGCGTGCATCTGTCGACCGATCTCGCCGGCGGCTATCCGCAACAGATCCGCGCCAGCGCGGCGCTGACCGGGACGCATGCGGGGTTCGACTACGCACTGGTCGCGCAGAGCGAATCGATGCGCGGATTCGATACCACGCCGCAGCGGATGTCGATCTACACCGACACGCCGGACGGCTATCGTGCCCATCTCGTGACCCTGAACCTCGGCTACACGCCGATCCAAGGGACCCGCTTCTCCCTGCTGCTGCGCGCCCGCCAGGCGATCTACGGGTTCAACGCGCTCGGCAGCCCGACGTTCGATGCTGCGAACTCCACTGGGCGCGACGCGAGCCTGCTCGGGCGGATCGGCGTGCATTCGCTGCTGGCGGGCGGCACCTGGGAAACGGGGCTGTTCCTGGGCCGGCTGCAGGACGACCGCAAATACACCGAACCCCTCAATCCGGCCGACCCCAACCTGGCCAGCAACGACTCGCGCTATCACGGCTATCGCACCGATCTGCAATGGAACAACACGGTGCATCTGTCGGACCTGTTCACCTCCGCCGTGCTGTCGCGCGCGGACGTCACGTTCGGCTACGAGCACACCGCCGACAGCGCCAAGGTGCGGGTCACCTCCGCCGCCGACGGGTTCCCCTATGCGCAAAGCGCTGACGCTTCGATGACCGACGATGCGGGCTATGCCGGGGTGCAGGGACGGCTGTGGCGGCGGCTCATGCTGACCGGGCAGGTGCGCGAGGACGCGGTGCTGAACGACCACCCGGTCACCTGGCGACTGGGCGCCGTGCTCGACGTGCCGGCGTTGCGCACCCACTTCAAGGCCGCCTACGGGACCGCGTTCCGCGCGCCGTCGCTGTTCGATCGCTTTGGTGTCGATTCGTACGGCTATGTCGGCAATCCCGACCTGCTGCCGGAACGAGCGCAGGGCTGGGAGGTCGGGTTCACCACCACGATCCCCGCACTCGGCCGGTCCGATTTCGCGTCCCTCGGTGCCACCTATTTCAACGAGCAGATCGACAACCTGATCGTCGCCGTGTTCACCCCGGTCGATACCGCCGAGAACATCGGTTCGGCGCATATCCAGGGGGTCGAGACGACCCTGGCGCTGCATCCGGCGCGCTGGCTCGCGCTCGATGCCGACTGGACCTACACCCAGCCGGAGAATGCGGACACCGGCGCCTTGCTGCTGCGCCGGCCGCAGAACACCGCGGCGGCGGATGCGCGGATCATGCCGATCCCGGCGCTTTCGATCGTGCCGCAACTGCAATTCACCGGCGCGTTCCAGGACTATCTGAACAACGACAGCGGCTTCAGCACCGGCGCCATCGGCACCTCCGGCCAGGGGCTCATTGTCAACCTGACGATGACCTACCGGGTCAGCCCGCGCGCACGTCTGTATCTGAACGCCACCAACCTGTTCGAATCCCGGTTCGAACCGGTGAACGGCTACCAGACCCCGGGGACGCAAGTGATCGCCGGGGTGCGGCTGTCGCTGTGACCGCCGATCGCCTCGACGGCCGACCGCCTGGGCGTGACGGAACGGCTTGCCTCGGCCCGACCGCCGCCTATGCTGGCGGCCGAAGCGGAGGAAGCCCATGACCCAGGAAGACATCGCAGCCGCGGCCCGGCTGCTGGCAGAGGCCCGCCGCGGCGGGGCACCGCTCGCGGCGCTTCCCGTGGTACCCGGCTCGATCGCCGAGGCGCACGCGATCCAGGACGCGACCGCGGCGCTGCTCGGCCAGCCGATCGGCGGCTTCAAGACGGCCGCGGTGGGCGACGATCCGCCGTCCCGCGGCCTGCTCTATGCGCATACCATCCATCCGTCGCCGGCGCGCATCCCCGCCGCCGAGGTGCCGCTGTGCGGGGTGGAGGGCGAGGTGGCGTTCCGCTTCACCCGCGATCTGCCGCCGCGCGCCGCCCCCTACACCCGCGAGGAGGTCGCGGCCGCGATGGAGGCCTGCGCCGCCATCGAGGTGGTCACCAGCCGCTTCCAGGACCAGGCCCAGCGCGCCACCCTGGAGAAGCTGGCCGATTGCGTCAGTAACGGTGCTTTCGTCCACGCCGCGCCGGTGGCCGACTGGCGCGGCCTCGATCTCGTCAACATCCACGTGACCTTGCAGGTCAACGGGGAGACGGTGCTGGACCAGAACGGCGGCAACCCGAGCGGGGATCCGCTGAAGGTCGCGACCGCGCTCGCCAACATGCTGCGCGACGGGGCCGGCATCCGGGCGGGGCAGTTCGCGACCTGCGGCACATTTACGGGATTGCGGTTTCTCAAGCCCGGCGATACCTGTGTTGCGCGCTTCGCAGGGCTCGGCACGGCCGAGGTGACGTTCGTCCCCTGATGCGCGCAGGGGAGGGGTTGGAACGCTGCCGTTCCGCCCCAGATTTGCGGAATGCTGTCGGGATATGCCGCCAGCGGAATCGAGTGGAGGCAAACATGAAACGCCTGATTATCGCGACAGCGACGGCGGCAGGATTGGTGCTCGGCGGGGCCGGACTGGCCCTGGCGGCCACCCCGGGGACCTACACCAGCGGCGTCGGCGGCAACGGATCGTCCAAGATCGCCAACGGCCAGACCTATGGCGGCGTCGGCGGCAACGGTTCGGCCAAGATCCCGAATGGCCAGAGCTATAGCGGCGTTGGCGGCAACGGCTCGGCGAAGATCGAGAATGGCCAGAGCTATGCCGGCGTCGGCGGCAACGGTTCGGCCAAGGTGGGCGCGGACCAGACCAGCGGCGTGGGCGGCAATGGATCGGCCAAGGTCAACAACGGTCAGAGCTATGGCGGCGTCGGCGGCAATGGTTCTGCCACCAAGAAGCAGCAGCACTAGGCTCGTGCGCCTCGGGGACCGGAGCGACAGTGCTCCGGCTCCGATCGGCGGCGTCCTGCTTCTGCCGGTCGCCCGGAGTGCTCGCCCGCGCGGGCAGCTCGGGGCCGCTCCGCGCGGGCTCGCCTGGGCCCTGCTGCTGGTGCTTGCGGTCGGCTGGTCGGTTCGCCCGGCCATGGCGTCCTCGCCGGCCATGAGCTGGGCCGCGATCGCCCGCAAAGTGGTGCCGGCGGTCGTCAATATCTCGGTGCTGTCGATTGCCAAGGACGGCAAGACGGGCGGCCTCGGGGAACGGCAGGAGGAAGTCGGGTCCGGCTTCATCGTCGATCCCTCCGGCGTCATCGTCACCAACAAGCATGTCATCGCCGGCGCATTCCGCATCACCGTCACCTTGGCAGACGGGCGCGAACTCCCGGCGAAGCTGATCGCCGCCGCCGGGCTCGTCGATCTGGCGGTGCTGAAGATCGACGCCGGCCATCCGCTACCGGTCCTCAAGCTGGCGCCGAGCGGCGCGGTCAAGCCGGGCGATCCGGTGCTGGCGGTCGGCAACCCGCTCGGGGTCGGGATGTCGCTCAGCGCGGGCATCGTGAGCGGGGTGAACCGCGACCTGATGAAATCCCCGATCGACGACTACGTGCAGACCGATGCCGCGATCAACCACGGCAATTCCGGCGGTCCCCTGATCGATACCAAGGGCGAAGTCGTTGGCGTCGATACCATCCTGCTCACCAATGTCGCCAACGAGGGCTCGAACGGCCTCGGCTTCGCCATCTCCTCGACCGTGGTCGGGTATGTGGTGCACCACCTGCTCGATCCGAATGCTGCGCCGGTGGGCTGGATCGGCACCAGCCTGCAGGATGTCACGCCGGACCTCGGCGATGCATTCGGCATGAAGCATCCGCGCGGCTTCCTGATCACCGGGCTCGACAAGGACAGCCCCGCCCGTCAGGCCGGGCTGCAGACCGGGGACGTGATCCTGAGCTGCGGGACCGGTCCGGACCAGCCCACCAACGCGCGCGCGCTGATGCGCGACGTCGCGATCATGCCGATCGGCAAGTTGCTGCAACTGGAGATATGGCGCCACGGCAAGGTCTCGTCGGTGCCCGTGCCGGTGCGCGCCTGGCCTGACCTGATGGAGTCGCGCGGACCCATCGTGGCGACGGCGGATACGGAATTGCCGCTGCCCTCGCCCGACCTCGGCCTGCTGCTGTCGCGGATCTCGCCGGTGGCGCGCCGGCAATACAAGCTCGGGAATGCCAAAGGGGTGCTGGTGGTGGCGGTGGACACCGAGTCGGAGGCCTATGTGCACGGCCTGGCGCCCGGTGACCTGATCGAGAAGGTGCAGGGCGAGGCGGTTTCCAGCCCGGCCGACGTCTATCGAATCGTGCACACCATGGCGAGCCGCGATCAGTTCATCGCCTTGCTGGTGCGCTGGCCGCACGGGGTCCGTTGGGTGGCGCTGCGCTCCGGGGGGGAGGCGGAACCCGATTCGGCCGCCATGGAGGCGCGGGCGGCCCAGGGGTCGCGCGGCACCGCGGCGGCGCCGTTGTCCCGAGGATCTATCGCACCCTGAGCGTTTGCGCGCGCGCCGAGGCGCCGCAGGCGGCTGCACGGGCGGATGGCGCTGCCCCTGGAGCCCGCATGTTCCGTACTGTCTGGAACGGGGCAGGCATTGCCCGCGCGGCGGCGTGAACCCGGTTCGACGGCGCAGTCTTGAAGCCGCCGCGTGAGAACCCGGGCCGGGCAACCGATGCTCGCGACCGATGTCGCCTTGGCGGTCCGCCGGAGGCACCGTGACGCCTGCCCGTGCGCGCCGGCCGGCGTCGAGGCGCGCGGCGGCTATTTTTGGTAGGAAATTTCTTTCTCTTGGCTTAATGGGCGATTGCGGGGAAATATTTTACCCGACGCGGCGCATTGCCGGCCGCCGCGAATGCCAGGAAAGAGGATCCCGCGCATGGCCGCAGAGAAGGAAATGGACCGGGTGGATCGCGAGATCCTACGGCTGATCGCCGTCGATGCGTCCCTGTCGCTCGCCGAGATCTCCGACAAGGTGGGACTGACCCCGACCCCTTGCTGGAAGCGCATCCGGCGGATGGAGCAGGCCGGCATCATCCTGCGCCGGGTGGCGGTGATCGACCCGGAGAAGGTCGGCCTCGGCGTATCGGTGTTCGTCTGCGTGGAAACCGCGGACCATTCCGCCGAATGGCTGGCGCGCTTCGCCGAGGTGGTGACCGGCATGCCGGAGATCGTCGATTCCTGGCGCATGAGCGGGGACGTGGACTACGTGCTGCACGTGGTCGTGGCCGACATCGCCGCCTACGACGGCTTCTATCGCCGCCTGATCGGCGCGGTCCCGCTGCGCAACGTCACCAGCCGGTTCGCGATGGAACGGATGAAGGCCGCGCCGCTGCCGATCTGACGGCAGCGGCAGGATCGGCCGCCCGCGCTTACGCCTGAGCGCGGCGCCGTGCCAGGAACACGCCGACCATGCCCACGCCCAGAATCGCCAGGGGCGCGGGTTCCGGCACGGCCGGGACAGCACTCTGCTGCGCAACGTTCAGCGAAAAGGTCCCGCTATTGTCCGAATAGCAGCTCGGACCGCCGTTGTAGTTACAGGCGTCGCTGATGCCGAGGTAGAGCGTGGTCGCGCCCGTGGGGACATAGAAAGTCTGTGCCGACCCTGTCCCGTCCCCGGTCAATCCGTCGCCGATGAAGAACGTCTGGTCGAGCACCGGCGAGAGGCTGGTGAAGCTGGTGCCGCTCCCGGTGGTGAAATTGAGCGCCGTCGGCGCTGATCCGCTGGGCACGGTCCCGGCGACGAACAAGCCCACCAGATACCCTCCGCCCGACGCGGTGATGCCCGAAATGGTGGAGGTTCCGCTCTCATAGGACGTGGTCGTCCCGGCGCCGGCTCCATCCGCGTCGTTCAGGTTGCCGCCGTCGTTGATGGAGATGCATCCTGCCGTCGACGTCGTGCAGGTGTCACTTCCCGTAACGCCGGAGAACTGCAACGACGAAACCCCGGCCGACAAGGTGACCGCGGTCGGCGCCGAGAAGCCGTACTGGAGCGTGGTGTTACCGGCGTCGTAGATCGCGGCATTCGCCTGGACGGTGACGGAGGCCCGCGCCGCCGGCGCACCGAGCACAATCAAACTCGCCGCGATCGCGGCCAGCAGTTCAGAACGCGTGCGCATTTTTCCCCCGCGGGCAGATGAACCACGGATTGACGTTTGTGCATTCGGCGGCTGGAGTCAAGAAAATTTTCGTGGGATACGTCTCATAAACTATCCGCGGTTTCGATTCACCGCAAAACAACGATAATCATCAGCCATCAAAGTCTTGGCCGCTTCGATCAGGCGAGAGTCGCGCGACGGCCGGCATCAATGCCCCGCGTGCGCCCCGGAGAAATCCGGCGCGGCCAGCCCCGACGCCTCCAACTGCGCAACGAGCGCCGCCTTCAGCCGCTCCAGCCCCGCCGCATCCTTCGCCTCGGCGCGGGCCACCAGCACCGCCTGGGTGTTGGACGCGCGCAGCAGCCACCAGCCGTCCGCGGTCAGCACCCGCACGCCATCGGTTCCCGCGACCTTCGCGCCATCCGCCCGCAGCCGGGCGGCGACTTCTTCGATCACTTTGAACTTGCGGTCCTCGGCGCAGTCGAAGCGCAGTTCCGGCGTGTTCACCACCTGCGGCAACGCGAGCCGCGCGGTCGAGAGCTTGCCGCCCCGCCGCGCCAGCACGCCCAGCAGCCGCACCGCCGCATACAGCGCGTCGTCGAACCCGTACCAGCGATCGGCGAAGAAGATGTGGCCCGACATCTCGCCCGCGAGCGGCGCCTTGGTCTCCGCCATCTTCGCCTTGATCAGGCTGTGCCCGGTCTTCCACATCAGCGGCTTGCCGCCGGCGCGCGCCACCTCGTCGAACAGCACCTGGGACGCCTTGACGTCGGCGATGATCGTGGCGCCCGGGTGGGCGGCCAGCACGTCGCGCGCCAGCAGCACCATCACCTGGTCGCCGAACAGCACGGCCCCGGTATCGTCCACCAGCCCGATGCGGTCGGCATCGCCGTCGAACGCGACCCCCACGTCGGCGCCGTGCGCGTGCACCGCATCAATCAGCTGCGCGAGGTTCGCCGGCACCGTGGGGTCCGGGTGGTGCGCCGGGAAGCGGCCGTCGATCGCCCCGTTCAGCACCCGGTGCGTGCCGGGCAGGCCGGCGATCAGGCGCCCCAGCACGTCCCCGGCCGCGCCGTTGCCGTTGTCCCACACCACGTTCAGGGGGCGGTCGCCGCCGTCCCAGTCGCTCAGCAGCCGGGCGATATACGCGTCCGCCACATCGAGGCTGCGCTGCGTGCCCGCCGCGTCGTCCACATCTCCCGCCGCAGCCTGCACGCCGAGCGCCGCGATCTGCGCGCCGTAGAACGGCTTGCCGCCCAGCATCATCTTGAAGCCGTTGTAGTCCGGCGGATTATGGCTGCCGGTCACCATCACCGCCGCCGCCGTGGCGTGCACCGTCGCGGCGTAATAGAGCATCGGTGTCGGGCCTCGGCCGATCCGGACCACCTCGGCGCCCGAGGCCAGCAGCCCGTCCACCAGCGCCGCCTCCAGCTCCGGGCTGGTCAGCCGCCCGTCGTAGCCCACCGCCACGGTCTTGCCGCCGGCGCGGCGAACGAGGCTCGCGAGACAGCGGCCGATCGCGAACGCATCCGCCGGATGCAGGGTGTCGCCGACGATGCCGCGGATGTCGTACTCGCGCAGCACGCTGGGATGGAAACGGTGGGAGAACGGCATCGTGCGGGCAAACTCCTCAGAGCGTGAAAAGCAATCGAACTTGTGAAAGAACGCCCGTTGAAAATGCTC
>JABBNW010000242.1 GCA_019352115.1 Pseudomonadota bacterium
CGCCAATCGCCGACTTGTTCGCAGCCCACCTTTCCACTTGAGACGTCGAAGAGCCGAAAAAGCCTGGGCCCGATATCATGCCCGGTCCCAAAGCCGTCGTGGGCACCTCTTGACCAGAGGCCTCTCTTGCACCTCATGCATGGAAACCGGCTAAACAGGATGTCCGCAGACATCATCTGTAAAGATCATCTCATCGGTGCACATAGAATCTAACGGACGACCGATCATTCCACCTCATAGCGATCCAAGTCATCCGCAGTTCTCTTGGATACTCTGGCAATTTGACTTTCAGTACTCCTCTCGTCCAGGAACTTCACGAGCCCATGGTAGAGTTCTTCGGGGAGCAACGGCTTCAACGTCTCCGCTAATCGTCGTTGCTGCGCGTATGGACCGTCAGGTTCTGCGATGTGTTCTTCTTTTGTCGATATAATCTTGCCAACTCGTCTTTTTTTGACAAGCATTGCTTCAATAACAGTGCGAAGACTTTTGGCAAATTCTTCCACCGCCTCCTTCTTTCGACGCCCTAGTTCTTTATCAATTATATCACTTTCAAAGGATGGGTGGCGATCAACTAGTATGCGGCTGCCCTTCGAACGGATAAGGAACGGGACGCCCATGGCAATGAGAGCGCGGACTTGCCGACGAGCCGCCTTGTACTCGTCGAACAGAAGGTTATGCTCCTTACGTATGGTGGCGACTTTCCGAGGGAATTTGGCTGCAGGACGGAGCCGTACATGCGGCTTCGCGGGCGACGTACCAATGCTTTTAGCGATGCTACTTGTGGCGACTTCCACGATTGCGGCGCCCCCGGTTCGATCGAAGTCAGCCCACCCCAGAAATTTGGGCATCGGAGCAGCCTGCTTCGCCTTCGCCGTAGAGCCAGCGGCGTTTCTCCCAGTCGAATGAGCAGGCTTCTTAGCAGATGATTTCGGGTTCAGTCTCAAGCGTCTGGAAGGGTTGGTGCCCATGGAGAGTTTCCTGAAAGTGCATGATGCACTATTTGCCACTTTCGCCTGGTGTTTGCAAGAGCACAGGTAGATTGAGAACGAGACACCGCTCGGGGCGGTGTCATGTGAGTGCTGGAGCTCGCATGGCTGCATCGGCAAATCTCAGCCATTGGCCGCCCTGACATAGTGTCCGCCGATCGTGTCCGCCCCCCTTCATGTGCGCCGCATGCGTGCGCTCCGAGCGTTTGGCGAGTCGACGAGGATGCCGCCGCTGTCGTCAGGATTGCCTGCAGGGGACGAGGGATAGGTCCGGGCCCGAAGCTGCCTTGCCGGTGGGCAGTGTGGCGCTCACGCGCCGCCTCCCGCGAAGCGCCAGACCGGGATGCCAAGGACCCGCGCCTTGTCGGCGAGATTCTCGCAGATGCCGGACCCGGGAAAGACGATGACCCCGATCGGTATCGCCTCGAGCATCCGGTCATTCCTCTTGAACGGCGCGGCCTTGTTGTGCCGTGCCCATTCGGGCTTGAAAGCGATCTGCGTGACCTTGCGGGCGTCGGCCCAGCAGGCGGCGATGCGCTCGGCGCCGCGCGGGCTGCCGCCGTGCAACAGCACCATCTCGACGTGCTTGCGGTGCACCCGGTCGAGCACCGCCCAGATGCGCGCGTGGTCGTTGAAATCGACTCCACCGGCGAAGGCGATCCGCGGCCCGGCGGGCACCAGCACCTCGGTCTCGGCGCGGCGCTTGGCGGCGATGAAGTCGCGGCTGTCGATCATGGCGGCGGTCAAGGCGCGGTGATTGACCATCGATCCCGCGCGCGGGCGCCAGGCCGAGCCGGTGTGGTGGTCGAACAACTCGGCGGCGTGGTCGCGGAGAAGCTCGAAGGCGTTGCGCCGCTCGATCAAGGTCAGCCCCTCAGCGATCAGGCGTTCCAGCTCGACGGAGCGGATTTCCGAGCCGTCCTGCTCCTGCTGGCTGCGCCGCTGCCGGTGCTCGTTGACGTCGAGCTCGCGCTGCACGCGGTCTACCGTGCGGTGGAAGAGATTGACCTGCGACCAGAGCAGATCGGCGAGGTCGGGTTCCAGGCGCGTCTCGGAAAGGGTGGAGACGAAGGCGTCGAAGATGTCGGCCAGCGCGCCTTCGAGCCGTGCCGCCTCGGGCAGTGGCCGCGGGTCCGGCTCGTCCTGGTAGGGGCGATGGCCATAGAGCTGCAACTCGTCGAGGAGGCGGGCGGTCGGGGATGCGGCGTAGGCTGGCTCGGCGTCGTTGTGGTGCTGGGGGAGGCGGTCGGTCGCCATGATCGGTGTCCTCGTTCGGCTGGCCGCGCCCATCGCGGCCTTCACGGCGATCCCTTGGCCGGGGCCGGACCGGGGCTGCACCGCCAAGCGGAGCGCAGGCGGCCGGAGCGCAGCGGAGGACGGCGGGCGGCGGCTATTTTGCCTCGCGATGCAAAGCGCCCCTCTGACCCGGGGTCCCCATCGCGCCTGCGCGATGGGGTGGGGGGCGCGGCGGAAAATAGTCGCCGCCCGCCGTTGCGTCCCCGGCCCGGCTCTGGCCAGATCGCCGCTCTGGGAAGGCCGTGGGCACGGCCCGCTCCCGGACGCAGGACGTCGGCGACCGGCGGCGCTTTCCCGGCACGATACGCTGCCAACCCTCTCACGCTGAAGCCGCCGGCTGGGTGCTGCCCGGCGCAAAGCGCTCGGCATCCTCCGGGGTGAGCTGGACCCGCAGCCGTGCCAGCAGGGCGTCGGTGCCAAAGCGGCGCAGGTCGACGTTGAAGTCGTTCGTCACCGGCCAGAGGATGCGCGCCTCGATCCCAGCCGCTCTCGCCTGGTCGCGCAGGCGCATCCCCGCATGACGCCCGGCCGCGTCGTTGTCGCGCGCGATGTAGAGGCAGCGCAGCGCCGGCGGCAGGATCAGGGCGGCGAGGTGGTTGGCCGAGAGCGCCGCCACCATCGGCATGTCGGGCAAGACGCATCGCAGCGACAGCATCGTCTCGATGCCTTCGCCCGCGATCATGACGTCGGACGCCATGCCAAAGCGGACGGCGTTGCCGAGAAGATGGCCCAGCGCACGACGTGGTGCTGTGACCGGCGCCTTGGCAGCACCGTCCCGGTCGAGCCAGGTGCGATGCACGCCGGTGATCGTGCCGTCAGTGCCGGTGACCGCGGCGATCAGCGCCGGCCACGCCTCGCGGGGTGCCGCGTCATGCGCCCGGTAGAAGCAGGAGGGGTGGAAGCGGAGCGCCGGAACGTCCTCCAATCGCGCGGTGATGCCGCGGTTGCGGAGATAGGTCTCGGCCAGGGTGCCGACGATCGGGCGTGACAGGGCGACCAGCCGCCGGGCGGAGTCCGACGAGTCCTGCCGCCGTGGGGCGCGCGCCAGGTCCGGCTTTGGCAGTCCGAGGAAGGCCCGTGCCTCACCCAGCGTATCGTCCAGGCGATCGAGACCACGGTTGAGCCGGATCAGGTCGAGCAAATCGCCATGCTGGCCGGTCGCGGCGTCGGTCCATTTGCCGGCGGCACCCCGGCCGGAGTCCGGCCCGGTCAGCCGCACGAACAGGCTGCGGCCCGGGGTGTTCTGGACATCGCCGACCAGCCAGTAGCGGCCCTGGCGGCGTCCGTTGGAGAGGTAGTGGCGGCACACCGCCTCGGCCTCGCGCGCGAGGCGGTGCGCCAGTTCGGCGGCGGACCCGGACATGGAGCATCTCCACCGTCAGGCCGCGACGCGATCAACGACGCGAAGGAGTGGTGATCGCTCAAACAGCGCCGCCAGGATCGCGGGTCCGCGTTCGGTGACCGGGATGAACAGCCGCAGCCGCCAGGCGATGATCTCGCTGGTGAGCCCCATCGCCTTGAACTGATCGACGGCACCGTCGGTGAAGCCGGCCAGTTCGACGCGGGGGGCGCCCATCACCGTCGCGCGCCGGACGGTGAGCCCGCCGGCGAGATGCAGCACGGCGCCGTCGGCGAGCACGGCGGACCACGCCTCGTTCGGCGCCAGCGTCGGCGCGTCGTCCAGCCCGAGCGCCCGACAGACCTCGCCCATGGTGGCGGGCGAGATCAGGCGGCCAATGACCCGCTCGCCGTCGTCGGTCTGCAGGCGATAGACCCGCAGCGATTCGTCGGGCAGCCGTTTCCAGATCGGCAACAGCAGGCCGGTAACGATGTGGAACGCGCTCTCGGTGAATTCCGGCACCTGCGCCACTTCGCCCTGCCATGTCGCTGCGAACCGCTCGGCGTCCGCCTCCTCCCAATGGGTGCGATCCAGTGCGTCGAGGGCGATCGTCTCGCGGGCCATTGGCCGGACCAGCCGGACCCGACGCTGCACCTCGCCGTCATCAAGGGTCAGGCTCGGCGCCCAGATCTGCACCGCGGCCCGCCCGGACTGGGCGTTGACCAGCAGCCGCGCCCGCTTGTCCCGCACCAGAGAAAGCGCGTCGGCGACGGGAAGCGGCCGGTTGCGGTCCCGGCGCAGCACCTTGAACAGCCGCGTTTCGGCACCGGTCGCCGCATGGGTATGGATGGTGCGCCGTTCGGCAATGCGCAGACTGTCAGCCGTCAGCGTCTCGACGCCGACATCGTAACTGCCGGCGGCGATGGCGCTCTCGATGCGGCTGGCAAGCAGCTCCTCGAACACCGCGAACAGGCCGTTCTGCAACGCGATCGGCAAGGCCAGCAGCCGGTTGAGGAAGGTGGTGATCGGCGGCAAATCCTCGCGCAGCGACCCATCGCGATCGGAGAGGCCGAGCCCGGTGGCTTCCTCGAAGTGCTGGAATGAGCAGCATTCCACCTTGCCGACGAAGATCAGGCCGTAGAACTGCCGGAGCGCCGCGCGGGCATACTGGCTTTCCAGATTGTCGTCGGCACGGAACAGGCCTTGGCCGCCGGTCTGGCGCTGACCGCGTGTGATAGCCCCGAGGCTATCGAGCCGGCGGGCAATGGTGGAGAGAAAACGCTTCTCGCCGCGCACATCCGTCGCCACAGGGCGGAACAATGGCGGCTGACGCTGATTGGTGCGGTTCGACCGGCCCAGCCCCTGGATGGCGGTATCGGCCTTCCAGCCGGGCTCCAGCAGGTAGTGCACCCGCCGGCGCTGGTTCCGGACGGCGAGGTCGGCGTGATAGCTGCGCCCGGTGCCGCCGGCGTCCGAAAAGACCAGAATACGCTTCTCGTCGTCCATGAAGGCCTGGGTCTCGGCGAGGTTGGCCGAGCCGGGGCGGGTCTCGACGGCAAGCCGTTCGGTGCCGTCAACGGCGATCTTGCGCACGACACGCCGCGACCGCCCGGTGACCTCGGCGACCTGATCGGTGCCGAAGCGCTGGACGACCTGATCGAGCGCGCCCTGCACCGCCGGCAGCGCGGCGAGGTGTTCGATCATCCGGTCCCGCCGCTCCACCGCCTCGCGCGATTGCACCGGCTGGCCGTCGCGGAACACCGGGCGGGAGAGCAGATTGCCCTCGCCGTCGGTGAAGACCTCGAACAGCTGCGTCGGGAAACCGTGCGCCAGGTAGTCGAGAACATATTCGCGCGGGGTGATGTCCACCTGCACGTCGCCCCACTCACCGGCGGGGATCTCCGCCAGCCGCCGGTCCAGCAGCGCCTCGCCGGTGGAAACCAGCTGCACGATGCACGCGGCCCCCTCGGCAAGATCGCCCTCGATGGCGCCGATCAGCGTCGGCACCTTCATCGCGGTGATCAGGTGGTTGAAGAAACGCTGCTTGTTCGATTCGAAGGCCGATCGCGCCGCCGCCTTCGCCTGGCGGTTCAGCGTGCCGGAGGGTCCGGTGACGTTGGCGGCTTCCAGCGCCTCGGCCAGGTTGGCGTGGATCACCTGGAACGCCTGGGCATAGGCGTCATAGATGCGCACCTGCTCGGGGCTGAGCGCGTGTTCGACGATCTCGACCTCGATCCCCTCGTACGACAACGACCGCGCAGCGTAGAGGCCGAGCGCCTTCAGATCCCGCGCCAGCACCTCCATCGCGGCGATCCCGCCGGCCTCCATGGCGGCGACGAATTCCTGCCGCGTCGCGAAGGGGAAATCGGCCCCGCCCCAAAGCCCGAGCCGCTGCGCGTAGGCGAGGTTCTGCACCGAGGTTGCGCCGGTCGCGGAGACATAGAGCACCCGCGCATCGGGCAGCGCGTGTTGCAAGCGCAGCCCGGCACGGCCCTGCTGGGACGGCCCGCGCTCGCCGCGTTCGGAGGTGTCGCCGGCAGCGTTGGCCATGGCGTGCGCCTCGTCGAAGACGACCACGCCGTCGAATTCCCGCCCCAGCCAGTCGATGATCTGATCGAGGCGCGACGCCTTGCCCTCCCGCTCGGCGGAACGAAGCGTGGCGTAGGTTGTGAACAGGATGCCCTGACCGAGGCGGATCGGTGTGCCCTGGCGGAAACGCGAAAGCGGCGTGATCAACAGCCGCTCCTGCCCGAGGGCGGACCAGTCGCGCTGGGCGTCCTCGATCAGCTTGTCGGACTTCGAGACCCAGAGCGCGCGGCGGCGGCCCTTCAGCCAGTTGTCGAGAATGACGCCGGCCACCTGCCGCCCTTTGCCGGCGCCGGTGCCGTCGCCGAGGAACCAGCCGCGACGGAAGCGCACTGCCCCGTCGGCGTCCTCCGGTGCGGCGGCGATTTGGTCGTAGGTCGCATCCACCAGCCAGGAGCCGGCAAGATGCCCGCCATGGGCTTCGCCAGCGTAGATGACACTCTCGATCTGCGCGTCCGACAGCAGGCCGGACGACACGATCTCCGGCGGCAGGTGCGGGCGGTAGCTTGGGCGGGGTGGTGCGACCGAGGCCATGGCTGCGGATTGCACCAGCTTCGTCGGATGCGGCTGCGCGCCAGGGATCACGATGGTCTGGACGGAATAGCTCTCGTAGAGCGCATCGCTGATCCGGCCACTCTCCGGCGGCGGTTCTGCCCGGACCTCGTAGGCGAGCGGGATGCCGGGATCGATCGCCGGCTCCGGATGACGGGTCGGGTTGGGATGCAGGCGCGGGACGATCGCGCGCGGGCGCACCGGGCGGGCGGCGGGCGTGGCGACCGGGGGCGCGGATACGGCCGGGCGCGGCGGCACGAGGCGCGTCACCCACTCCAGCAGCGTCGCCGCGTCGGGCGCGATGCCGGGGCATGCGGGGAAG
>JABBNW010000243.1 GCA_019352115.1 Pseudomonadota bacterium
GACACCCCCCACATGCGAGGAACCCAATAGTATGGGGTCCAGGGGACGAGTTCCCTGGCGGGGGTCCAGGGGGCAGAGCCCCTTGGCCTTGCTTCCTGCCCGGCCGCTCACCCCCCCACCTCGCATAGCATGCGCCCGGCCGCGCCCGGGCCGGCCCTGGCGGTTCCGTCCCGATTTGGCGATGGGCGGCGGATGCGGGTTGGGTTGTTGGGGGGGTCGTTCAATCCGGCGCATGCGGGGCATCTTCACGTGGCGGAGTGGGTTCGGCGGCGGTTGCGGCTGGACCAGGTGTGGTTGTTGGTGTCTCCGGGCAATGTGTTGAAGCCGCGGGCGGGGATGGCGCCGTTTGCGGTTAGGCTGGCGGGGGCTCGGGCTTTGGCGGACGGGCGGCGGGTGGTGGCGAGCGGGATCGAGGCGGCGCTGGGTGTTCGCTACAGCATCGACACGATTCGGCAGCTTCGGATGCGGTTCCCGCGGGTTCGCTTCGTGTGGGTGATGGGGGCCGACATTCTGGAGCAGTTGCCGCGTTGGCGGCAGTGGGAGTTATTTATCCGCGAGGTGCCGTTTCTTGTGATGCCGCGTCCGTCGTATAACCTGCGCGCGTTGTCCGGTCGGGCGGCGCGCCGGCTGCGGGCGGCGCGTTTGCCGGCGCGGGCGGCGCCGATGCTGGCGGGAGCGGCGCCGCCGGCGTGGATTTTCCTGCCAGCGCCGCAACATCCTGCTTCGGCGAGCGCGATCCGCGCCGCCCGCAAAGGAGCCGTGCCATAGCCAAGCCGCCCTCGTCCTCCGGTCCTCGCGCCCCGGCTTCCCGCGGGCGGACGCAGCCGCCGCGCAAGGCACCGCGGCCGTTGCCGGCGGCGGACAAGTCGCCCGGTTCGCCGCGCAAGAAGGCGGTCATGGCCGGGCCTGCCCGCCGTGCCGCCCGCGCGGCTACGCCGGCGCCGGAGGCGGCGGTCGAGCGGCTGCAGAAGGTGATCGTCGCCAGCCTGGAGGACGACAAGGCGGAGGAGATCGTCACCCTCGATCTTGCCGGCCGCGCCTCGTTCTGCGACCGGATGGTGATCGCGAGCGGGCTTGCCGACCGCCAGATCGCGGCGATGGCCGAGCATCTGGTGGAAAAGCTGAACGCCGCCGGGCTCAAGCGCGTGCTGGTGGAAGGCGCCGGCGGGTCGGACTGGGTGCTGATCGATGCCGGGGACATCGTCGTGCATCTGTTCAAGCCGGATGCGCGGACGATGTATGCGCTCGAGAAGATGTGGAGCGCCGATCTCGACGAAGTGGCCGGCGGCTGACCCCGCGCGGCGCCCGGTCCTTCCCCCATGTCAGCCGCCGCGGCGGCAGGCGTGCCGTCGTCCGACGGCGCCTCGCCGGTCATGGCGCAGTGGTTCGCGCTCAAGGCGGAGCATCCGGATGCTCTGCTGTTCCTGCGCATGGGGGATTTCTACGAGCTGTTCTTTGCCGATGCGGAGGCGGCGGCGAGTGCGCTCGATATCGCGCTTACCGCCCGTGGCGAGCATGCCGGTGCGCCGATCCCGATGTGCGGCGTGCCGGTGCATGCGGCCGAGGCGTATCTCGCCCGGCTGATCCGCCGCGGCTTCCGGGTTGCCGTCGCCGAGCAGATGGAGGACCCGAAGACCCGCACCGGCAAGGCGCCGATCCGCCGTGCCGTGGTGCGCTTGGTGACGCCGGGCACGTTGACCGAGGACAGCCTGCTGGAGGCGGCGCGGCCGAACCTGCTGTTGGCACTGGCGGCAGAACGGGCCGATCTGGGCGCTGCCTGGCTCGATATTTCCACCGGATTGTTCGAGACGGCGGCGCTGCCGGCGGGCGAGTTGCCGGGCCTGCTGGCGCGGCTTGATCCCGCCGAGATTCTGGCGCCCGCGGGGCTGCCGCTGGGCGAGTGGGAGCTTCGGCGGGGCCCGGAGATGCTCGCCCCGCCGCCGGACGCGGCACGCCGCCGGCTGGCCGAGGCGTTCGGCGCCGCGAGCCTCGACGCTTTCGGCAGCTTCGCGGATGCCGAGGCCTGCGCCGCCGCCGCCGCGCTCGATTACGTGCGCACCACGGCGGCCGGGGCGCTGCCGCATCTGGCGCGGCCGTCCCCGCGCGGGGCGGAGGGCGTGCTGGCGCTCGATCCGGCCACCCGGACCAGCCTCGAACTGCTGCGCGCGCGCGACGGCGGGACGCCGCACAGCCTGTTCGCCGCGATCGATCGGACCTTGACCGCACCGGGGGCACGCCGGCTTGGCGCCTGGATTGCGGCGCCGCTGACCGCGCCGGCGGCGATCGGGGCGCGGCAGGACATGTGGTCGTGGATGGGGGCGAACCCGGACGCCACGGCGCGGCTGCGCGGCGCGTTGCGGGCCGTGCCGGACATGGCGCGCGCGCTCGGCCGGCTGTCGATGCAGCGTGGCGGCCCGCGCGATCTGGCCGCCCTGCGCGCCGGGTTGGGGGCCGCGCGGGAGGCCGGATCGGCGCTGGCCCCGCCGCTGCCGACGCTGCTGGAACAGGCGCGCGCGGCGCTGGCGACCGATCCGGCGCTGGAGGCAACCTTGGCCGCCGCGCTCGCCGAACCGGCGCCGCTGCGGCTGGACGACGGGCCGGCGATCCGCCCTGGTTTCGATGCCGAGCTGGATGCCGAGCGCGGTTTGCGCGACGACAGCCGCCGGGTGCTGGCCGGCATGCAGCTCGACTACGCACAGCGGTTCGGCGTCGCCAGCCTGAAGATCCGCCACCACGCACAGCTCGGCTACGTGATCGAGGTGCCGGCGGCGGCGGCGGAGCGGCTGCGCGCCGATCCGGCGCTGACGTTGCGCCAGTCGATGGCGAACGGCGCCCGGTTTGCGACCGCCGAGCTGGCCGTGCTCGATCGCCGGATTGCCGAGGCGGCCGAACGCGCCGCGACCCGCGAACGCGCCGTCTTCGCCCATCTCGTGCGCCTGGTGCTGGACGCGGCGGCGGCGATCGCGGCGGCGGCGGAGGCGCTGGCGCTGCTGGACGTGGCGCAATCGGCGACGAAACTCGCCGAGGCCGGGCGCTGGTGCCGCCCGGTCCTGACGGAGGAGGCTGATTTCCTGGCCCGCGGTGCCCGCCATCCGGTGGTGGAAGCGGCGCTGGCGGGATCGGCAACCGCCTTCGTTCCCAACGATTGCGACCTGTCCCCGGACCGCCGGCTGCTGCTGCTCACGGGGCCGAACATGGCCGGCAAATCCACCTTCCTGCGGCAGAACGCGCTGCTGGTGGTGCTCGCCCAGGCCGGGCTGCCGGTGCCGGCGGAGGCATTCCGGCTCGGCGTGGTGGATCGGCTGTTCTCCCGCGTCGGCGCCGCCGACGACCTCGCGCGCGGGCGCTCGACCTTCATGGTGGAGATGACCGAGACGGCGTCGATCCTGCACCAGGCCGGCCCGCACTCCCTGGTTGTGGTGGACGAGATCGGGCGGGGGACTGCGACCCTGGACGGGCTCGCGATCGCCTGGGCGGTGCTGGAGGCGCTGCACGGGGCGATCCGCTGCCGTACTATTTTCGCCACACATTTCCATGAACTTGCGGCGCTGGCGGATCGTTTGCCGCGGCTCGTGCCGCATACCATGCGGGTGAAGGAGTGGAAGCGGACGGTGGTATTCCTGCACGAAGTGGCAGAAGGCGCGGCCGGCCGGTCCTGGGGCGTGCATGTGGCGGAACTCGCCGGCGTGCCGGCGCCGGTGGTGCGCCGTGCCGCCGCTTTGCTGTCGGCGCTGGAGGGCGCGGGCGGTCCGCTCGGCGCCGGCTCCGCCTTGCGCGCATTGCCGCTGTTCGCCGCCGCCGCTACGCCGGAGCCGCCGGCAGCCTTATGTGAAGACGATGTGCCGGCGCTGGCCGCCCTTGCCGAGATCGACCCCGATCGGCTTTCCCCGCGGGAGGCGCTCGATGCGCTCTACCGTCTCAAATCATTGCTACCGGCTTGCGCCGGCGGCACTGCCGAGTAGCATCACCCGATGTTGACCCACGCTCCCGAACCGCCCGCTGCCGGCCCTGCCGCCCCGCTGTCCGAAACCCTGGCGGCGTTGACTGCGGGCGACGGGACCGCGCCGCGCGATGCGGTACTCGGCGCCTTCCGCCGCCATCTCGCGCGCATCCAGGCGCAGGTGCGCGAGACCTTCGAACAGGGGGAGATCACCGGCCTCGAAGCCGGGCACCAATTGTCGGAGCTGACGGACGGGCTGGTGACCGCCCTGTTTTCCCACGCCGTCGCCGCGCTCGGTGGGGTCGAGACGCTGAGTATCGCGGCCACCGGCGGCTATGGCCGCGGCACCCTGGCCCCGTTCAGCGACATCGACCTGCTGTTCCTCACCCCGCAGGTGCCGTCCCCGCATACGCTCGCGGTGGTCGAATACATGCTCTATTTCCTGTGGGACCTTGGGCTGAAGGTCGGTCACGCCACCCGCTCGGTCGAGGAATGCCTGAGCGAGGGCGCGAAGGACATCACCATCCGCACGGCGCTGCTCGACGCCCGCCCGCTCGCCGGCGATGCGCCGCTGTTCGAGGATTTCCATCAGCGCTTCCGGGCCGCCTGCAAGGCATCGGGCGCGGGGGAATACATTGCCGCCAAGCAGGCCGAACGCGAGGCGCGCCACCGCCGATTCGGCGACAGCCCGTTCGTGGTCGAACCGAACATCAAGGAAGGCCGCGGCGGGCTGCGCGACCTGCAGACGCTCTATTGGATCGCCCGCTACGTGTTCGAAACCTACACCATGGGCGAGCTGGCGAACGTCGCCGGCGTGCTGTCGCCGGTTGAGGCGCGGCATGCGCGCCGGTCGTGGGAATTCCTGTGGACGTTGCGCTTCCATCTGCACTACGTCGCCGGCCGCGCCGAGGAACGCCTGACCTTCGACCTGCAACCGGTGGTTGGCGCGCGCATGGGCTACACCCGGCACGGCCGCCAGGACGGGGTGGAGCGTTTCATGCGCCACTATTTCCTCACCGCCCGCGACATCGCCCGCCTGACCCGCGTGCTGGAACCCGCGATCCTGCGTGCCGCGCTCGGTCCGCCGGCGATCGCCGCCGAGACCGACAAGGCACTGATCGCCGCCGGCTTCGTGCTGGCGGACGGCGAGCTGATGCCGATGGCGGGACGCGATTTCGACGCCGAGCCGATCCAGATGCTGCGCATCCTGAAGATCGCGCGCGACCGCGGCCTGGAGCTGCACCCGCTGGCGATCCGGTCGTTGATCCGCAACGAACGCGCGAGCGCGCAGCTGCGCGGCGATCCGGAAGCCGCCGAGCTGTTCATGGACCTGCTGTGCGGCCATCCGCCGGAACGCAGCCCTGCGCATCCGCATGAAAGCCGCCATCCGGACGGCGCGCGCTGGCTTTCGATCCTGAACGAGGCCGGCTTCCTCGGTCGCTTCCTGCCCGACTGGGGCCGCATCGTCGGGCAAATGCAGTTCGACACCTATCACGTCTTCACCGTGGACGAGCACACGATCGAAGCGATCCGCGTGCTGAACACCCTGGAGCGCGGCGAGCTTGCGCAGGTGGCGCCGATCGCCTCGGGCCTGGTCGATCACATCCAGTCGCGCCGGGCGCTGTATCTCGCGATGCTGCTGCACGACATCGCCAAGGGGCGCGGCGGCGATCATTCCCGTATCGGCGCCGAAATCGCGCTGGAAGTGGGCCCGATCCTGGGCCTGTCCGCGGAGGAGACGGAAACCGTCTCCTGGCTGGTCCTCTATCACCTGATGCTGAGCGAAACCGCCTTCAAACGCGATATCGACGATCCGAAAACGATTCTCGACCTTGCCGATACCATCCAGTCGCCTGAACGGCTGCGCCTGCTGCTGATCCTGACCGTCGCGGACATGCGCGCGGTATCGAAGAAGGTCTGGAACGGCTGGAAGGCCACCCTGCTGCGCGAGCTCTACACCCGCGTCGCGGAAGTGCTGGAAGGCGGCCTCGCCACCACCGAACGTGACGTGCGCGTGAGCCGCGCCAAGGACGCCGCCGCCGCGTTGCTGGCCGATTGGCCGGCCGAGGACATCGCGCATTTCGCCGACCTCGGCTACCCCGGCTACTGGCTGTCGTTCGATCCGGAAACCCACACCCGCCACGCACGGCTTATCCGCGAAGCGGAACGCCGCGGCGCGCCGCTCACGGTCCATACCGAGCCGCTGCCGGCCCGCGCGGTGACGGAAGTCACCGTCTATTGCGCCGATCACGCCGGCCTGTTCAGCAAAATCTCCGGCGCGCTGGCCGTCGCCGGCGCGTCCATCGTCGATGCGCGCATCCATACCATGACCAACGGCATGGCGCTCGATACGTTCTGGGTGCAGGACGCCGCGGACGGAACGTTCGAAGCGCCGCACCGGCTGGCGCGCCTGTCCGCGCTGATCGAACAATCCCTGTCCGGCCGCCTGCGGCTGGCCTCGGAAATCCACAAACTGTCGAAAGTGCTGATCGGGCGGCGCATGCGCGCGATCCACGTTCCGCCCCGCGTGGTGATCGACAACCGCGCATCGAATACCCATACCGTCCTGGAAGTGAACGGCCGCGACCGCCCCGGTCTGCTGCACGACGTCACCGCCGCCATCAGCGAACAAGGCCTGCAAATCGCCTCCGCCCACGTCACGACCTACGGCGTGCGCGCCGTCGACGTCTTCTACGTGAAAGACGTGTTCGGCCTGAAAGTCGAGAACGAACAGAAACTGCGCCAACTGCGCAAAGCCCTGCTCGCCGCCCTCACCAGCCCTGAAGACGTCCCCGCCCCCACCCTCGCGCCCGCGGTTCCGCGCCGGCGGCGTGCGGTGGGCTGAGGCAGGAAGGAAGGCCAGGGGCGCTGCCCCTGGACCCCGCCAAGGGCTCGCCCTTGGAACCCTTCCGTTGGTTCCTCG
>JABBNW010000244.1 GCA_019352115.1 Pseudomonadota bacterium
GCGCAGCCGGCCGAAGCAGGGGTGCAACGCGCAGGCCCCGAGCGGCATGGCCCGCCGGCAGCACGGGTTCGGCAGCGAACTGACCTGATTTCATTGCAGCCGACCTGTTAGCACCGGTCTGCCGCCGGGGGCAGACCGCGGTTTGCCCCGAACCCCGCCGCCGGCTAAGAAAGGCCAGCCTCCGCACGGTGCCCATGACCCAATCGAAGCCCCGCGTCGCCCTGTTCGTGACCTGCCTTGTCGACCTGCACCGGCCCACCGTCGGCTTCGCCGCCATCCGGCTGCTGGAGGCCGCGGGCTGCCAGGTGGAGGTGCCGCGCGCGCAGACCTGCTGCGGCCAGCCGGCCTATAATTCGGGCGACCGCGCCACCGCGCGCGATCTGGCGCGCCCGCTGCTCGATGCGTTCGGCGGCTACGACTACGTCGTGGCCCCGTCCGGCTCCTGCGCCGGGATGCTGCGCCACCACCTGCCGCATCTGTTCGATGACGATCCGAACCTGCGCGCCCGGGCCGATGCCTTGGCGGCGCGGGTTTACGAACTCGTGAGCTTCCTCGTCGACGTGATGAAGCTGGAACAGCCGCCGGGGCGCTGGACCGGCGGGCCGGTCACCTACCACGACAGTTGCGCGGGCCTGCGCGAACTCGGGGTGAAGGACCAGCCGCGCCGGCTGCTGGCCGCCGCCGGGGCGACGGTCGCGGAGATGGCGGAGCCGGAAATCTGCTGCGGCTTCGGCGGCACGTTCTGCGTGAAATACCCGGAAATCTCGGTGCGCATGGCAAGCGACAAGACGCGCGACATCGCCGCGACCGGCGCCGCCACGGTGCTCGCCGGCGACCTCGGCTGCCTGCTCAACATCGCCGGGCGGCTATCGCGGGAGGGTCACGCTGTGGCCGCCCGCCATGTCGCCGAAGTGCTGGCGGGGATGGACGCCGAGGTGCCGCCGATCGGCGCTCCCCGACCGCGCGGCTGAGCGACCGCCGCTCGGGCGATTGGACTAGACGGGCGGATCGCCGCGCAGCATCACGCGGTACAGGTAGCGGTCCTGGTCCATGTCGTAGTCACCGTTCGCCTTGTGCAACAGGCAGCGATTGTCCCACAGCACCAGATCGCCGGGCTGCCAGCGGTGGCGGTATTCGAACTCCGGCCGGGTCGCATGCGCGAGCAACGTGTCCAGCAAGGCAAGCGCGTCGGGTTCGGTCATGCCGTCGATCGCCTCGATGCGGATCGGATTCAGATAGAGCGCGCGGCGCCCGTTCTCCGGATGTGTGCGCACCAGCGGATGGACCACCTGCTCGGGCACCGCGGCGCGCGCGGTAGCGGACAGGCCCATGAGCTTGCGCTCGCTGTGCCGGCTCTGGTACACGTGCACCGCGCGCAGGCCGTCGACGCGTTCGCGCAACGATGGCTCCAGCCGCTCGTACGCCAGCGCCATGTTCACATACTGCGTGTCCCCGCCGCGATCCGGCAGCTTCACCGCGTGCAGCACCGTGGCCTTGGGCGGCGCGGCGGCATTGGAATGATCGGTGTGATAGCCCTCCCCGGGAATGTAGCGTCGGCCGTCGGGAAAGCGGTCCTGGTTGGAGATGTAGTGGATCTCCGGGCATTCCGGCAGCGCGAAGCGAGGGTCCTGCTGGCGGAAGATATCCCCCCACAGCCGCACTGCGGCGAGCATCTCCGCCGGCGCCAACCGCTGGTCGCGGATCACGAGCACCGCATGGTCGACGAAGGCGCGATTGAGTCGCGCAACCAACGCCGCATCCACCGGCTGGCGCAGGTCGATCCCCCTGACCTCGGCGCCCGTGTGCGGGGACAGCTTCGTGATCGAAACCGATGCAACCTCGTTCATGGCGTTTCCTTCCCGGCCGAGCGGGGAGCCTAGCTCCGGTGGCGACGGAGGGCCAGGGGCCTCCCCGCCCACGAATGCCCGGGGCGCCCGGCGCCCACGAATGCCCGGGGCGCCCGGCGCCCACAAATCCCCGGGCGCCCGGCGCCCACGCGAATGTCGATGGCGACGCGGCTCTGGCCGGGCTAGCCTGATCGCGACGGGGTCCGACCTGCGGGCCGCCACACGGGAGTGCGCGCGTGTCCGATACCGCCGACGGGTCCGCCAGGCCGCATGCTGCGCAGGCGGCCGGCGCCGCAGCCAGTCTTGCCGCCCTCGGGGTGGTGTTCGGCGACATCGGCACCAGCCCGCTCTACACTTTTACGACCGTGCTCGACGCCGCCGGCGCGCATCCCGCGCCGCGCGCGATCCTGGGCGCGCTGTCGCTGATCTTCTGGACCCTCATCATCGTCACCGCGGTCAAATACGTGATGCTCGCCATGCGCATCGACAACGACGGCGAGGGCGGCATCCTGGCGCTGATGTCGCTGCTCGGCGTGAAGAAGCAGCAGCGGCGGGTCATCGTGCTGGTGGGCCTGCTGGGGGCGGCGCTGATCTACGGTGACGGGGCGATCACGCCGGCGATCTCGGTGCTGTCGGCGCTGGAGGGGATCGACATCGTGGCGCCGTCCTTCCAGCACTTCGTCCTGCCCGTGACGGTGGTGATCCTGCTCGTCCTGTTCGCCGTGCAACGACAGGGAACGGCGCGGATCGGCCGGCTGTTCGGACCGGTCATGGCGGTGTGGTTCGCAACCATCGCGCTGCTCGGCGTGGCCGGGATCGCGCGCGACCCGGCGGTGCTGCGCGCGCTCGACCCGCTGTATGGGCTGTCATTCCTCGCCTCCGGCGGCATGGCGGCGTTCGCGGTGCTGGGGGGCGTGTTCCTCTGCGTCACCGGGGCCGAGGCCTTGTATGCCGACATGGGGCATTTCGGTCCCAAACCGATCCGGCGCGCCTGGTGGGGCGTGGTGCTGCCGAGCCTCGTGCTGAACTACGCCGGCCAGGCGGCGCTGGAACTGAGTGGCCCGGCGGGCACGGGCAACATCTTCTTCCGTCTCTGCCCGCCGCTGCTGCTGGTGCCGCTGGTGGTGCTCGCGACCGTCGCCACCATCATCGCCAGCCAGTCGATCATTACGGGCGCGTTCTCCATGACCCGCCAGGCAATCCAGCTCGGCTGGATGCCGCGGTTGCAGATCGCGCAGACATCCTCGCACGGCTACGGGCAGATCTACGTGGGTGCGGTGAACTGGCTGCTGATGATCGCGACCATCGGGCTCGCCGTCGGGTTCCGCAAGTCGGACAATCTTGCCTCGGCCTACGGGATCGCGGTGTCGCTCACGATGCTGATGACGACGATGCTGCTGTTCATCGCCATGCGCGAGGTCTGGCACTGGGGCATCCTGCGCGCGGCCGCCGTGGCGGGGGCGCTGCTCGTGGTCGACGTCGCGTTCGTGTCCGCCAACATGCTGAAGCTCGCCGACGGCGGCTACGTGCCGCTGCTGCTGGCGGGCGCGGTGTACGGCATCATGCTGATCTGGCACACCGGGGTTCGGGCGGTCGGGACCCGGATCGCCGACAGCGTGGTGCCGATCGCGACCCTGACGGACCGCCTGACGCGCGATGCCGTCCCGCGGGTGCCGGGCACCGCGGTGTTCCTGACCCGCACCGATCGCGACGCGCCGCCGTCCCTCCTGTGGCACCTCAAGCACAGCCGCGCGCTGCAACGGCACGTGCTCGTCCTGACCGTCGTGACCGAGCCGGTTCCCTGGATCCTGCCTGCAGACCACCTGACGGTCACGCCGCTCGCCGCGGACATGTGGCGCGGGAACGCCCGGTTCGGTTTCATGGAGCGCCCCGACGTCCCGGCCCTGCTGGCACAGGCACAAGCGGCGGGATGCGGCCTCGATCTCGACGACGTGACCTATTTCGTCGGCCACGAGACGATCGTCGCGCGCGAGGAACGTCCCCGCCTGGCCCGGCCGGTGGCGGCCGCCTTCGCGTTCCTGCAACGCAACTCCGCGCATGTCACCGACTACCTCCGGCTGCCGGCCGAGCAGGTGGTCGAGATCGGCCGGCAGATCGCGCTGTAGAGGGCCCGGGGGCAGACGCCCTGGCCGCCTTCACGTCATCTGCGCCAGCGCCCGCCATTCCGCCTCGGTCAGCACCCGCAGGCCGAGTTCCTGCGCCTTGCGCGCCTTCGATCCGGGGTCGGCACCGACCACCACGAAGTCGGTCTTTTTCGATACCGATTCCGTGACGTTCGCGCCCAGCGCCTCGGCGCGCGCCTTGGCTTCCGGTCGGGTCATCGTCTCCAGGGTGCCGGTGAACACCACGGTCTTGCCGGCGACCGCGCTGTCCGCCTCCGCCCCACGCGCCGCAGGGACGATGTCGAGCAGGGCCGCGAGCTCGTCGAGCGTTTCCACGTTGCGCGGTTCGCAGAAGAAATCCGCCAGCTCCTCGGCGATGGCAGGGCCGATGCCGAGGATGCTGCCCAGCGCCTCGCGCGCCTCGGAACCCACCGTCGTTGCGGCCAGCATTTGCGCGCGCCAGTCGGGGAAGCGCGCGTAGTGGCGCGCCAGCAGCCGCGCATTGCGCTCGCCGATGCGGCGGATACCGAGCGCGTAGATGAACCGATCGAGCGGGATGGTCCGCCGGGCCTCGATCGCGCGCACCAGATTGCGCGCCGACAGCGCGCCCCAGCCTTCGCGCGCGGCAATCTCCGCTTCGCGTGCGGCCAGGCGGAAGATGTCGGCGGGGCCGGAGAGCCAGCCGGCGGCGTGGAATTCCGCCACCGTCTTGTCGCCCATGCCGTCGATGTCGAAGGCGGGGCGGGAAGCGAAGTGGATCAGCCGCTCGACCACCTGCGCGGGGCAGATCAGGCCGCCGGTGCAACGACGCACGACCTCGCCCGGCGGGCGCAAGGCGAGGCTGCCGCAGACCGGGCAGTGGTCGGGGAAGACGAAGTTCTCCGTCCCGCGGGGCCGTTCCGTCACCACCGCAACGACCTGCGGGATCACGTCGCCGGCGCGCTGGATCAGCACCGTGTCCCCGATGCGGACGTCCTTGCGGGCGATCTCGTCCTCGTTGTGCAACGACGCGCGGGAGACGAGCACGCCGCCCACGTTCACCGGTTCGAGTTCCGCAACGGGGGTGAGCGCGCCGGTGCGCCCGACCTGCAGGCGGATCGCGCGCAGCACGGTCGTTGCCTGCTCGGCGGGGAATTTCCACGCGGTCGCCCAACGCGGCGCCCGGCCGACGAAGCCGAGGCGCTGTTGCAGGGCCAGATCGTCGATCTTGTAGACCACGCCGTCGATATCGTAGTCGAGCCCGGCGCGCCCGGCGGCCATCCCGGCCTGGAAGGCGGCGGCTTCGGCCTCGTCGGCCAGCAGGCGCGACAGCGGGTTGACGGCGAAGCCCCAGGCGCGCAGCCGGTCGAGGTAGCCGCTGTGGGTGGTGGCGGGCGCCTCGCTCGCCTCGCCTATCGCGTAGGCGAACAGCGACAGCGGGCGGGATGCGGTGATCCGGGGATCGAGCTGGCGCAGGCTGCCAGCGGCAGCGTTGCGCGGATTGGCAAACAGGCGCTCGCCGGCTTTCTCCTGCGCCGCGTTCAGCGCCAGGAAGTCGGCCTTGGTCATGAAGACCTCGCCGCGGATCTCGATCAGCGCCGGCGCGGGGCCGCGCAGGCGTTGCGGCACCGATTTGATGGTGCGGAGGTTGGCGGTGACGTCCTCGCCCTCCGCACCGTCGCCGCGGGTGGCGCCGCGGGTGAACTTGCCGTGCTCGTAGGTCAGGTTGATCGACAGGCCGTCGATCTTCGGCTCGCCGACCAGGCGCAGCGGCGCGCCCGCCGCCAGGCCGAGAAAGCGGCGCACGCGGGCGGCGAATTCGGCGAAGCCCTCGGGGTCGAACACGTTGTCGAGCGAGAGCATAGGTTGGGCGTGGCGCAGCTTGGCGAACCCACCCTCCGGCGCGGCGCCGACCCGGTGGGACGGGCTGTCGGGGCGGACCAGCGCGGGGAAGCGGGCTTCGATCGCCGCGTTGCGGGCACGCAGCGCGTCGTAGGCGGCGTCCGTGATCTCCGGCGCGTCCCGCTGGTGGTAGGCACGGTCGTGATGGGCGATCTCGGCAGCGAGGCGCGCGAGTTCCGCCGCGGCTTCGGCTTCGCTGATCGCGTCGGGCTCGGGTGGGGCTTGTCTGGGGCGTCTGGTCATGGTCCGCGGGGTGGGAGCTGCATGGCGCAGTACCACGGCCCGAAGCGCTGCGGGAGTCCCATGGGTGCGGCTTCGTGCGCGGGGCGGCGCCGTCCGAGGATGGCGCGATCGCGCTTGGGTATTTCCTGGGGCCTCGGGCGGGGTCAGTGCCGGCGGAGAGCCTGGATTTTTTCAACACGGAGAAGAAAAGGCGAGGAAGAGGAGGACACGGAGAAGCAGGTTGATCGACGCACCGAGCATCGCAAACTCGTCCTTTCTCCAATTCCAATCTCCGCCCCCTCTCCGGGTACTCACAAGGTCACGCGGAATGCGTGTCCTGGGAACTGCCTTCTGATATTGTACCGCGATGGCAGGACTCGGGGGCCGGAATGCCGTGGTTTGACTGGCACGCTTGGGATTGGGCCTCCATCGGGAATACTATGATCGGTGCCGGGCTTGGGTCCGGAGTTGTATCCGTTTTCGTCCAGGGCTACTTGCCGATCTGGCGCGAAAACCGGCAAAGGAATGCGCATGCTGCCTACATGGCCATGCGCCTCGCGGTTATGCTGGAGTCTTATTCGGCGGCCTGCTTGGATTTCATCTGGAGCAACGACAACGCTGAGACACTTCCCGGCCAAGAGTATCCCAACTGGGATGTCATGCTACTAATACCCCAATATTATACGTGACACATTAGCTTGTTGCGCCTATAGTCTCAGGCATGGACAAGATCGATTTTCGCAGCCGAGGCCGCGCCGC
>JABBNW010000245.1 GCA_019352115.1 Pseudomonadota bacterium
CGGGGTGCGGGATCGGGGCCTCAGCCGGAGGCATCGCGGACCTGGCGTTCATAGTGGCGGAAGTATTTCTCGGTGATGAGGTCGGTCTTGACCACGATTGCGACGTCGGTGGTGTTGAACTGGCGGTCGATCACCGCGCCATCGCCCACGAAGCCGCCGAGCCGGAGGTAGCCCTTGATCAGCGGCGGCAGCAGGGCCAGCGCCTGGCGTGGGTCGACCGTGCCGGGCGGGGCGCGGCGCATGTCGACATAGCGCTCGGGCAGGGCGCGCGGGCGCAACTCGGGCGGGGCCAGGTGGTGCTCGTGCAGGTACGTGAGTTCGCTCGCCAGCGCGTCCGGGTCGGTGCCAGGCAGGCTGGCGCAGCCGAACATCAGGCCGATCCGGCGGTCGAACACATAGGCGGCGATGCCGCCCCAGAGCAGTTGCATCACCGCGCGGTTGCGGTAGCCGGCATCGACGCAGGACCGGCCAAGCTCCAGCAGCCGGCCTGGAAAGCGCAGGATCGGTCCGAGGTCGTATTCGGCACGGGAATAGAACCCGCCGGCCGCCTCCGCCGCCGCCTGGCGGATCAGGCGGTAGGTGCCGACGACGCCTTCCGTGCCCGGGCCGATCGCGTGGTCGATCACCAGCAGGTGGTCCGCCACCGCGTCGTAGCGGTCGCGGTCGCGCCCGCTCGCGCGCGTGGCCGCATCGCCGCTGGCGCCGCCCTCCCCGTAGAAGACGCGGAAGCGGAGCGCCTGGATGGCGTCGATCTCGGCTTCGGTGGTCGCAAGGCGGACGCCGAGGTTGCCGGCGCGTAGTTCGGGGAAATCGGCGGGCAGGGGGGCCGGGTCGCCCTCGGCCGCGCGCGCGCCAGCCTGCGGGTCCGCGTCCGGCGCCCCGGCGGCATCCGGAACGCCAGGCGGGGAGACGCCAGCGGGGGAGACGCCTGCGGGGGAGACACTTGGCGGGGAGCTGCCAGCGGCGGGGACGTCGGCGGGGGGAACGCCAAGCGGGGGGGGGACGCCGCGCCGGGCGCCGGCTTCGGCGGCACCGGGTTTGCCGGGATGGGTCATGGTTGCGCGGTCATCGGGCGCTTCTGCCGGGTGCGGCGGCGCGTTCGATCGGCCCCCCCCCGTCGGCCACCCCAGGGGCCACCCCAGCGGCTGGCCCTGGGGCCACCCCATCGCTCACCCCTGCAGTCACCCCTGGGGCTGCCCCGTCGCCTCGCCCGGGGGCCGGGCGAGCGCCGGCGGCCGGACGTCGCGCCTCGGGTCCCGCGGCGGCCCGGCGGCGGCCGAACAGCTCCAGGCGCAACGACACCAGATCGAACCCGAGCCGTTCCGCCACCGCGGCCATCAGCCGTTCGTGCTCCGGATCCTGGAATTCGATCACCTTGCCGGTGTCGATGTCGATCAGATGGTAGTGGTGGCCGTGCTCGGTCGGTTCGTAGCGGGCCCGGCCGCCGCCGAAATCGCGCCGTTCCAGGATGCCGCGCTCCTCCAGCAGGCGCACGGTGCGATACACGGTGGCGATCGAGATGCGCGCGTCGAGCCGGGTGGCGCGACGGTACAGCTCCTCCACGTCCGGATGATCCGACGCTTCCGACAGGACGCGGGCGATCACCCGGCGCTGGCCGGTCATCTTGAGGCCCCGCTCGACGCAGAGAAGCTCGATGCGCGATTCCACTCTCTCCCCCGTGGGATTGGCCGGCATGGGACTGGCCGGATGTGGACCGGGGGCCACGCCGGGACCCGAATCGGCACCACGCACGCCGGCGCGCGCGGGGGAGCCGGGCCGAGCCCCGATCGCCGCGCGTGCCGCATGCCGGCGCCGGGCCGGACGCGAACAGTTTACCGGCCCGCCCCCCGCCAACGCAAACCGGCATCGCAGGCGGTGGGCGAAGGCCAGTCGGGACCGGCGTCAGTTGTGGCCGGCGTCAATCGGGGCCGGCGTCAGCGGGGCGCCGCCAATGGGCCGCCGTCAGCTGCGCGGCTCGCGCGGTTTGGTGCCGAGGCCGATCTTCTTGGCGAGCGAGGACCGATGCTGCGCGTAGTGCGGTGCGACCATCGGATAGTCGGACGGCAGACCCCAGCGTTCCCGATACTGCTCCGGGGTCATGTCGTAGGCGGTCTTCAGATGTCGGCGCAGCATCTTGAGCTGTTTGCCATCCTCGAGACAGACGATGTAGTCGTTGAAGACCGATTTCTTCACCGGCACCGCCGGCTGCGGCCGTTCCGGTGCCGCCGGTTCGCGACCGATTCCGGCCAGAGTCCGGTAAACCTCCTGGATCAGCGCCGGCAGCGCGTCCGGGGCCACCGTGTTGTGGGAGACATGTGCCGAAACGATCTGCGCGGTAAGGCCCAGGACGGAATTCGCCCCCGGATGTTCGGCCATTGCGGTCCCTTCCGTTGCTCCTGATTTGTCTTATATATGGCAGCGGACGACGATTCGCCAACAATACTGCCGAATCTGCGGCACAGTCGCCGCCGATGCCAGTAACGGCGAAACCGGCCAGTCCGGCACCCCGGGATGCGACACCCCCGGCACCCGACATCCCCGGCACCCGACATCCAGGTACCCGGCAGTAAGGTACGATGCATCCCATGACCGTTCCGGAGCCCGCAGATCGGGAGCTCGACATCACCGGCGAGCTCTGCCCGATGACGTTCGTCCGCACCCGGCTGGCGCTCGATCGGATGCAACCGGGGCAGACCCTGCTCGTGCGCCTGCGCGGCGCCGAACCGCTGGAAAACGTGCCCCGCGCCGCCGCCGAGCTGGGCCATGCGGTGCTGGCGCTCGACACCGGCGCCGACGGGGTCAGCCGCCTGCTGTTGCGCCGAGGGGCGTGAGTGGCTGCGAAGAAACGCCCGCAAGCCGCTGAAATTGGGCGATAATCCGAGCAATTCCAACGGGCATTCTTTCGCAGGTTCGATGGTTTTTCACCCCCCGAGCGTGGTCCGCAGGATCAGCGCATCCTGCCCGTCGGCGTAATAGGCGCGCCGCCGGCCGACCGGGGTGAACCCGCCGGCCGCATAGAGCGCGCGCGCCGCCTCGTTCGCCGCGGCGACCTCCAGGAACATCGCCCGCGCGCCGCGGGCGCCGGCCTCTGCCATTGCCGCCGCCAGGAGGGCGCGGCCCAGGCCCGCCCGGCGCGCCGCGGGCACCACGGCGAGGGTCAGGATTTCCGCCTCGTCGCCGCTCACCCGCCCGAGCACGAGCCCGCCCTCCGGATGCAGCCGCGCGAACGCGCCAGGCAGGGCCAGTTGGGCGGCGAAGGTGGCCGTGTCCCAGGCCTCCGCCGGCGGAAACGCCGTGGCGTGCAGCGCGGCGAGCGTCGCGGCGGCGGCCGGGGTGGCCGCGATCATCCGCTTGCCGCGACCGAATCCCGGGCCGGCGCACCGGGTGGGACGACCGAATCTGGGGCCGGCGAACCGGGCGGCGGCCGCGGCGGGGTCGCCGGCAGCTTCACCGCCGGGGGATCGACATAGAGCGGCTGTGCCTCCCGGGGCGCCAGCCGGCTCGCCTGGCGCGCCGCCGCCGCCAGCGCGATCCCGAGCGGGGAGGGCAGGCGCGCGGCCGTCAGCATTACCTCCGTGCCGCGCGCAGCCAGGGACGCCGCCACCGTCGCGGCGGCGTCGCCGGCCAGGGCGACGTTCGGGCCGAGCGCCGGCAGCGCGTCCAGGGCGGCAGCGATCACGCCGCCGTCCGGCGTCGTACTGCCCGCGCGTTCCAGGAACACCCGGCCGCGGCGGCTGTCGATCGCGGTCCACAACGTCCAGCCGTCCGGCACGGCGAGGGTGGCAGCCAGCGCCTCGCCGACGCTCACGCCGATCACCGGGATCGCCCGCGCGAGCCCGATACCATGCGCCAGCGCGAGCGCCGCGCGGATGCCGGTGAAGGTGCCGGGCCCGACGGTGACGGCAACGGCATCGAGGCCCGCCGTGGTCGTTTCCCGCGCCTCGGCACTGGCGAGCACCGAGGCCGCCATCGCCGCGAGCGCGCCCGCCTGGCCCTGACCGACGGGGCGCGTGGCCTGCGCCAGAACCGCCCCGTCGGCGATGACACCCGCCGCACAGGCGCCGAGCGCGGCATCCAGCGCGAGGATCCGCATCCGATCCGGCCGCCTAGTGGCCCAATGCCGACGCCTGCTGCCGGGCGTCGGCTGAATCGGTCCGCCAAAACAAGCTGGTGCTCTGACCCGTACTGAATCGTCTGTTCATGTCAGAGCCCCACTGGTCATCTCGGAGCCCTAGAGCAGCCGGCAGGCATCCGCGAAATCGAACCGCGGGGAACGCGCGAACAGCCCCGCAGGATCGCCATGGCCGAGATTGCACAGGAAATTGGAGCGCCACCCGTCGGCAGCCAGGAATTCCGCGTCCACCTTGTCGTTGTCGAATCCCGACATCGGCCCGACATCCAGCCCGAGCGCCCTAGCGGCGATCATCAGATACGCGCCTTGCAACGTCCCGTTGCGGAACGCGGTCGTCGCGGCCAACGCATCGTTGCTGGTGAACCAGGACCGCGCATCCGCGTTGTGCGGGAACAGCCGCGGCAGATGCTCGTAGAAATGCGGATCGTAGGCGACGATCACGGTGACCGGCGCCGCCATGGTCTTTTCCAGGTTGCCCGACGACAGCGCCGGCGCCAGCCGCTGCTTGGCCTCCGGCGTGCGCAGGAACAGGAACCGCGCCGGCGAGCAGTTCGCCGACGTCGGGCCCCATTTCAGCAGATCGTGCAGCGCGATCAGGGTTTCGTCGGAGACCGGCTCGTCGCGCCATATGTTGTGGCTGCGCGCCTCGCGCAGCAGCAGATCCTGGGTGGCGTCGTCCGACATCACAGCTCCACCTGTTCGACGGCGACGACTTCCGGCACGTAATGGCGCAGCATGTTCTCGATCCCATGCTTGAGGGTGGCGCTGGAGGAAGGGCAGCCCGAGCAGGAGCCCTGCATGTGCAGCTTTACCACACCTTCCCGGTAGCCGCGGAAGACGATATCGCCGCCGTCGCCGGCGACCGCGGGGCGGACCCGCGTGTCCAGCAGCTCGCGGATCTGGGCGACGATCTCCTCGTCTTCCGGCGCGATCGGCTCGACCAGGTCGTCTTCCCCGGCCTCGATCCCTTCCATGGTGGGGCGGCCGGCGAGGAAATGCTCCATCAGCGCGGCGAGCACCTGCGGCTTCAGCGCCGACCAGTCGGTGGCGTCGGTCTTCGTCACGCTGACGAAATCGCCGCCCAGGAACACGCGCGCGACGCCGTCGATGGCGAACAGCGCGCCCGCGAGCGGGCTCGATCCGGCCGTGTCCGCCGTCGCGAAATCGGCGGTGCGCGCGCCGAGCACGTCGCGGCCGGGGAGGAACTTCAGGGTGGCGGGGTTGGGGGTGCCTTCGGTCTCGATGAACATGGGGCGAGCCTGGGGTGGGAGGAAAGGGGACCAATCGGGTCCGGTCACCGCGTACATCGCCCCGATCGCCCCGGCTGGCAAGGGGCTGGCTACGTCGGCGTCATCTGTTCCGTGGGAACCTGCGCCGTGGGGGCATGCATCGCCAGGTCGCGGATGCGCCGGGCCATCGCGGCGATGCCGTTGCCGCGATTGGTGGACAAGGCCTCGATCAGCCCGAGGTCGCGCAGGAACGCGGGGTCGGTGGCGACGATCTCCTCCGGCGCGCGGCCGGAATAGACGCGCAGGAGCAACGCGACCAGGCCGCTCACGATCGCCGCGTCCGACGCGCCGGCGAGGAACAGCCGGCCGTCGGCCTGGCACGCCTCCATCCACACCTTGCTCTGGCAGCCCTGGACCCGATGCGCCTCGTCCATCCAGGGTTCCGGGAAGGGCGGCAGCTTGCGGCCGAGGTCGATGATGTACTGGTAGCGGTCCATCCAGTCGTCGAACACGGCAAGTTCCTCGCCGATCGCGGCGATGGCGGCGGCGGCGGTCTCGTCTTCAGGCGCCAGGAAGGGGGGCTGCATGTCCCCGATGTGCGGAGCGCGCCGCGGGGCGTCAACCCCGCCGCGGTCAGAGCAGCGCAATCGCATTTGGCCGGGACGCACCGGCCGCCCCGCCAACGCCCCCTCTCCCGCTTGGCCGGTGCGTCCCGGCCAGATGCGATGGCCCTGGGTCAGAGCGGCGCGCAGGCGGCGGCGAGCCAGGCGCGCACCGGCGGATCGAGCGCCGGGCCGACCTCGGCCAGCACCCGCGCGTGGTAGGCGTCGAGCCAGGCGCGCTCGGCGGGATCAAGCCTGTCCGCGGCGATCAGCCGGCGGTCGAACGGGGCCAGGGTCAGGGTCTCGAAGCGCAGGAAGCGGCGGCCGGCGGCACCGGACGCGTCGGGAAAGTCGGCCTGCCGGACCAGCAGCAGGTTCTCCAGCCGGATGCCGTATTCGCCCGGCAAGTAGAGCCCGGGTTCATCGGACAGCACCATTCCCGCCGCGATCGGCACCGGGGCGGCACGACGGGAGAGGCTGACCGGGCCCTCGTGCACCGAAAGATAGCTGCCGACCCCGTGGCCGGTGCCGTGGTCGTAGTCGAGACCCACCTGCCACAGCGCGCGGCGCGCGAAGCTGTCGATCAGCGCACCGCTGGTGCCCTCGGGGAACACCAGGGTGGCGATGGCGATGTGGCCCTTCAGGACCCTTGTCGCGTGGTCGGCGAGCCGCTCCGGCGCCGGCCCCGGCCCGGTCCAGATGGTGCGGGTGACGTCGGTCGTGCCCTCGGGGAACTGCGCGCCGCTGTCGATCAGATAGGCTTCATTCGCGCGGATCGGCCGGTCCGTCTCGGGGCTGACCCGATAATGGATGATGGCGCCGTGCGGGCCGGCGCCCGAGATCGCGGGAAAGCTCTCGCCGCG
>JABBNW010000016.1 GCA_019352115.1 Pseudomonadota bacterium
AACCCAAACAGTATGGGGTCCAGGGGACGAGTTCCCTGGCGGGGTCCAGGGGCAGCGCCCCTGGCCTTTTTCTTCCGTGCCGCACCCGTTCATCCCGCAGTCGGCACGACCCCCGGAAGGTCCGCCGGGTCAGGCGAGGCGGAGGTTGGTGGCTGCGGCTTTGCCGCGTTCCATGGTTACTTCGTAGGTGACGGCCTGGCCGTCATTCAGGCCTTTGAGGCCGGCGGCCTGGACTGCGGTGATATGGACGAACACGTCCTTGCCGCCGTCCTGCGGCACGATGAAGCCGAAGCCTTTGGTTGCGTTGAACCACTTCACGGTTCCGGTGGCCATGTATCATTCCCTCCTGCGGTCGCCTGTTGCATTTGTGCGAGGGTATGCCCCCGATGGTGCGTGAACAGGCGTCGTCACCCGGCACCGGAGCGGGGCCGGGGTGGTGATGTCGTTGGTGTCCGAGCAATCAGGCGAGGCGAAGGTTGGTGGCCGCGGCCTTGCCGCGTTCCATCGCTACTTCGTACGTGACCTTCTGCCCTTCGTTCAGCCCACGCAGGCCGGCGGCCTGCACTGCGGTGATGTGGACGAAAACGTCCTTGCCGCCGTCCTGGGGCATGATGAATCCAAAGCCCTTCGTGGTATTGAACCACTTGACCGTGCCGGTAGCCATCGTTGCGTCGCTCTCTCTCGTTTCCGTTAGTGCCGCACGACGTCGCGCGGCGGTGAGACAACCGGGTCTTTGGTCGTCTTGAGAGCACCCGGGGCACGGGAGGCACAGCAAGCCAAGCCAAATGCGATTGCAGCACCCATTTGGCACGGAACCGGGCTGGCTTGTCAATGATCCGTGAACGGTCGCGCCAGATCGATCGCTTCTCCCCCTTGGTTCCGATACAAATGCGGACGCCACGGGGTTCAGGCTGCCCAGGCAACGGCGTGCGGAGCCGCCCAGCCGCTTCGCATGCGCCTTGCGGCATCGTTGCTGTCCGCGCTTGCGCCCGGCAGGCGGGGGCAGGCTGCGCCGCCCCCGCCGGCGCGCGCCTACAACGTGATGGTTCCGGCCAGCATCGGCACGCAGGTGCCGGAGACGGTGGCGCTGACCGGACCTTCCGCGGTCTTGCGTGCAGCGGCGACGAGGAGGCTCGGCCGGCCGAACTCCACGCCCTGTTCGATCTCGAACGTGAGCGCGAGATCGGTACCCGGCGCCTCCGCGGTCAGCAATGCGGCGAGGGCGGCGCCGGCGCTGCCGGTCGCGGGATCCTCCATGATCCCGCCGAGCGGGGCGAACATCCGGGTGCGCAGGCTGAGCGCGCTGCCGTCCACCCGGACATAAAGATACAGCGGAAAACGTGGTGCTTCCTCGGCGAACGCGGGCTGCGCGGCACGGAACGCTGCCGGATCGGGTGCGGCGCGGCCGAGCGCGTCGAGGTCGCGCAGCTCGGCGATCACGAACGGCATCCCGACCGAGGCGATCAGCGGCGTATGCGTGTCGGTCGCGATGTCCGCCGGATCGAGCCCGGCGCAGGCGGCGACCGTCTCGGTCGGCACCGCGCTGCCGCGGGTGAGCGAGCGCGGCGCTGCGATGCGCGCCCCGTCCACCGCCCCGTCCGCCCCACGCGTGACGTGCACGCGCACGAGGCCGGCCATCTCCTCGAAGGTGAAATGCTCGGGCGGGGTGTCCATCCGCCGGGCGAGCACGAAGCCGGTGCCGACGTTCGGATGGCCGGCGAAGGGCAGTTCCCCCCGCGGACCGAAGATGCGCACCCGTGCGCTGTGGCGCGGATCATCGGGCGGCAGGACGAAGGTCGTTTCAGACAGGTTGAACTCGGCGGCGAGCGCCTGCATCTCGGTATCGCTCAGCCCGGCGGCGGCAGGGAAGACCGCGAGCGGGTTGCCGCCGAAGCGCGTGTCGGTGAACACGTCGACGGTCACGAATTCGTAGGTGGGCATGGGGCGCACGGTCCTGGCTGCGAGGTTCCGACGGCGCCGGCGGTGGCGCGGCCGATCGGGTGGGGCACGGTGCGCCGGTCCGTGCTCCGGCTCAACCGGCGCTCCGGCGGCGCCCGGGCGCGCGGTCAGGTGCGCGGCCGGGTGGGCGACTGGGCGCACACCTGACAGCGCCAGGCCGGCGCCCTATCTTCCGCCTGCCGGCACCCCGCGCCGGCCCAGGAGGAGATCCCGCCATGCTCAACCCCGTCTCGCCCCTGCCGCTCGCGGACCCCACGCTGTTCCGCCAGGCCAACTGCATCGACGGCAAATGGGTGCAGGCAGACAGCGGGCGCACGCTCACGGTGAAAAACCCCGCCACCGGGGAGGCGATCGGCGAAGTGCCCGCGCTGGGTGCGGCCGAAACCCGCCGCGCGATCGAGGCCGCGGCGCGCGCCTGGCCCGCCTGGCGCGCGCTGCTGGCGAAGGAGCGCGGCGCCATCCTCCGCAAGCTGTCGGACCTGATGCTTGCCAACACCGACGATCTCGCGATCATCATGACCGCTGAACAGGGCAAGCCGCTTGCCGAGAGCAAGGGCGAGATCGCCTATGCGGCGAGTTTCATCGACTGGTTCGCCGACGAAGGCAAGCGGGTCTACGGCGACACCATCCCGCAGAACGCGCGCGGCCGGCGCATCATCGTGCAGAAGGAGCCGATCGGCGTATTCGCCGCCATCACGCCGTGGAACTTCCCCGCCGCGATGATCACCCGCAAGGCCGGCCCCGGTTGGGCCGCCGGCTGCACCGGGGTGATCCGCCCGGCGAGCCAGACCCCGTTCTCGGCCCTGGCGCTCGCGGTGCTGGCCGAGCGGGCGGGGATGCCGCCCGGCGTGTGCAATATCATCACCGGCCCATCGGGCGAGACGGGGGCGGAGCTGACTGCGAACCCGCTGGTGCGCAAGCTGTCGTTCACCGGGTCCACCGAAGTGGGGGCGAAGCTCCTCGCGCAATGCGCGCCGACGATCAAGAAGACCAGCATGGAACTGGGCGGCAACGCGCCGTTCATCGTGTTCGACGACGCCGATCTGGACGCCGCGGTGGTGGGCGCGATGGCGAGCAAATACCGCAACACCGGCCAGACCTGCGTCTGCGCCAACCGGCTGCTGGTGCAGGAAGGCGTGTACGACGCCTTCGCGGCCAAGCTGAAGGCGGCGGTGGAGGCGATGAAAGTGGGCAACGGCATGGAACCCGGCGTATCGCAGGGGCCGCTCATCAACGCCGCCGCGGTGGCGAAGGTGGAGGAGCATATCGCCGACGCGGTGCAGCGCGGCGCGCGGGTCCTGACCGGCGGCCATCGTCATCGGCTGGGCGGCAATTTCTTCGAGCCTACCTTGCTTGCCGAGGTGCCGCACGATGCGCTGATCTTCCGCGAAGAGACGTTCGGCCCGGTCGCGCCGCTGTTCCGCTTCAAGACCGAGGAAGAAGCGATCCGCCTCGCCAACGACACCGAGTTCGGTCTGGCGGCGTATTTCTACGCGCGCGACGTGGGGCGCATCTTCCGGGTGGCCGAGGCGCTGGAATACGGGCTGATCGGCATCAACGAGGGGGTCATTTCGACCGCGGAGGCGCCGTTCGGGGGAATGAAATCCTCCGGCCTGGGGCGCGAGGGGTCGAAATACGGGATCGAGGAATACCTGGAGATCAAATACCTCGCGATCGGCGGCATCGGCACCTGAGCGGCGCCCCCTTGCGGGAGGCAGCGAGGGTGCCGCAGTCTCCCCGCAAAGGATAGGCTCTGCATGGATCATCTCGCCGATCTCGCCCACGACCTGGTTGCGTGCGACAGCCGCAGCTTCGTCTCCAACCTGCCGGTGGCGGCGCGCCTGGCCGCCGCGCTGACGGACTTCGAGGTGGAGGCACTGGACTACGCCGACCCCGCCGGCGTCGCGAAGCGAGTGCTGATCGCGCATCGCGGCGGCCCGGGCGGGCTGGCGCTGTCCGGCCACATGGACACGGTGCCGGACACCGGCTGGCAGGATGATCCGTTCTCCGGCCGGATCGACGCGGCCGGGGTGCTGCACGGGCTCGGCAGCGCGGACATGAAGGGGCCGATCGCGGTGGCGGTGGTGGCGGCGCGCGGCCTGCCGGCAACGGTGCCGATCACGTTGCTGCTCACCACCGATGAGGAGACGACGAAGCAGGGCGCGCGCGCGATCGTCGCCCGCTCCGTGCTGGCCCGGCGCGCGGCACTGCGGGCGATCGCGGTGGTCGAGCCGACCCGGCTGATCCCCGTCCGCGGCCATCGCAGCAGCGTGAACTTCACGATCACCGCCGAGGGCGTGCAGGCACACAGCAGCACCGGCCTGGGACGCAACGCGAACTGGGCGCTGATCCCGTTCCTGGCCGAGATGCCCGCGGTGTTCGAACGCTTGCGCACCGATTCGACCTTGGCCGATGCCGCCTACGATCCGCCGTTCAGCGACTTCAACCTCACGATCGACAACCACGGCGCGGCGGTAAACGTGACCGTGCCGCGCGCCACCGCGCGGATCAAGTTCCGCTACTCGGCGCGGATCGATCCCGCGCCGGTGTGCGCCGCCGTGCATGCTGCCGCCGCCCGCGCCGGGGTCGCTGTGGTCGAGGCGCGGGAGGGCACGCCGCCCGAACTCGCCGCCGACCATCCGCTGATCCGCCTCGCCGCCGATCTCGCCGGGGCCGCCCCGCGCACCGCCGCGTTCGGGACCGACGCGTCCGAACTGTCCGCGCTGGCGCCCTGCGTGGTGCTGGGCCCGGGCGACATTGCGGTGGCGCATCGGCCGGGCGAGCATGTGTCGCTGGCCGAGCTTGCCGCCGCGGTGCCGCTGTTCACCCGCCTGGCCGAGGCCGTGGCTGCCGGCTGGTAGCGGTTGCGCCCGGCCGTCGGGCCGGCCCATCATCGCTGGCCGGCCCGCCGATGTGCGGGCCGGCGACAGGCAGGCAAACACACAAATGGGCAACAACCCAGCAAACGGGAGCGAACGGACCATGATCGGCAGGCGATCGATTCTGGCGGGCGGCGCGGCCGCAACCGCCGTCGCAACCCTGGCGCCGCGCGCGCGGGCAGCGGCGACGCCGGGGGTCACGAAGACCAGCCTCAAGATCGGCAACACCATGCCCTACAGCGGCCCGGCCTCGTCCTACGGGGCGATCGGCCATGCGGAGACCGCGTTCATCACCATGCTCAACGAACAGGGCGGCATCGCCGGCCACAGGATTGATTTCATCACCTACGACGACGGCTACCTGCCGCCGCGCACGGTGGAGGACGTGCGCCGCCTGCTGGAACAGGACAAGGTCGATTTCCTGTTCAACACCCTGGGCACGCCGACCAACTCGGCGATCGAGCGCTACGTGAACCACGCGCAGGTGCCGATGCTGTTCGTCGCTACCGGCGCCAGCAAGTGGGGCCACTACAAGCAGTACCCCTGGACCATCGGGCTGCAGCCGAGCTACCGCACCGAAGCGCAGATCTATGCCAAATACATCCTGCAGAACAAACCCGCTGGCAGAATCGGGATCCTGTACCAGAACGACGATTTCGGCAAGGACTACGTGAGCGGCCTGCGCGATGTGCTGGGCAAGACCTGGGCCAAGCACGTCGTGAAGTCCGTGTCCTATGAAGCCACCGATCCCACGATCGATTCGCAGATCACCGAGTTGCAGGCCTCCGGTGCCGACGTGTTCGTCTGCGCCGCGGCCCCGAAGCAGGCGGCGCAGTCGATCCGCAAGGTGCACGACCTCGGCTGGAAGCCGATGTTCTTCCTGACCAACGTGTCGATCTCGGCGGGGTCGGTGATGAAGCCGGCGGGAGCGGAGAACGGGGTCGGCATCATCACCAGCGGCTGGATGAAGGACCCGACGGAGGCCGCGTTCAAGAACGATCCCGGCATGAACGCATGGCGCGCGTTCATGGACAAGTACATGCCGCACGCCGACCAGACCGACAACAATTTCGTCTACGGCTACACCGCCTGCATGGTGCTGCGCCATGTGCTGGAGAGCTGCAAGGGCAATTTCGCCCGCGCGCACGTGATGAAGCAGGCAACCGCGATCAAGCGGCTGGAGGTCGGCACCCTGTTGCCGGGCATCACGGTCGCCACCAGCCCGACCAACTACTATCCCATCCGGCAGATGCAGTTGCAGTGCTGGGACGGGCAGAACTGGGTGCGGTTCGGGGGTATTATCGAGGGGGCGTGAAGGCAAACGCTCTCCACCCGCGCTTGCGGGGGGAGAGGGTGGGGTGAGGGCGGCCAGCGCCCCCCATCCCCATCTCGTGCGGCTCGCCCCCCTCACCCCGACCCTCTCCCCCCGCAAGCGCGGGTGGAGAGGGGGAAGGGCGACGCCGACGTTTTCATCCTCAGGTGGTGTATCGGGGGCCGATGCGGGGCGTCTCTCCCGCTCTCGCGGGAGAGGGTACCGCGGCCCCCCTCAGCCGGCTTCCGGCTCGGTCCCCTCCGGCGGCGTCGCCTCCAGCGCCGCCACCCGGTGCTCCAACCCTGCCAGCCGCGCCTCCATCGTGGCGAGCTTCGCCACCGCCGCCTCCTGGCCCGCGCGCGCGTTCGCCGCCATCTCCTGGATCGCCTCCAGCTCGTCGCGGCGCACGAGGTCGAGCCTGCGCAGCGCCTCGTCGATGCGGGCGCGCACCATCGCCTCTGCCTCCTCGCGCATCCCGGCGAGCGCGGAGATCGCCCCGCCGGCGACGCCAGCCAGGTCGTCGAAGAATTTCGGCCGCTCGGTCATCGTTCTAACCCCTTGTTCATCCCGCCCCGGCCGGGACCCCCTGCCGTGCGGCGACGGATGCCTCTATAAGCCGCGCCCATGATTATGGTCACCGGCGGGGCCGGTTTCATCGGCTCGATGCTGCAAGCCGCCCTGGTTCGCCGCGGGGTGGAGACGGTGGTGGTCGACTGGCTGGGCGATGCCGGCAAGTGGCGCAACCTCGCCGCCCATCCGCCGGCGCGGCTGATCCCGCCGGAGGCGCTAGACGATTTCCTCGCCAGCCACCCGCCGCTGGAGGCGCTGGTCCATCTCGGCGCGGTGAGCGAGACCACCGCGACCGACGGCGACCTGACCTGGGCGACGAACGTGGAGCTACCGGGCCGGCTCTGGACCTGGTGCGCGGCGCGCGGGGTGCCGTTCCTGTATGCCTCCTCGGCGGCGACCTACGGCGACGGGGCGGGCGGGTTCGAGGACGATCCGAGCCCGGCTGCACTCGCCGGGCTGCGCCCGCTCAATCTGTACGGCTGGACCAAGCATGCGTTCGACCTGCGGGTGGCGGCGCTGATCGCGCAGGGCGCGCCGCGGCCGCCGCAATGGGCGGGGCTCAAGTTCTTCAACGTCTACGGGCCGAACGAATACCACAAGGGCCGGATGATCTCGGTCGTGAAGGTGAAATACGACGAGGTCGCCGCCGGCCAGCCACCGCGCCTGTTCCGTTCCGATCGCGCGGGTCTCGCGGACGGAGCGCAGGCGCGCGATTTCATCTGGGTGGGCGACGTGGTGGACGTGATCTTGTGGCTGCTCGATACGCCGGCGGTGAGCGGCCTGTTCAACGTCGGTACGGGCCGCGCGCGTACCTATCTGGACCTCGCGCATGCCGTCTGCGACGCCGCCGGGGTGGCGCGAGAGGTGGAGTTCATCGACATGCCGGAAAAATTGCGCGGTCAGTACCAGTCCTTCACCGAGGCGAGCACCGCGCGGCTGCGCGCCGCTGGATTCCCCGGCCAGTTCACCCCGCTGGAGGACGGCATCCGCCGCTACGTGCGGGAGTACCTGGCGCAGCCGGATTGTTACGCATGACTGGCGTGGCGGGGATTGCCGCGCGGATGCTGGCGGGGGTGATGGTCTATCCGGGGTTCGACCCGGTGGCGATCCATCTCGGCCCGATCAACATCCGCTGGTACGCGCTGGCGTATATCACCGCGCTGCTGCTGGGCTGGCGGCTGGCGCGCCACCTCGTGCGGCGGACGCCGGTGGTGGCGACGGCGGAGCAGGTGGACGATTTCCTGACCTGGGCGACGCTCGGCGTCGTGCTCGGCGGACGGCTCGGCTATGTGCTGTTCTACCAGCCGGTGCTGTATTTCAACCATCCGGCGCTGATCCCGGCAGTCTGGGACGGCGGCATGAGCTTCCATGGCGGGGCGATCGGGGTCGGGATCGCGATCTGGTGGTTCTGTCGCAAGAACGGCATCCGGGTGCTCGCCTTCGCCGATCGGATCGCGGTGCCGGTGCCGATCGGGCTGGGGCTCGGGCGGGTGGCGAATTTCATCAACGGCGAGCTGTGGGGCCGGCCGGTGCCGGGTTGCACCGACGCGCATTGCTGGCTGCCGGTGGCGATAATCTATCCGGAGGCGGGGGCGGTGCCGCGCTATCCCTCCGAACTGATCGAGGCGTCGCTGGAGGGCATCATTCTCCTCGCGGTGATGCTCCTGCTGGCGCGGCGGGACTACTGGCGGTCGCGGCCGGGCTGGCTCACCGGCGTGTTCGTGTTCGGCTACGGGGTCTGCCGCATCATCTCCGAGTGCTTCCGCCAGCCGGACCCGTTCCTGGGGTATCTGGCCGGGGGGCTGACGATGGGGCAGATCCTGTCGATCCCGATGCTGGTAATCGGGGCCGGGCTGATCTGGTACGCGCTGCGCCATCCGTGGCTGGCCGCGGCGGCGCCGGCGGAGCGGGTCGGGGTGGCGGCCGATGCCAGCGGCGTGCGCCCGGGCGCGCCCTGAGGGCCGCCGGACGGCGCGGGCCGACGTGAGGCGGGGGATGGGATGACGGCTGCCGGCCCGGAAGCACGGTCGGGGATGGACGCCGCGCCGGCCGAGCGGCTGGACCGGTTCATGGGCCGCGCCAATGCCGCCTATTACGCCACCCACGACCCGTTCGCCGATTTCACCACCGCGCCCGAGATCGCGCAGGCGTTCGGGGAAATCCTCGGGCTGTGGGCGGCGGTGACCTGGGACCTGCTCGGCCGGCCCGACCCGGTGCTGCTGGTGGAGGCGGGGCCGGGGCGCGGCACCCTGCTCGCCGACGCCCTGCGCGCGATCGGCCAGGTCGCTCCGGGCTTTGCCGGCGCGCTGTCGGTGCATCTGATCGAGACCTCGCCGCGGCTGCGTGCAGCCCAGGCTGCCGCACTGCCGGCGGGCTGGGCGGCGCGCGCCACCTGGCATGACGACCTGGCGCGCGTGCCGGAGGCGCCGCTGCTGCTGCTTGCCAACGAATTCCTGGACGCGCTGCCGATCCGCCAGTTCCTCCGCGACGATGCGGGCTGGACCGAGCGCCATGTGGCGGACGGCGCCTTCGTCACCCGCCCGGCGCCGGTGGAAGAAATTCCGCTCGGGGAGATCCCGACGGGGGAGATCATCGAGGTCTGCGAGGCCGCACATGCCTTCGTCGGCGCCCTGGCGGCGCGGCTGGCCCGGCATCCCGGGGCGGCGCTCCTTCTCGACTACGGGCCGGCCACGCCCGCCACCGGGGACAGCCTGCAGGCGCTGCGGGCGGGGCGGCCGGCCGACCCGCTGGCCGCCCCCGGGGAGGCCGACCTGACCGCGCATGTGGATTTCCTCGCGCTGGCCAACCGTGCCCGCGCCGCCGGGGCGGCGGTGCACGGGCCGCTGGCGCAGGGGGTGCTGCTCACCCGACTCGGGCTGTTCCAGCGCACCGACCGGCTGGCGCGCGGCCAGCCGCCGGCGCGCGCCGCCGGGCTGATCGCCGCGGCGCGGCGGCTTGCCGAGCCGCACCGCATGGGCCGGCTGTTCAAGGCGCTGGCCCTGTGCCACCCCGACTGCCCCACTCCGCCGGGATTCGAGCCATGACCGCCGTGCCGTTGCGTTCCGCCCTGCTGCCCGCCGCGCACGGGTTCTTCACCCGTCAGGGCGGCGTGTCCGTCGGAGCCTATGCGGAGCTGAATTGCAGCCTGTCCGGAGCCGATGCGCCGGCGGCGGTGGCGGAGAACCGGGCGCGCGCGGCTCGCGCCCTGGGCCTCGCGCCGGCGGCGCTCGTGGGGCTGAGCCAGGTTCACGGCACGGCGGTGGTAGTGGTGGACGCGCCCCGGGGGGAGCTCCCCTGGCCGGTCGGGGCGGGGCCGCGCGCGGATGCGATGGTGACGGACCGGCCCGGGATCGGGCTCGGGATCGTCACCGCCGATTGCGCGCCGGTGCTGTTCGCCGATCCCGCCGCCGGCGTGGTGGGCGCGGCGCATGCCGGATGGCGCGGGGCGGCGGCGGGTGTGATCGAGGCGACGCTCGCCGCGATGACGCGACTCGGCGCGCGGGCCGAGCGCATCGCCGCGGTCGTCGGCCCCTGTATCGGCCAGGGGTCCTACGAGGTCGGGCCCGACCTGCGCGCCGCCGTGCTGGCGACGGATGCCGCGGGCGCGCGCTTCCTCGCCCCGGGCCGGCGCGACGATCGCTGGCAGTTCGACCTGTCCGGCTATTGCCTGGCCCGGCTGCACGCCGCGGGGGTGGGTACCGCCGAGGCGCTGGCGGCGGATACCGCCGCGGATGCGGAGCGGTTCTTCAGCCATCGCCGCCGTACCCTGGGCGACGGGGGGCCGATCGGGCACCAGATCTCCATCGTGGCGCTGGGTGAGTGATGCGGCTCCGGGGTCTGCTGCTGGCGTTGGCCGTCCTGCTGCCCCTGGCGGGGTGCGGGGAGCTGCCGGAACCGTTCCTCGGCAATCCCGGGACCGCGGCGCTGGCCTTGCGCCAGCCGCCGGAGCCGCGGCTCGCCGTGCCGCCGCCGGCGACCGCCCTGCTGTCGGACGGGGCGGCACGCCGGTTCGCAACCGTCCTGGCGCACAGCCTGCGCGCGCACGAGGTGCCGGCCTACGCATTGCGTCCGGCCCCGACCGACTGGCGGCTCGCGGTGGCGGCGGCCGACGAAGGGGCGGAGATCGTGCCGCGCTACACCGTGCTGAACCCGCAAGGCCTGCCGCAGGGCAAGGTGGTGGGCACGCCGGTGTCCGCGGCCGCCTGGTCCGCCGCCGATCCGGCCACCCTGGCAGCGGCGGCGGATCAGGCCGCGCCGCGGCTGGCGAAGCTGCTGACCGGGGTGGAGGTGGCGCTGATGCGGGCGGACCCGAACAGCCTTTATAACCGGGCCGCCCGGGTGGTGGTGACCGGGGTGACGGGGGCGCCAGGGAACGGCGATACCTTGCTGGACGGGTCGATGCAGTTGGCGCTGAAGGCGGTGGGCGAGGTGGTGCAGCCCATCCGCAAGGGCGCGGATTTCGTTGTCCGCGGGCGAGTGCGGATGGTGCCGGTGGCGGGCGACCAGCAGCGGGTGGAGGTGCAATGGATCGTCGATACCGCTGCGGGGGCCGAGGGCGGACGGGTGGTGCAGCTGCATCTGGTGCCGGCAGGGTCGCTGGATCACGACTGGGGGACGGTTGCGGGGCCCATCGCGGAGCAGGCGGCGGGCGGGGTGCGGGAGGTGATCCTGCGGCAGTCGCGGCGGAAGTAGGGCGGCTTCGGAGCCAGGCGCGCGCTTCGGCGGGTCGCGGTGCTGCGTCGGCGCGAGATTGCGCCTCTACCGTGGCAGGCCCGGAGCGCCGGCCGCCGCCGCCGGCCGGGTCAGGGCGCCGCGAAGGTGGCGAAGATCGTGATTGAGGGTGGCGCGCGACACGTCGAGGCGATGCGCGACGGTGGCAACGCCGATATCGGGGTTGGTCAGCATCGCCTTCGCCGCCTCGATATCCTCTGGCGTGCGTTGGGGCGCAATGCGGCCAGTGCCGCCTTGATGACGCGATCGGGGGCTCGGCCGACGCGCGGTTCACGCCAGGACAACCGATGCGGGGCTTCTTCGGACGGCCGGGGCGATCGGGCTTCTGACGCTTCTATGGCGGCGTGCTGCAATGATCCGCGGTCTTGATCTACCACCCCAAGGGAGAACCTGAGAGGGAGGGCGGCACGAGGCCATGACCGAACGATGCCTCCGTTTGGGTCAGACGCCGACATCTGATCGGTGATTTCTATATCAGAAACAAAAGTTCGTAAGGTTACGAATAAATATCAGATAGACAGGGCACGTCGCCCTCGGAGGCGAGAAGGGCGCAAACTGCGCCATGGATTGTTCAAAGGCTTGCGCCACCGCGATCCAGCACGCTGCCGGTTTTCCATCCTGAACGGAAATTCACATTTAGACATGCTCGTCCAGTCCATGTCTCCTGCTTCCTCCCTCTTCTTCGTGTTCGAAATCCAAGTGTGCCCCCGACCCAGGAACCTGCGCGCCGACGCACGTGCCTGCCAGCACGGCCGAACCACAGTCACCCCTTGCCCCTGCACACCAACGCTGCCCTAATCCCCCCACCCCAACCGGAGGAAACCCCAATGACAACCTACACCTGGGAACACATTCACCTGCGCAGCCCCGACCCCGAGGCCACCGCCGCCTGGTACCAACGCATCCTCAATGCCGAAGTGATCCGCACCCCCCAGACCGGCGGCGCCACCCGTATCGACCTCACGCTCGGCGGCGGGCAGAAAGTCTTCATCGCCACCGCCAACCCAGCGCTCACCACCGCCGCCCCGCCGCAGACCCCCTATTTCGGCCTCGAACACATCGGCCTCACCGTCACCGACCTCGATGCCGCCGCTGCCGAACTGAAAGCCAAGGGCGTCACGTTCGTCACCGAGCCGATGACCGCCCGCCCCGGCGTCCGCATCGCCTTCATCCGCGGCCCCGAGAACGTCCTGATCGAGCTCATCCAACGCGGCTGACCCGCGTCCCACCCCAGGTCGCGCGCCGCCCCCCCGGCGCTTGACCCGCCGCGCCGACGCCTACTCGGCCGGCCACAGCCACGCCGCCCCGCGCACCCCCGAAGAATCCCCATGCTTGTTGCGCACGATCGGCGTGCGCACGACATCGCTGAATACCCGCCGCCCGATCAGCGCGGGCAATTCCGCATAAAGATGGTCCATGTTGGACAACCCCCCGCCCAGCACGATCACGTCCGGGTCGAGGATGTTCACGATCACCGCCAGCCCGCGCGCAACCCGTTCCACATGCCGCGCCAACGCATCGCGCGCCCGCGCGTCCCCCGCCGCGGCGCGCGCCGGCAGCCGGCTTGCGTCGTGCGCATCCGGCTCGTCGGCGTCGGCCGCCAAGGCCGGGCCGCAGACGAAACGTTCCAGGCAGCCCCATTGCCCGCACCAGCAATGCGGCCCGGGAATTTCCTGCACCGACGGCCAGGGCAGGGGGTTGTGCCCCCATTCGGCGGCGATTCGGTGCGGCCCGCGGTGCAGCTTGCCGTCCAGCACCACCCCGCCGCCGACCCCGGTGCCCAGGATCACGCCGAACACCAGGCCGAACCCGGCGCCGGCGCCGTCCGAGGCCTCCGACAGCGCGAAGCAATTGGCATCGTTCTCCACCCGCACCGTGCGCCCCAGCTTCGCGCCGATGTCGCGATCGAACGCATGTCCGTTCAGCGCGATGGAGCTGGCGTTCTTCACCAGCCCCGTCGCCGGGCTGATCGCGCCGGGGATGCCGATGCCCACGCTGGCGGTGACGCCGAGCCCGCGTTCCGCCTCGCCCACCAGTGCGGTGATCGCGTCCAAGGTGGCGTCGTAGCCGGACGGGGTGGGAATGCGGTGGCGCAGCGTCTCGGTCCCGTCCGGGGCGAGAGCCGCGATTTCGATCTTGGTGCCGCCGAGGTCGATGCCGATGCGATGCTGGGTCATGTGCGCAGCATGCGTCGGCGCGGGCGCCGCCTCAAGTGCGTCGGCGCGGGCGCCGCCTCAAGTGCGTTGGCGCGGGCGCCGCCTCAAGTGCGTTGGCGCGGGCGCCGCCTCCAGTGCGTTGGCTTGCGGAAGCGTGGGCGGCGGGGCCAGGATGGGCGCCATGAGCGAGACCATGCTGGACGTGAAGGGGTTAGCCTGCCCGCTGCCCGTGCTGCGCGCCAACCGCAGCCTGCGCGGGATGGCGCCGGGGGCGCGGCTGCGGGTGCTCGCCACCGACCGCGCTGCGGTGGCCGATTTCCACGCTTATTGCCAAGAGACCGGCCACGCCCTGCTCGCCTGGTCGGAGGAGGCCGGCGTGTTCAGCTTCGTGATCCGCCGCCGCGCCGAGGACCCGCCCGTGAAGGAAGATGGGCCGTGAGTACTGCCCTGTTCACCCACCCCGCCTGCCTCGGGCATGCGCCCGGCCCCTGGCATCCAGAACGGCCGGAGCGGCTGCGCGCGGTCCTCGCCGCGCTGGAGGGCGAAGCCTTCGCCCCCCTGCTACGCGAGGCGGCGCCGGAGGCGACCCGCGACCAGCTCGCGCTCGCCCACCCCCCCGGCTACATCGACGCGATCCTGGGCGTCCACCCGCCGGCGGGGGAAACCGTCGCGCTGGATGCCGACACGCTCATGAGCGAGGGCAGCGCCGCGGCGGCATTGCGTGCGGCCGGGGGCGCGATCGCCGCGGTCGATGCGGTGCTGGACGGCTGGGTGCGCACCGCCTTCGCCGCCGTCCGCCCGCCCGGGCATCACGCCGAGCCCGGCCGGCCGATGGGCTTCTGCCTGTTCAACAACGTCGCCATCGCCGCCTTGTGGGCACGTGCGCGCTGGGGCCTGAAACGGGTCGCGGTGGTGGATTTCGATGTCCACCACGGCAACGGCACGGAGGCGATCTTCGGGCCCGATGCCGATCTGTTCTATGCGTCCTCGCACCAGAGCCCCTGCTATCCCGGCACCGGATCGGCGCGGGAGCATGGCGTCGCCGGCAATGTCGTGAACGCTCCGCTGGCGCCGGGTTCGGACGGTGCGGCGTTCCGTGCGGCCTGGTCGGACACGATCCTGCCGGCACTTGCCGCGTTCGCCCCGGAATTGCTGATCGTCTCGGCCGGGTTTGACGCGCACAAGGCCGATCCGCTGGCGGAATTGCGGCTGGAAACGGCGGATTTCGCCTGGATCACGCAGGAACTGCTGACAGTCGGGGGTGGGCGGCTGGTGTCGGTGCTGGAGGGTGGGTACGACCTCGATGCGCTCGCCGCCTCGGCCGCGGCGCATGTGCGCGTGCTGATGGGGGCGGGGTGATGGCGGCCGTGTCGATCCGCGAACGGGTCAAGCGCTCGCCGGCGCCGGCGATGATCGACAGCTATTACGGCCCGGCACTGGAGCGCGCGCTCCGCACCCAGTTCGACCCCGAAATATGGGTGCATCTCGCGCATTGCGCGATGCTGGATCGCCAGCGCATCATCTCCGGCGCCGACGCGGCGGCCATCCGCGCCGCGCTGCTGGCGCTGCACGCGGCGGGGCCTTCGGTGCTGGACGTGGATGGCACTGCGGAGGACCTGTACAGCTACATCGAACGCCACCTGATCCGCACCCTGGGGCCGGAGGCCGGCGGGCGGCTGCACACCGGGCGCAGCCGCAACGATCTGCACGTGACCACCTGGCGCATGAGCCTGCGCGCGCTGCTGGGCGAGGTGCTGGCCGCGTTGGGTGCGCTGCGCCGTGTCGTGCTTGACCAGGCGCGGCGCCACGCCGGGACCGTGATGCCCGGCTACACGCATTGGCAGCACGCGCAGCCGGTCACGTTCGGCTACTACCTGCTGGCCTTCGCCGATGCGCTGGGCCGCGATTTCGCCCGCCTGCGCGCGGCGTACGGGCGCACCGACTGCTGCCCGCTCGGCGCCGGCGCGCTCGCCACCACGGCGTTCGCGTTGGACCGCGATTTCACCGCTGCGGCGCTCGGCTTCGCCGCGGTGATGGAGGTCGCCTACGACGCCGTATCGTCGCGTGACGACGCGGCCGAGGCGGTGGCGGCCTGCGCGCTGCTCACCACCACCCTGTCACGGCTCGCGGTCGACCTGCAGGCGTGGAGCACATACGAATATCGCATGGTGGAGCTAGCGGATCAGCATTGCGCCGTCTCCTCCATCATGCCGCAGAAGAAGAACCCGGCGGCGCTGGAACACATCAAGGCGACCGCGGCGATGGTCGCCGGCGCGCTGACTGCGGTGCTGGCGGCAAGCAAGAACACCGCGTTCGCGGACGTTTCGGACGGGGTGAGCGCCGTCAACGAACCGGCGCTGGATGCCGCGCTGCGCACGCGGCGCATCCTGGTGCTGACGGCGGACGTGCTGGGTGCGCTCAGTGTGTTCCCGGACCGGATGGCCGATCTCGCCGCCACCGGCTACGGCACCGCGACGGAACTGGCCGACGTGATCGTGCGCGAGACCGGGCTTTCCTTCCGTATGGCGCATAATATCGTCGCGGGCGTGGTGGCCGAGGCGATCGCCGCCGGCCGCGCGGCGAACGAGATTGCGCCGGCGGAACTGGAAGCGGCGGGCGAGCGCCTGTTCGGCCGGCCGCTCGGCCTGTCGGCCGAGGTGGTACGCGCCGCGCTCGACCCGGCGGAGAACGTGCGCCGCCGCACCGTGACGGGCGGCCCGGCGGCTTCGAAAATGACCGCAATGCTGGCGACGCGCGATGCTGCGCTGGAAGCGGAGATGGCGGCGGTGGACCGAAACGCCGCGCATCTGGCCGCACGCCGGGCGGCGATGTTCTGACCTTCTCCCTCCCCCCTTGCGGGCGAGGGCCGGGGAGGGGGCGGCCCTCCCCGGGAAACTCGGTGCGGTCCGCCCCCCACCCCGACCCTCCCCCGCAAGGGGGAGGGAGAAGGTCAGCAGCAACTGGAAAGAGAACTCTTTGATGCGCAATACCGAAACGATCTGGCAACTGGTCGACGCCAAGGCGGACCCGTTCACCGAACTCAGCGACCGCGTCTGGGGTATGCCCGAGCTCGCCTACGACGAACACCGTTCCTGTGCCGAACACAAGGCCATGCTGGACGAGCAAGGCTTCCGCATCACCACCGACATCGCCGGCATCCCCACCGCGCTGATGGGCGAGGCCGGCGCGGGCGGCCCGGTGATCGCCATCCTCGGCGAATACGACGCGCTCCCCGGACTCAGCCAGGAAGCCGGCATTGCCGAACATCGCCCGCTGCCGGGCGAGGGCTTCGGCCACGGCTGCGGGCACAACCTGCTCGGATCGGCGTCTCTGCTCGCCGCCACCGCGGTGAAGGACTGGCTGGCGGCGTCGGGCCTGCCCGGCCGCGTGCGCTACTACGGCTGCCCGGCCGAGGAGGGCGGCGCGGCCAAGGGCTTCATGGTCCGCGCCGGCGCGTTCGATGATGTGGACATCGCGATCTCCTGGCACCCGGCGGCGTTCTGGGGCGTGAACGAGCCGCGCTCGCTCGCCAACACCCGCATCGATTTCACCTTCACCGGCCGCGCGTCGCACGCCGCGTCCGCGCCGCATCTCGGCCGCTCCGCGCTCGACGCGGTGGAATTGATGAGTGTCGGCGTGAACTACATGCGCGAGCACATGCCCTCCGACGCGCGCATCCATTCCGCGATTCTGGACGCGGGCGGGATCGCGCCCAACGTGGTGCAGGCGCGCGCCAAGGTGCGCTACCTGATCCGCGCGCGCGACCTGCCGGAACTTACGCCCCTGGTCGCGCGGGTGCGCAAGGTCGCGGACGGCGCGGCGTTGATGACGGAGACGACGGTGGAGGCGCGGGTGATCAGCGCCGTGTCCAACCTGCTCGGCAACGATCCACTGGAACGCGCGCTGCACGCCAACCTCGACCGCCTCGGCCCGCCGCCGTTCGACACGGCCGATCGCGAGTTCGCAGCACGGATCCAGGCCACGCTCAGCGCGCAGGACATCGCCAGCGCCTTCCGCCGCGCCGGCGTGCCGCTGCGCCGGGATGTCGCCTTGTGCGACCTCGTCGTGCCGCTCGATGCGCCGGCGGAACCGATGGTAGGCTCGACCGATGTCGGCGACGTGAGCTGGAAGGTGCCGACGGTACAGGCGCGCGGTGCCACCTACGCGATCGGCACGCCGGGCCATTCCTGGCAGCTCACCGCGCAGGGCAAGATGCCGGCGGCGCACAAGGGGATGGTCCACGTCGCCAAGGCGATGGCGGCGACCGCGGTCGATGTGCTGACCGATCCGGCGCTGGTCGCGCGCGCCAAGACCGACCACGCCGACCGGCTCGCCGTCACGCCCTATGTGTGTCCGTTGCCGGAGGAGATCGATCCGCCGATCGACATGTCGCGCGCGGCGTAGGCGGCGGCCTGATACCCAATCGTGGAATGTTTGATCCATCGCCAGCAAGGCGAGGGGGCGCTGCCCCATACGCGCTACTCAGCAGGCGGTAACCTGGCCTTCTGGCAAGACGAACATGCCGCCCGGACTACGCGCCAAGGCCAGACGATCAAGGTCGAGATCGTCCGGTAAGCGCGCCAGAAGGAAGGGAAATTCGTCGCCGACGCGCGATGCCACGGTTTGCATCCGCCCTTGGACTCAGATCGATTCGAGCCGAGTCACGGGCTACTTTAGCGCCTATGGGACGAACTCCCTGGCCTTCATACGGGGGTTCAGAACCCGACGCGGTCGCCACCTTTCAGGTTCAGCATGGCGCGTGCTTCGGCCGGCGTCGCGATTTCCAGGCTGAGCTCTTCCAGGATGCGGCGGATCTTGGCGACTTGTTCGGCGTTCGACCTCGCGAGCTGGCCTTTGCCGATATACAGGCTGTCTTCCAGTCCGACGCGTACGTTGCCGCCCTGGATCGCGGCCATGGTGGTGAACGCCAGTTGGTGGCGTCCGGCGGCGAGGGTGGACCACACGTAGGCGTCCCCGAACAGCCGGTCCGCGGTTTCCTTCATGAACAGCAGATTTCGCGGGTCGGCGCCGATGCCGCCGAGGATACCGAAGATCGTTTGCACGAACAGCGGGGGTTCGACGATCTTATGGTCCAGGCAGTAGGCCAGGTTGTAGAGGTGGCCGACGTCGTAGCATTCGAACTCGAACTTTGTCCCGTGCGCCCGGCCGAGGCGTTCCACGATGCCTTCGACATCCTTGAACGTGTTGCGGAAGATGAAATTGTCGGTGCGTTCCAGATAGGGTTTTTCCCACGCGTGCTTCCAGGTTTTCACCCGGTCGCCGGCGTGGGAGATGTTGAAGTTCATGCTACCCATGTTGAGGCTGCACATCTCCGGTTTTGCGACGAGTGGCGCGGCGAGCCGGTCGTCCAGGGTCATGTTCAGGCCGCCGCCGGTCGTGATATTCACGACGGCATCGGTGCTTTGCTTGATGACCGGCAGGAAGCGCATGAAGACGGCCGGGTCGGGGGTCGGCTCGCCGGTTTGCGGGTCGCGCGCGTGCAGATGGATGATGGCCGCACCCGCTTCGGCTGCGGCGATGGAGGACTGCGCGATCTCCTCCGGCGTGATCGGCAGGAAGTCCGACATGCTGGGGGTATGGATCGCCCCGGTCACGGCGCAGCTGATGATCACTTTGTTAGCCATGGTTTTGCGGTTCCCTCCGGTTGCGGGTGCCTACTCTGCCGCTTGTGCGGTTGGGGGGGAAGCGGGCGTCGGCGCCGGGAGGATGCGCGACTGGCCGGAGCGCGGACTGGCGTGCGGATCGCGCGCGAGTTCGCCGCAGGCGGAGGCGAGGTCTTCCAGGGTCGCGGCGGCATGGTCGGCGCCGACGGTGCTCAGCAACCGGGCGACGTCAGCCGCGGGTTCGTCCCGCGGCACCAGCCCGACGGCGATCGGCCGGCCGGGCAGCCGGTGGCGCAGGCGGCGCAGCAGGAAGCGCAAATGCGCCGGCGTGGCCGACAGGTCGAGGTAGCACAGTGCGACCACTGCCACGTCCTGCAAGTCGAGCGCGGCGACGCGGGCGCGGGCGGTCGCGGAGTGCGGCGCGACCTGCACGCGCAGGCCGGCCTGGCGCAACAGGTGCGCAAGCATTTCTGCCGCGCCGTCGTCGAGTGGCCCCCGCCCGGCGATGCAGAGCACGAGCGGCGGGTCCGGCGGTGCGGCGATCACCGCGCCGGCGTCCGCGGGTTCTTCGGTCGGGGCAGGCAGGGAAGCAGGCAGGGCGGTTTCGTCTTCCAGCTCGTGTACCAGGGTGACGATTGCGCTGTGGACGCGGCCGAGGTGTTCGGGCGACAGCACGCCGCGCGCGGCGTCGGCGGTTGCGAGCTGCAATCCTTTGACCGCGATCTCGTCGTAGTAGATGGCGAGCGATTGTTCGCGCAGCGCCGCTTCGGCGTCTTCCTGCACCTCGTCGGGGTCGCCGGCGAGCAGGCGCTGGTAGAAATTCTCGATCGGCGACAGCGGCGGCCGGTTGCCGAGCAGGATCTCGATGAATTCGAGCGACTTCACGTAGCGGCCGAGTACCACCAGGCAGACGGTGAGGGGGGTCGACAGCAGCAGTCCGATCGCGCCCCAGGCCCAGGTCCAGAAGATGGCTGCGGCGACGACGGCGAACGGCGACAGCCCGGTGGTGCGGCCGTACAGGAACGGCTCGATCGCTTGCGAGACGATGAGTTCGGTGGCGACGAACAGGGCGACGGTCCAGATCGCCATGCTCCAGCCGGGCGAGACGGCGATGGCGAGGGCGAGCGGCAGCAGGGCGGCGAGCGGCGAGCCGACATACGGCACGAACCGCATCAGCATGGCGAGGATGCCCCACAGCAGCGGGCTCGGCACGCCGATCGCCCAGAGGCCGAGGCCGATCGCGGTGCCGAAGCTCGCGTTCACCGCGAGCAGGGCGATGTAGTAGTTGCTGAGCCGCTCGCCGATCTCGTCCATGGCGATGGTGGTGCGGTGCAGGTCGCCGGAGCCGAACACGCGGATGAGGCGATCGCGCAGGTCCTCGCGCTGTAGCAGGATGAAGATGCTGACAACGAAGACGATGGCGGCGGTGCCGAGCGGGCTGGCGATCGGCAGCAGCACCTGGCGGGCAAGGTGGAAGGCGGTGCCAAGCTGGGAGGAGCCGCCTTTGGCCTTGGGCGCCTGGGTGGGTTTCGTCGTCGTGGGGGGCTTCGCCGTCGCGGTGGGGGCCGGGTGGGGGGCGGCGGACGGATGGGTGCTCGGGGTCGGTGCGGGTGCGGGCGCGGCCGGCGTGAAGCGGTTGGAGACGGCCGCGATCTTGTCGACGACGACCCTGCGCACCGTGTCGAGCTTGTGCTCCACCGTGACCTGATAGCGCGGCACGTTGCCGGCGAGGCCGGCGATCTGGGTGCCGATCAGCCAGCCCAGCACGAGGACCAGCCCGAGCCCGATCACCGCGGCGGCCACCGCCGAGAGGGCGCGGCCAAGGTGCAGCCGCCGCAGCAGGCGCGCGAGCGGAGCGAGCAGGAAGCTGAGCAGCACCGCCAGGGTGAGTGGGATCAGCACATCGCGTGCGAGGTAGAGGCAGGCGACCACGACCACCGCGACGATGATGCCGAGCAGGGAGACGATGCGCGAGACGTCCGAGGTGGCGGCGGGCGACGGCGTCACGCGGGTTATGGCCGGGGTATCGAGCATCGGCTTCTTTCGGGGTGTCCTCGCCGGGCCTGGTGCGGGTTCGACCGGGCGCGGCGAGGAAGGGGTGGCGGGACGTGACGCACGGCGTTGGAGTCTATCGGTCGCGGCCCGGGCACGCACGATCAAAGGATCGTGGGGGCAAAGGATCGTGGGGGCAAAGGATCGTGGGGGCAAAGGATCGCGGGGGCAAAGGATCATGGGGCGCGCGGCGGGGCGACGCGATGGGGTGGTGCGGCGGGGGGGCGGGCGCTATAGTGAACAGCCACCGGGTCGTGGTGGCGTGCGTCCGCGTAGCTCAGCAGGATAGAGCACAGGATTCCTTGTTGCAGAACTGGGCGTGGCGCCCGGAAACGGCGCCATGGATCCGCTCAAAGTCGGGGAAAGCTAGGGCGGGCTTCCGCCTTGCCGATCCCGAGCCAAGCCCCGGCCTGCCGGTCGGGGAAGGTGTAGAGACTGGACGGGCGGCACCTGTCGGCTTCGGCCCAGGGTGAAGGGACAGTCCAGACCACGAACGGTTCCGGAGTGCCGGGGCCGGCGGCGAAAGCCGAAGTGGGATGAATCCTGGGGTCGTGGGTTCGAATCCCGCCGCGGACACCATTTCGCTATGAAACCGCGAACGCCGAATCCTGCCGCCTCGGCGATGCGAGCCTCGGAAACGACTCAGGACGTGAAAAGCAATCGAACGTCTGAAAGAATGCCCGCTGAAATTGTTCTGGTTCTCGGGCGATTTCGGCGGCTGACGGGCATTCTTTCGCAAACTCTCAGGCGCGCGCGAACGCCGCTTCGGAGGCAGCGGGGCGGTCTGCCCGTCCTCGCGCGAACTGGCCTCCGGTCGCGGCTGTTGTCGGCGCCGGAGGATCGCGCTCGGCACCCGCCCGCCGCGCTTCGCGGGCACGGAGGGGCGCCCCCGCGGCCAGCGCCCGCAAGGTCGCCGGATCGCGGATGGTAACGTCGGCGCCATCCCGGCGCGGGCTGGTCGTGATCGTTCCCCCCACGCGCAGGCAGGTCAGGACCCGGCAGACGGTCTCCGTGGTCAGCCCGAGGTGATCGGCGATGTCGGCGCGGCCCATGGGCAGCGCCACCCGATTCCGACCGGTGGGCGGCGCACGGGCGGTCATTTCCAGCAGGAAGCTCGCGATCCGCTCCGTCGCGGTCTTGCGGCCGAGCAACATCATGCGTTCGCGCGCCGCGCGCAGGCCGTTGGACGCGAAGCTGCGCAACCGGCGCGCGACGACGGGATCGCGGTCGGCCAACGCCTCCACCGCCGCGCGTCGGTATCGGCGCAAGGTGGTCGGGACCACCGCCTCGGCGGTGAGATCATAGGCGTCGAGCGTGTCGAGCCCGAGCATGTCGCCGGGCAACAGGAACTCCGTCACCTGGCGCCGTCCGTCTTCCATCAGCTTGACCATGCGCACGCAGCCACCCAGAAGCCGGTAGCAGAACTCCGCCGGTTCGCCCTCGGCGTATATCGGCTGGTCCTTGTCCGCGCCGAGCATCCGGGCGCTGGAATACGCGCCCGCAAGCCGATCCTCGTCCGGCCACGGTTCGTTACGTAACCGGCCGGTTCGTTCGGACGCGGTACGCCGCTCCGGGTGGTCCGGCTTGGCCGGTTCGGCGCGCGCGTCGCTCTCGGCCGGCCTTGCTTCCCCGATGCGGACTTCTCCTGGCCTTTCGCCCCGGTCGACCGGGCCGGGAAGGCGATCGGTGGCGGCGGGCCCGGTAAAGTTCGTCAGGATATCGGCGCCGCGGCGTCCGGCATCCGAGGCCGCAGGATCGGGCGACACCGGCGGGCCAGCCGGCCGGGGACGTCGCGCCGGGAATGCTTGGTGCGAACCCGGACAGCGGGGGTTTTTCATGGCCGGGATCTCCGTCGTTGCGCGGCGCGTGCTGTGGTCGCAACCTTCGTGCACCCGCTGCCAGCTCTGCCGGTCGCGAGAGGTATGCCGGTCGCGAGAGGTATGCCGGTCGCGAGAGGTATGGTGGACGACGGCGTCAAGATCGGAAGCGGCTTGGAGCGTGGAAAGCAATCGAACCGGTACGAGGGCGCCCCGGCATCATTGACGGGGCTTGCAGGCATCTTTGGCGGCTCTTTGGCGCGGGCATCGGATGACGCTGCGCGGGAAACGCGGTCTGGCTTCGGGCGTGGACTCGCTCAGGTGCCGAAAAGTGGCTTCCGCCCCGGGGTCTTGCGCTGCGCCGGCGCATCCGTGCTGCTGGCCTGACTCGCCGATGGTTCTTGCTTCTCCGTCCTGGCCTGCTCGGATCGGTCGTCGATCTCCGGCTGCGTCTGTTCGTCGGTCATGGTGTGCTCCGTTGCTTTATCCGCTGGATCGTCCCCAATGGATCGTTACTGGCCGGCGGTCCGCGATTGCGGTGCCGGCGACGCGGTCGTGGGTCCGGCCGCCTGCACATGCCCCCTCTGCACATGCGCCCCTGGCACGGGCGGCTGATGGCGCGCCGTGAGGGCTTCTGCCCCCAGCATGAGAGCCATCAGGATCAGGAACAGGATCGCGGGCAGGTTGGCCCGGGAGCCGGTCGTTGCCTCGGTGCGTGGCAGGGTGCGGCGTGGCGAAGCGCTGGAGCCGGTCTGCCGCGGCAGAAGCGCGATCAGCCGGGCGGCGGTCGTGCCGGTGCCTGCATCCGCCGACGCATTCTCGGCGCGTGCCGCCAGTAGTGCCGCCAGAGCCTGGATTGCGGTTGCCTCCGGCAACGCGGTCAGCCTGGCGGCTTCCCGCCAGGGATCGACGTCCATGCGCGCAAGGACGGACAGGACGCTGACCGGCATTCCGTTGCGGTCCGCGCCGATCGGCGCGAAGAGAAACGGGTCGAACTCGGGTCCAAGGGGACAGGCCGAAGCCGCACGCGTCATTCGCACTACCGGATTTCAAGGCCTCCAGCGAAGCTGGAGAGCCAACGAGATGGCTTGGGGCAAGCGTGTCTGCGCCCGCCGGGAGCAAGCCATATTGCGCTCGCGGGGCAGCGGGCTAGGCTCGGAAACTACCCATGCGGGTCCGGTCACGGCGCCCGGCCGGCAGTTGTCGGCCGCGAGGGACATAAATCTCTTGATGAGGGGACCGGTCGAACCCGGTCGCGGACCGGCGCGGTCCCAGCCCGCAGCCTGCCATGGGGTCAGTCTTCTACGGGATCACCTTGCTGCGGGGGCGGCCCGGTGCCGTTGGGAAGGCGGAGGGGGACGCGGCAGGCGTTGGACCGCACGGAAACGTGTTGCTATGCCCGGCCGTGACGCTCCGATGCGATATCTCGGGCCGACTCAATATCGTCTGTACCGACGCGATGCCGGCCGTTTCCCGGCAGAGTGGACCTGCGCCCGCAAGCCCCAGGAGCCCGAGATGAAAACGAACCAGCGCACAATTGCCCAGCGTTCAATTGCAATAACGGCGGCGGTATTCGCCCTGTCCGGCGGCATCGGCCTTGCCAACGCCGCCCCCTCCCAAGGCCAGGGGGCGATCGTGCTCGCGGCCAACGGCGACCAGTACAACCAGGGCGTCGGCGGCAATGGCTCTGCCAGGCTTGCCCCCGGCCAGGACTACAACAGCGGGGTGGGCGGCAACGGGGCCGCCAAGAGCAAGGGCGATCCGGCCCACATCGGGACCGCCGGTGTCAGGGGTGATGCGCGCGGTCATTCCAACTGGAAGCCGCAACCACAGTAGCCTCTGCCGCGTGGGTCGCGATGCCGTGCATCCCGACCCACGTTGGCGAGATGCGCCGCGGCCCATCACCCTGCCACGAACACCTGCCCCGTCGCATACGACAGCCACACCCGGTGCCCGTCCAACCAGTCCACCCCCAGCAGCAGATCGAGAATCGGAGTCAGGATCACCGGCGCCGCCACCACCGCCACCCCCTGCGTCACGCTCGCCCCGACCGCGAGCCACCCCAGCCGGTACACCCGCACGCGCACTCGCCGCGGGCCGATGCCGCGCACCTGTCCCACCGGCTCCCCCGCCAGCCCGGCCTCGGTCAGCCCGAGCCGCGCCATCCCCGATGCGGTCAGCAGGTCGGTGGTGGACCCGGTGTCGATCAGCGCCCGCAGCACATGTCCGTCGGTCCGCACCGGAATCCCTAGCGGCGCGCGATAGCCGGCCATCGCCGCCACCGCCGCATACGGACCCCGCCACGGCAGGAACCGCCCAGTGCAGCCGCGTACCCGGTACAGCGTGACCCGGCGGTGCGCGAAATCGAGTGACAGGTCGAAAGCTGCCAGCACGTCCCGGCCCAGGATCCCGTCCACCGGCGCCCCGCCCATCTGGCTGACCGGGATCGCCCCCACGCTGACGCTCAGACCGCGCAGCATCGTGTCCTGGCGTAGCGCCACCCCGCCCAGGACCAGGCTTGCGACCTCGGCGTTGCGGTGCTGCTCGATGCCGCCGATCCCGACCACGGTGGTGCCGACCCAGGGGTCGAGCTTCAGGTGCAGCCGCGCCACCGCCGCCGGGGTAAGCAGGCTGCGTTGCGCGCCGGTATCGAAGACGAAGGTCGCGGGCTGCCCGTCCAGCAGGGCGGTGACCAGCGGGTGCCCGGCGCGAAACTGGATCGGCAGCACCGCCCGCCGCTCCACCGAGCATGCGTGCGCCTGGGAGACAAGTATCGGCGCGGCAAGTATGGGCGCGGTGAACGCCAGCAGCAGGAGGGCAAGCAGGTGCCCGGCGCGCATCCGCAACGTTCGAGGGCGGCGGCAAGGGGGCGGCCGGTGTCCCGCAATCCCGTGCGGCGGGCTTCCCCGTCTCCGGCCCTCCCGCGCCGGCGACAAGGCGGCGTTGCCCTGGCGGATCAATGTACGGCGGGTCAGTGTGCGGCGGGTTGATGCGCAGCGGCGCCGGGCGCGCCGGTATCGGGCGCGGCGGTGCGGGCGGCGATCACGGCGTCGAACGCCGCCCCCAGCGCGGCGATCGGCGGGCGCACCCCGGTGAACAGCGCGAAGGCGTCGGCGGCCTGGTGGATCGTAAGCGCGCGCCCGGTCACGGTGCGCGCGCCGGCGGCACGCGCGTCCGTCAGCAGTGGCGTGACCAGCGGGTAGTAAACCACGTCCGCGACCCACAGCCCGGCGTGCAGCAGGCTCGGCGGGATCGGCGTGCCGCGGTCGGGCAGCATGCCGACCGGGGTCGCGTTCACGACGCCCGCGGCACCAACGAGCGCCGTGGCGAGGTCGGTCGCGGCGCGCGCCCGGGGGGCGCCGGCCCGTTCCAGGTCGCGGGCGAGCGCGGCCGCCTTTTCGGGCGCGCTGTCCAGGATGCGCAGGTCGGGCACGCCGAGGCGGGCCAGCGCGAATCCGGCCGCGCGGCCCACCCCGCCGGCACCGATCAGCGCAACGGGACCAGCGGCGGGGTCGGCGATGTCCTCGGTGATGGCGGCGGCGAATCCGGTGGTGTCGGTGTTGTGGCCGATCAGCCGACCGTCGCGCACCACCACCGTGTTCACCGCGCCGATCGGCGCCGCCGCGGGATCGATCGCGTCGAGCAGGGCCAGCACCGCTTCCTTGTAGGGGAAGGTCACGTTGACGCCGGCGAAGCCGAGGCGGCGCACGCCCTCCGCCAGCGCCCGCAAGGTGGCGGTATCGGCGCCGGGTACGTCGATGAGCTGGTAGTGGACGCGCAGGCCGGTGGCGCGCCCGGCGGCCTCGTGCATGGCCGGGGCGGCGGAATGGGCGATCGGGGAGCCGATCAGGCCGAGCAGCACGCGGCGGTCTTCCATTCGATGACGTCTCCTGGCTGGGGGGCTCCCGGCTGGCGCCCGTCCGGGCAGGCGGCGCGGTGGACTTTGCCTCGTGCGCATGGCTGCGCCAAGCTGCGTCGCACGCGCGCGCCCGCGGCCGGCACCGGACGGCGGGCACGCGCCGACAACGAGGGGGGGGCCGGGATGCAGTTCGGCGCGGCGATGTTCTTCACCGACTACGCCATGTCCGCCGCCGCGCTCGGCGTGGCACTGGAAGCGCGCGGGTTCGAATCCATCTGGGCGCCGGAGCATTCCCACATCCCGCTGTCGCGCCGGTCCCCGTTCCCCGCCGGCGCACGCCGCCCGTCCGCAGTACGACGACGTGACCCGGTTCATGCCCGAATTCCTCCGCATGGCGGCCGAGGCGGGGCGTGATCCGGCCGAAATCCCCGTGACCGTGTTCGGCGTCACCCCGGACCCCGATCGCCTGCGCCGCTGGCGCGACGCCGGCGTCGCACGGGTGGTCGTGTCGCTGCCGGCGGCCGATGCGACGACGGTGCTGCCGATTCTCGACCGCTGGGAACACATGCTGCGAACGGCGCAATGATCCCGTCGCCCGGGCGCGTTGCGTGCCCGTGTCGGACGCAACCGGCGTGACCCTCGACCAGTTGCGCCTTTTCGCCTGACCGCCGCGGAGGCGGTGGCGCCGCCCGGCAAGCGATACCAGCCGTCCTAACGGCTGGTATCCGTCAGACACCACTCGCGTGGCGTTCGCATCGAGAACCGCTGGCCGAACATTCCGCGGGTTGGCATCAGTCGCAAGGCAGGCCGGCGTTGTGGGCGGCGAGGCCGGCGAGCGAGGACCAGTCCCGCGCCCCGCCGCCCTGGGCGAGAATGGTCATCAACTGGTCGCGCAGCAGGCTGGCGAGCGGCATCGGCACGCCCTCGGCATCGGCAGCGGCGAGCGCGAGGCGGATGTCCTTGAGGCCGAGCGGGACCGGGAAGCCGGCGGGCTCGTAGCGGTCCTCGGCCATCAGGGTGCCATAGGTGCGATAGAGCGGCGCGGTGAACATCGTGTTGGTCAGCAGGTCGAGATAGGCGTGCGGGTCGATTCCGGCCTTGCGGACCAGGGCGAACGCCTCGCCCATCGCCTCGATCGTCGCGGCGGTGAGGAAATTCCCGCTGAGCTTCACGAGGTTTGCCGCCGCCGGCGTGGCGCTGATGGCGAAGCTGCGCTGGCCGATCGCGGCGAACACCGGGGCGAGGCGGTCGAGCAGGGGCGCGGCGCCGCCGGCGACGACGAACAGCTTGCCGGCCGCGGCCATGTCCGGCCGGCCGAACACCGGCGCCGCGGCGTAGCCCTGGCCGGCCGCTGCATGCGCCGCGGCAAGGCGTTCGGACAGCGCGACGCTGATCGTGCTCATGGCGACATGCGCGGCGCCACGCGCGAGGCCCGCCAGTATGCCGCGCGGTCCGAACACCACCGCCGCCGTCGCCGTGTCGTCGGCGAGCATGGTGATCGCGACCTCCGCGCCCGCCGCCGCGGCAGCCGGATCGGCCGCCGCCGTGGCACCGGCGGCCACCAGGGCAGCGGCCTTGTCCGGGTTGCGGTTGAAGACGGTCACCGCATGGCCCGCCCGGAGGAGATTGGCCGCCATGGCCGCGCCCATGTTGCCAAGGCCGATGAAGGCGATCTGCATCGCGCTACCCTTCCGTTGTCCTTATGACCTCGGGTCGTCATGATCCCGGGTCATTGTCCCCCGGGTCATTGTCCCCTGGGTCAGAACCCTTCGAGCACGATCTTGCCCTTCGACTGCCCGCTTTCGAGCAACGCGTGGGCGCGCCGCAGGTTCGCCGCCGTGCAGGGGCCGAAATTCGCGGCGAGCGTGCTGCGCAAGGTGCCGACATCGACCAGGCGGGCCACCTCGGCGAGCACCGCGTGCTGCGCGATCATGTCCGGGGTTGCGAAGGTCGAGCGGGTGAACATCAATTCCCAGTGCAACGACACGCTCTTGCGCTTGAGCTTGCGGACGTCGATCGGCTCGGGGTCGTCGATCAGGCCGAAGCGTCCTTGCGGGGCGATCAGCTCCACGATCTGGTCGAAATGGGCGTCGGTGCCGGTGGTGGCGAACACGACACCGGGGGCGCCGATGCCGAGCGCGGCAACCTCCGCGGCCAGCGGCCGCGTGTGATCCACGACATGATCGGCGCCGAGGGCGCGCACCCAGTCCTGCGTTTCCGGCCGCGAGGCGGTGGCGATCACCGTGAGGTCGGTGAGCGCCTTGGCAAGCTGGATCGCGATCGAACCGACCCCGCCGGCCCCGCCGATGATGAGGATCGCCGGTGCCGCGCCCGGCACCGCGCGGCGGATGTCCAGCCGGTCGAACAGGGCTTCCCACGCGGTGATGGCGGTGAGCGGCAGGGCGGCGGCTTCGGCCATGCCGAGGCTGCGCGGCTTCGGGCCGACCAGGCGTTCGTCGACCAGGTGGAATTCCGCGTCGGTGCCCTGCCGATCGAGCGCGCCGGCGTAGAAGACGGCATCCCCCGGCTCGAACAGGGTGCAGTCGGGGCCTACGGCTTCGACCGTGCCGGCGGCGTCCCAACCGAGCACGCGGACCTCCCCGGCCGGTGGCGCGGCGCGGCGGCGTACTTTGGTATCGACCGGATTGACCGACACCGCGGCGACGTTCACCAGCAGGTCGCGGCCGGTCGGTGTCGGCCTCGGCAAGGTGACGTCGAGCAGCGCGTTGGGATCGCTGATCGGCAACGACATCCGATAGCCGACGGCCTTCATGGTGGAACTCCCGGGATGAGGGTCAGGGTCGTGCGCTGGGCGCTGGCACCATCAGGTGCACGGGCGGGCGCCGACCGCAACCGCGCCTTCTCGGCGGCAAGGTTCAGCCCTGCGCGCGGCAGGCTGCCCGGCCGCACCACGCGGTCCGCATCGCGAGGCGCGCGCTGGCGGCGGCTTGTGCCTGCGCATGGGCGGCGACCGCGGCGGGCCGGCCGGTCCCGGCGGCGAGCGGCGCGGCCTGCGCGGCCCCGGCCATCAGGCCCAGCGCCAGGAAGGCGGCAGTGAATTTGGTCATGGCAGAGTGTCCATTCCTCGTGACCCGCAGCGTGGGTCGTCCGTCAGTCGATACTGACGGGACGAAGATGGACAGGTCCGCGCGCGGCGCGACTGCGGTGGCGGGGGAGGCACCCATGCGGGCTCTGGGCGCGCGCGACCCCTTGCCACCTGCCGGTTTGCCCCCAGGCGACGGATGCCGTCATCGCCGGCGAGGCCAAGGGGCTGTCCGGCCCGGCGGCGACGGGGTGGCGTTCGGCCGCCTCGCCCCCCACATTCCGTGCAACCGGCGCGGTAGGGTGCCGGCCTCACCCTCGCGGAGCCCCGTCCATGGACACGATCAAGCCGCTCTTCACCGCCACGGCCACCGCCATCGGTGGCCGCAACGGGCATACGGAATCGAGCGACGGCATGGTGAAGGTCGATCTCTCCGTGCCCAAGGCCATGGGGGGGCCGGGCAAGCCGGGGACCGCCACGCCGGAGCACCTGTTCGCCGCCGGCTATGCCGCCTGCTTCGGCGGTGCGCTCGACTTCGTCGCCAAGCAGCACAAGCAGGACGCGACCGGGGCGAAAATCACCTGCGCGGTCTCGATCGGGCCGCGCGAGGGCGGCGGCTTCGGCCTGGCGGTGAAGCTGCATGTCGCCGACGCCTCCTTGCCGCAGGCCCAACTCGCCGCCCTGGCGCAGGAAGCGCACGAGAAGATCTGCCCCTATTCGCACGCCACCCGCGGCAACGTGCCGGTGGAGCTGGAGGTCGTGGGCTCCTGACCCGCGCCGCGCCAAGGAATATTCGCCGATGACTTCAGCGCCTGCCGACCCGGGCCAGCCGGGCAACCTGCTGCGCGGCGAGACCTCGCCCTACTTGCTGCAGCACGCCGACAATCCGGTGCACTGGCGGCCCTGGGGGGCGGCGGCGCTCGCCGCGGCGCAGGCGGAAGACAAGCCGATCCTGCTCTCGATCGGCTACGCCGCCTGCCACTGGTGCCACGTCATGGCGCATGAATCCTTCGAGGACGCCGACACCGCCGCGGCGCTGAACGCGCGCTTCGTTGCGATCAAGGTCGACCGCGAGGAACGCCCGGACATCGACCACCTCTATATGTCCGCCCTGCATGCGATGGGCGAGCAGGGCGGCTGGCCGCTCACGATGTTCCTCGCCCCCGACGGCAGTCCGTTCTGGGGCGGCACCTATTTCCCGCCCGAGCCGCGCTGGGGCAAGCCCTCCTTCCGCCAGGTGCTGGAAGGCGTGGCCGCTGCCTGGACCGCGCGCGACGCGGCGGTGATCCAGAATACCGAGGCGCTGCGCCGTGCGCTGGTTCGCGCCTCCGCCGTGCCGGAGCCGGGCGAGATGCCGACGCCCGCCACGCTTGATGCCGCCGCGGCCGCGCTGCTGCGGCTGACCGATCCCGTGCAAGGCGGCCTGCGCGGTGCGCCCAAATTTCCCAATGCGCCGATCTTCCGCTTCCTGTGGCAGGAGGCGTTCCGTACCGGCCAACCGCCGGGGCGGCCCGAGGGTCGCGCCGCGCTGCACCTGATGCTCACTCGCATGTCGCAAGGCGGGATCTACGACCATCTCGGCGGCGGCTTCGCGCGCTACGCGACCGATGCGGTGTGGCTGGTGCCGCATTTCGAGAAGATGCTGTACGACAACGCGCAATTGCTGGAACTGCTGGCGTTTGCTTACGCCGACCGCCCCGATCCGCTGTATGCCGCGCGGGCCGCCGAGACGGTCGGCTGGATGATCCGCGACATGAATGCGGGCGGGGCCTTCGCCGCGTCCGAGGACGCCGATTCCGAAGGCGAGGAAGGCCGCTTCTACGTCTGGACCGAGGCCGAGATCGACGCCCTGCTCGGCGCCGATTCGCCCGCCTTCAAATCCGCCTACGACGTGACCGCGGGCGGCAACTGGGAGGGCCATACGATCCTGCACCGGGTCACCCCGCCCGGCGATGCGGCGGCGGAGGCGGCGCTCGGACGGTCCCGCGCGGTGCTGTTCGCCGCGCGTGCGCACCGGGTGCGGCCGGGGCGGGACGACAAGGTGCTGGCGGACTGGAACGGGCTCGCCGTTGCCGCGCTGGCCCGCGCCGGCGCGGTGTTCGCCCGGCCCGACTGGGTCGCGCGGGCAGGCGCGGCCTGCGATGCGGTGCGCCGCGATCTCGGCACTGCAGACGGCAGGGTCGCGCATGCGTGGCGGGGGGGGCGGCTCGGCGCGGCGGGGCTGCTTGACGACCAGGCGGCGATGGCACGCGCCTGCCTCGCGCTGTTCGAGGTCACGGGGGCGGTGGCGCGGCGCGATCAGGCGATCGGGTTCGCGACCGCCGCGCTGGACCGGTTCGGGGACGGGGCCGGGGGGGTGTTCGCCTCCGCGGCGGACGCGACCGACGTGCCGCTCGCGCGGCCCCGCACCGCCGCGGACAACGCAAGCCCAGCCGGGGCGGGGCTGCTCGCGGAGGCGTGCGCGCGGCTGTTCCACCTGACCGGGGAGGCCGTCTGGCGGGGGCGGACGGAGGCCCTGGCGCGGGCATTTCTGGCGATCCCGGACCAGGCTGCCGCGATGCCGACCCTGCTCGCCGCCGTCGGGCTGCTGGAGACTGCGGCGACCGTCGTGGTCGCCGGCCCGCCGGAGCATCCATTGACCGCGGCGTTGCTGGCGGCGGCGCTGGCGTCCCCCGATCCGGCGGTGGTGGTGCTGCGCGCGCCGGCGCCGGACGCGCTGCCCCCGGGCCACCCGGCGGCGGGCAAGGGCGCCGGTGCCGCGGGTGCCGCGGCCTATGTCTGCCGGGGCGGGGTGTGCGGGCTGCCTGTGTCCGATCCGGCGTTGCTCGTCGGGCTCTGATCGGACTGGCGGCGGCCGGGGCGCGCTGTGGGCGGTGGTGTTGCGGGGGCGGATGGGGTTCCGTTGCGTATCGAGACCCGGTTGCTTGCGGGCGGGGGCTCGGGTCCGCGATCGGGGTAAGAACGCGCGGGTCGGGGCGTGGAACTCTGCTGTTGGCGCGCGCGCTTTTTTTTGTCACGGAGACAGGGCGGAGGGCCACGGGAGTCGGAACGGTTGGTCCGACCGCGGCTCCATCACGTGTTGGCGCTGTCCTGGGGCGGGCAGCGCAGGCCGCACATTACGATATCCCATCCAGAACGCCGGCCAGGCGCTGCACGCCCGCCGCGATTCCGCGCGGATCGAGGCCGCCGTAGCCGAGCACGGCACCCGCCCGGTCCGGGCGCGGAGCGGCCCCGTCCGGATCGTAGAGCGGCGTCACCGGATAGAGCCCAACCCCGGCGGTGCGCGCCGCGGCGATCAGCGCCGCCTCCCGCGCGCGCGGCACATCGGTGAACCAGGCGAGCACGTGCAGACCCGCCTCGGCACCGACAACAGCCACCCGCTCGCCGAGACAGGCCGACAGCGCCGCCAACAACGCCGCCCGCCGCTCGCCGTTGCGCCTGCGCATCCGTCGCACATGCCGCTCATACGCGCCGCTCGCGATCAACTCCGCCAGCGCCTCCTGCTCCAGGGACGGCGTGTGCCGGTCGGCGAGCCGTTTGGCGGCCTGGAACACCTCGACGAGGTCCGGGGCGAGCACGAGATAGCCAAGCCGCAGGGCCGGGGACAGCGTCTTCGAGACGGTGCCGAGATAGATCACGCCCGCCGCTTCGCCGTGCGCGGCGAGCGGCGGGATCGGGTCGATGTCGAAGCGGTATTCGCTGTCGTGGTCGTCCTCGATGATCCACGCACCCTCCCGCCGCGCCCAGGCGAGCAGGGCCGCGCGCCGCGGTGCTGACAGCACGCCACCCAACGGAAACTGGTGCGAGGGCGTGACATGGGCGATCCGCGCGGCTCCGTCGCGCGGCAAGGCGTCGGTGCACAGCCCCTCCTGGTCCACCGGAACCGGTACGAGCTTCGCCCCGGCGGCGAGGAAGGTATGCCGGGCCATCAGATAGCCCGGGTCCTCTACCACCGCCCGCGCCCCCGGATCGAGGGCCAGGCGGGCGCAGAGATCGAGGCCCTGCTGGGATCCGTTCACCACCACGATCTGCGCCGCCGCGCAGCGCAGCCCGCGCGCCCGCCACAGATAGGCCGCGAGCGCCGACCGCAACGCCGGCGAGCCTGCGGGTTCGCCATAGCCGAGCCATCCGGCCCGCCGCAGCAGCGCCCCGTTCAGGGCCCGCTTCCAGGCGAGCAGCGGGAAATCCTCCACCGCCAGGTCGCCGAAGCGGAAATCGGCGACGAGGCGCCCCGGCCCGGAGGTTGGCGGCGCGGGCGCCGGCGGGACGGGCAGCACGGCCAGGCGCCGGCCGAAGCCGGACAGCGAGGCCGGGGGCGGCCCCGTGCGGCGGGGCGCGGCCCGATCGGCCTGCGGGCGCAGGCCGGGCGCGACCACGGTGCGCGCGCCTTGCCGCGAGTCCAGATAGCCCTCGGCCAGCAACTGCTCGTAGGCGGCGGTGACGGTGGTGCGGGAAAGGCCGCGCTCGGCGGCGAGCGCGCGGGTGGAAGGCAGCCGGTCGCCCGGCGCATAGACGCCAGCCGCGATCTGCGCCCGCAGGGCAGCGGCGATCTGCCCGCTCGCGGTGGTCCGCGCGGGCGGCTCCGACTGGTCCACTGATTTTTCTCCCGACTGGCTATTCCCACCGTGCCAGTTTGGCGCGATGCCGATGCGCCCCGCAACCTGCCCCGCATCCTGCCGCGCGCCCGCTACCGACCGGAGACCCGAGATGGACCCGACCCCGCCTGCCTTCCCGATCACCCCCCGCAACCGGGTGCGCCGCCGCCCCCAGCGCGGCCATTATGACCACGAAACCGTCTTCCGCGTGCTCGACGCCGCCATGCTCTGCCACATCGCCTATGTGATCGACGGCCAGCCCTATTGCACGCCCACCGCCTTCTGGCGCGAGGGCGATCACCTCTATTGGCACGGCTCCTCGGCCAGCCGGATGCTGCGCGCCGAGGCGAAGGGCATCCCGGTCTGCCTCACGGTCACCCACATGGATGCGATCGTGCTGGCCCGCTGCGGGTTCAACCACTCGATCAACTACCGCGCGGTCATGGCGTTCGGGCACGCCGCCCCGGTCGCGGGGACCGAGGCCAAGCTGCGCGCGATGGATGCGTTCATCGACCGCTTCTTTCCCGGCCGCGCCGCCGCCCTGCGCCCGCCCAGCGCGCAGGAGATCAAGGCGACGATGCTGGTGGGGATGCGGATCGAGGACGCCTCGGCCAAGATCCGCGACGTGCCGGTGCATGACGACGAGGCCGACTACGCGCACCCGGTCTGGACCGAGCTCGTGCCGCTGGCGACCGTGCTCGGGACGCCGGAGCCCTGTCCGCGCCAGGCGCCCGGTGTGACCCGGACCGCCGGCGGCATGGACGCCTACCGGCCCGGACGGCGCCTGGACGAGGTCATGGCCGAAACCGCCGCCGCCTACGCGGCCCGCCCCGCCGGCGACTGAAGCCGGCCCCCGCGGGCGACCGCTCCCCGGGCCATCGCCCTGCGGGCGGCCTCCCCTTGGGCCTTGCCTGCCTGCCCCCCCGCCCGTGGGGCTTCCCTCGGCCATGCCCGCGCAAATATAAGCCCCCA
>JABBNW010000246.1 GCA_019352115.1 Pseudomonadota bacterium
TAGTTCCCTGGCGGGGTCCAGGGGCAGCGCCCCTGGCCTTACTTCCTTCCTCCCCTGACGCATGCCCCCGATCCTTGCCAGTCTGCGTCGCTACGCGCCTGGGACCGACATTGGTCTGGCGCTGGGTGTTGTGGCGTTGTTGTCGGTGTTGGTGTTGCCGTTGCCGGCGGCGCTGTTGGATGTTGGGCTGGCGCTGTCGATCACGGCGTCGGTGCTGGTGCTGATGGTGGCGCTGTTTCTGGTGCGTCCTTTGGACTTCACCAGTTTTCCGACCCTGCTGTTGTTGACGACCTTGTTGCGTTTGTCCCTGAACGTGGCGACGACGCGCCGCATTCTCTCGCATGGCAACCAGGGACCGTTGGCCGCGGGGCATGTGGTGGCGGCGTTCGGCGGTTTCCTGATGGGCGGGGACATCGTCATCGGGCTGATCGTGTTCGCGATTCTGCTGGTGGTGAATTTCACCGTCATCACCAAGGGCTCCGGGCGCATCGCGGAGGTTGCGGCCCGGTTCAGCCTGGATGCGATGCCGGGCAAGCAGATGGCGATCGATGCCGACATGTCGGCGGGTTTGATCGACGAGAAGGTGGCGCGCAAGCGCCGCCGCGAGTTGGAACAGGAGAGCGGTTTCTACGGCGCCATGGACGGTGCCGCCAAGTTCGTGCGCGGCGATGCGATTGCGGGGCTGATCATCACGTCGATCAACATCATCGGCGGCCTGACGATCGGCATGGTCCAGCATGGCATGAGTTTCGCCGATGCCGCCGATTCGTTCACGCGGTTGACGGTGGGCGACGGCCTGGTGACGCAGATCCCCGCGTTGCTCGTTTCCACCGCCGCCGGCATCGTCGTGACCAAGGGCGGCATGGAGGGCACCGCGGATGCGGCGCTGATCAGCCAGTTGGGCGGCAGTCCGAAGCCGCTCGCGATGGCGGCGGGCGCGGCGGTGGTGCTGGCGTTGTTGCCGGGGCTGCCCGCGCTGCCGTTCCTCGGCATTGCGGGGCTCGCGGGCGGCGGGGCCTGGCTGCGGTTCAAGCATCCGCCCGTCGTGGCCGACGAGACCCCGCCGGTGGCCGTGTTGCCGACCGAGCCGCCGATCGGGGATTCGTTGCGCCTCGACCTGATCCGGCTGGAACTGGGCTACGGGCTGCTGGCGCTCGCCGGTGGCGACACGCCGCGGCTGACGGAGCAGATCAAGAGCCTGCGCCGATCAATCGCCTCCGAAATGGGATTCGTGCTGCCGCCGGTGCGCATCCAGGACAACATGCAGCTTCCGGCCGATGTCTATTCGATCCGGGTGAAGGAGATCGAAGCCGCGCGCGGCGAGTTGCGCCCCACCATGCTGCTGGCGATGAACCCGAACGGCGGCATGCCCGACCTGCCCGGCGAGCGCACCACCGAGCCCGCCTTCGGCCTGCCCGCCCTCTGGATCGCCCCGGAGGCGAAGGAGGAGGCCTTGTTCCGAGGCTGCACCGTCGTCGACCCGCCAAGCGTGCTGACGACCCATCTGACCGAAGCCGTGCGGGAAACGATGGCGGAGCTGTTGTCCTACGCCGAAACCCAAAAGCTGCTGGAGGAACTGCCGCGCGAACAGCAGAAGCTGGTTGCCGACCTGATCCCCGCGCAGGCGAGCGTGGGTCTCGTGCAGCGGGTGCTGGCCGGGTTGCTGGCCGAGCGGGTGTCGATCCGCGATCTCGGCACGATCCTGGAGGGGATCCAGGAAGCCGGCCCGCAGCGTCCCATGCCGGCGATCCTTGCGCATGTGCGGGCCCGCCTGGCGCGCCAGATCAGCGACGCGCAAACCGGTCCCGCCGGCTACATCCCGCTGGTAACCTTGTCCCCGCAGTGGGAGGGCGCGTTCGCCGATGCGCTGACCGGCCCCGCCGAGGATCGCCAGCTTGCGATGGCGCCGACCCAGTTGCAGGAGTTCATGCAGCGGCTGCGCACCGTGTTCGATGCCGCGGGAGCCGACGGGGATGCGCCCGTGCTGCTGACCAGCGGCGGCATCCGGTTGCACGTGCGCGCGATCGTGGACCGCATCCGCCCGAACACCCCGGTGCTGGCGCAGGCGGAGATTTTCCCGCGCGCGCGCATCCGCACGGTCGGAACGATCTGATCAGCCGTGGCCGAACAGAGCCGCCGTGGCCTGTCGGGCGCGGCGCGCGCGCTCGGCCGGGTCCGGCACGTCCGCCATCGGGATTTCGCAGGACAGGACGGCATCTTCTGCCAGGGAATCCAGTAGCCCCGCCAGCGGCAGCGCGCCGGCGCCGGGCGGCAGGCGGGCTGCGCGGGCCTCGGCGATGATCCCGGCGCGGTCCGCCGGCGCCGTTGCCGGCGCGTCGCATAGCTGCACGCTGCGCACCAGCCCGGCCGGCAGGGCGCGCACGTCGGCCGGCGTGCCGCCGGTGCGCGCCAGGTGCAGCGCATCGACCAGCACCGCGGCGTTCGGCTGCGCGCTTGCCGCCACCACCGCGCGCGCGTCGGCGAGGGTCGCGATCACCCGCCAGCCCATCCATTCCAGATCGACACCGAACCCGTACCCGCCCGCCAGTTCGCACAGCGCAGCGAAGCGGGCAACGAGCCGCGCCCGGTCCGGGTCTTCCCCGCATACACTCAGCCGGCGCGCGCCGACCGCGGCGCCCTGTTCCAGCACCGGGATCAGCGCGGCGGGATCGAACGCCGGGTCGATCGTCACGATCTCGATATCGTGCACCCGCATGCCGTCCCCGTCCATCCGCCGGCGCATCTCGGCCACGGTGGCAGGCGGCAGCGTGTAGCACACGCCGCCGGGCTGGGCCGGGCACAGCCGCAGCCCCACGAACGCGAAGCCCGCCGCGCGGGCGAGCGGGACCAGATCAACCGGCGCCACGTCGAGCGCGGTGAGATGGGCCAGCCCCAACGGCGGCACGATGTCGGTTCGCATGTCTCGCCCCCCTGTCCCGCACGCGGCCCCGCGCCGCCCTGTCCGTGTCGTGCCTCGCACACCCGCCCGCTCCGGGGCAAGCCCGCCCTGCTCGCCAGATGCAACGAACCTGTCGAAGAATTCATCTTATATTACGCTGCCCATGCCTATGCTCGGCGCCAGCCGCGGCCAACGCGGCAGCAACGAATCCCCCGGCCTGCATGGCCGGGGCAGGGAGGCTACCCATGTCCGAACCCACCCCGGGGTCACGCCCCGGCCGGCGGCGCGTGCTGCAAGGTGCGGCCGTTCTCGCCGGCAGCCAGCTCGCCGCGCCATTCCTGCTGTCCGCCCGCGGGGAGGTGCCGATCAAGATCGGCATGGTCGACGAGATGACCGGCCCCGCCTCCATGCTTGGCACGTCCGAAGTGCAGGGCGCCCGGCTGGCGGTCGAGCAGATCAATGCCAAAGGCGGCGTGCTCGGCCGCCCGCTTCAGCTTCTGGTCGAGGATTCCGCGTCCGATACCGGCGTCGGCGTGCAGAAGGCGATCAAGCTGATCGATCGCGACCACGTGAACGTGCTGTTCGGCGATCCCAATTCCGGCATCGCCTATGCGCAGACGCAGGTGACCAACCAGAAGGGCGTGCTGAACATCCTGCCGGGCGCGCATACCGATCCTATGACCGGGAAAGCCTGCAAGTGGAACGTGTTCCGCATCTGCGGCACCACCAGCATGGATGCGTCGGCCATCACCGGGACGCTCGTACGCAAATTCGGCAAGCGCTGGTTCATGATCACGCCTGACTACGCCTATGGCCATACGTTGCAGGCGGCTTTCATTCGCGATCTGAAGAAGCTCGGCGGCACGGTGGAAGCGGTAATGGTACCGCAGACCACGCTCGATTTCACCGACACGCTCATCAAGGCGAAGCTGTATAAGCCGCAGGTGCTGATCAACAACATGTACGGCAACCCGCAGGTGAACTGCATGAAGCAGTTCCTGCAGTTCGGCATGGAGAAGTCGATCGCCCTCGGCGGCGCGATCTTCGAGCTGGAGGACGTGATCGCGACGCCGGCGGCGGCGCAGACCGGCTGGTGGGATTTCGAGTGGTGGTGGAACCAGCCTGGCGTGCCGCATGTCGCGGAGTTCACGGCCGCGATCGACAAGCGCTTCCACGTCATGCCGTCCGCCCGCGTCTGGTTCGGTTATGTGGCGGTGCACAGCTTCCGCCTGGCGGTCGAGCACAGCAAGAGCCTGGATGCGCTGAAGATGGCGCGGGCGCTGGAGGGGATGGTCCTGCCGCCCGAGGTTGCGCTGCAACCCGGTAAGGTGTTCTATCGCAAGGGCGACCACCAGTTGATGGCGAACATCTTCGTGGGCGAAGTGCATCCTCCCAAGGGCAACAAATACAACGTCTTCACGCCGCACAAGCTGGTACCCGGCCAGGATGTGGCGGGAGATGCCGTGGAGAACGGGTGCCACATGACCTACCCCGCATGACCGATGCCGCGCCGGGATGCCCGGTTTCCATCGTGACCGGGTTTCTCGGCAGCGGCAAGACGACGTTGATCGGGCAGGTGCTGCGCGATCCGGGGTTTGCGCGCACCGCCGTGATCGTCAACGAATTCGGCGAAATCGGCATCGATCATGCGCTGATCGCCACCGGCAGCGAGGCCGTGCTCGCGCTCACCACCGGGTGCCTGTGTTGCCGTATGCAGGGCGATCTGGCAACGACCTTGCGCGGGCTGGCGGGGCAGGGAAATTACGACCGGGTGCTGATCGAGACCTCCGGCCTGGTCGATCCGGCGCCGCTGCTCGCCTCTGTGCTGATCGATCCGGAGGTGACGGCGGGGCATCGGTTGGACTGCGTCGTGACCCTGGTCGATGCGCGCGCCGGCGCGGCGACCTTGGACCGGCACATCGAGGCGCGCCGGCAGGTGGCGGTGGCGGACCGGATCGTGCTGACCAAGACCGACCTCGCCGGGCCGGTGCCGGCGCTGCGAGCGCGGCTGGCCGACGTCGCGCCGGTGGTGGATGCGGTGCGCGGTGCGATCGATCCCGCGGTGCTGTTCGGCCCGGTCGATGCGGCGGCGCGGGCAGGGCGGCTGGCCGGGCTTGCCCCCGACGTCGGGCCGAACCCGTTCGCGCGCGGGCGGCACGGTGCGGGCCTCGGTAGCGTGGTGCTGGAACACGATCGCCCGATCGCCGGCGCCGCGCTCAGCCTGTTCCTGGAGGCGTTGCTGGCCCATGCGGGGCCGCGGCTGCTGCGGCTGAAGGGGCTGGTGGAGATCGTCGAGGCGCCCGGCCGGCCGCTGCTGCTGCAGGCGGCGCAGCACGGGCTGGCCCCGCCTGAGTTCCTGGACGGGTGGCCGCAGGGGTGGGAGGGCGGTGGCCGGCTGGTGCTGATTGGGCAGGATTTGCCGCCGTATTTCGCGCAAAGGCTGCTGGCGGCGGTCGAGGAGGAGGTGGGCGACGCGGCGGGAGGCTGACGGTCGGAGCCGGGGGCGAGACTTACCCGACCGCGCAGACATCGTGCCGGCCGCTGGATGCGGTGCCTCCCGGTTCGATGGTCCGGATCTGGCCCGCCCGTCATGGCCGAGCACGATGAGGCATTTCGGGCCCGAGCCAGGGCACTTCCGTTGACCTAGTGCTTTCAAGGGGCTCCACTTCGCGCAAAATGGCACCGAAAAGAACCCCCTTCCGGCCGTCTCGGCTACGCCAGCGTCAGGACATACGGGCAGGCGCTCGACGCGCAGCTTGAGCGGCTTCGCGGGGTGGGCTGCGCCAAGATTTACCGTGAAAAGGCGACCGGCGCGCGGCGCGACCGCCGCGAACTCCTGAGAAGCTGAAAATGAATCGACTATCGGCGGCCGAGTGATAGCTGCCTATAGCTTCCGGCGCGTTGGGGGTGCCGCTGCGGCCCCGATTGGATTCGCCTGATGCTGGCGCGAATGCTGTTGATGCCAAATCGGCACATGAACGTAAACTACGGCTTGGCGCTTTCGTGCACGAAACCGGTCAGCATGTGGCCGCCTGGCGTCATCCGGGCGCATACACCGGCTCTGGTGTCGATTTCGCCCAAGCAGTGGACGTTGCCCGCACGGCCGAGCGGGGCAAGTTCGATCTGTTGTTCCTTGCGGACACTGCCGCGGTAAGCATTCCCGAGTCCGGTGAAGCGCGCGGCCGCATGGGCAAGATGGTCAAGTTCGAGCCGCTCACCCTGCTGTCGGCGCTCGCCGCGGTGACGAACCGTCTTGGTCTGGTCGCTACAGTAACGACGACATACAGCGAGCCCTATACGCTGGCCCGGCAGTTCGCCTCGCTCGACCAGATCAGCGGCGGGGCGCGCCGGTTGGAACCTCGTGACGTCGAACAATGAAGCCGAAGCGTTCAACTACAGCCGGAACCGGCATGACGCGCATGCCGATCGGTATGATCGCGCAGTCGAATTTGCCGCAGTGGCCACCGGTCTGTGGGACAGCTGGGAGGACGATGCGTTCATCCGCGACCAGGAGACGGGCGTCTTCTTCGATCCCGGCAAGGTGCATGCACTGAACCACAGCGGCAAGTATTATTCCGTCCGCGGTCCTCTGAACGTTGCCCGATCACCGCAGGAGCGACCGGTATTGGTGCAGGCCGGCGCGTCCGATATCGGGCGCGACCTGGCCGCACGGACCGCGGAACTGGTATTCACGGCGCAAACGACGTTCGAACAAGGCCGGGAGTTCTACGCTGATGTACGCTCGCGTCTGGCGCAGTACGGCCGGGATCAGGACGCGGTGAAGATCATGCCCGGCTTCTATCCGGTGGTCGGACGCACCGAGAGTGAAGCGCGCGAGAAATTCGATTTCCTGCAATCTCTGATCCACCCTAG
>JABBNW010000247.1 GCA_019352115.1 Pseudomonadota bacterium
ATACGGAAGGGTTCCAAGGGCTAGCCCTTGGCGGGGGTCCAGGGGGCAGAGCCCCCTGGCCTTTTCTGGCGATGGGTCAGCCCTTCGGCGGGTTGGTATTACCCCTCGCCCTGCGCCCGTTCGAACGCTTCCACGCCGTCGAACCGCTGCAGCTTCTCGATGTGCATCCAGCGATAGCGCGCGGCGACCCGGGCCAGCAGGTCGGCGATCGCGTCCGTGGCGTCGCCGTCCGTCGGCGCGCGCAGCAGGAATCGGCAGGCGAAATGATCGACCAGGAAGGTGTATCCCCCGGTCGGCGGATGCACTTGCACGCCGCGGTTGGAGATGCCGGCGAGGCGGAATGCGGTGTCCGCGCAGACCGCCTCCAGCGCCGCGCCGAGGGCGGCGGCGGTGGCGTCGGATTCCACGAACACGTCGAGCCCGACCAGTTCGCGCGTCGCCGGTTCGGTATGCGCGGTCGCATCGGGCCAGGGCGTGAGGCTGAGCGCGGAATAGGCGCGCGAGGCGGCGTTGGACGTGCGGCCCAGATTCTGGATCACCTGCTCGGTGAACGCCGCGGTGCCGACGCCGTGGCCGCGCGGCGACAGATCGCCGGTCAGGTTGCGGCCCTCGGCAAGGGTGATGAACAGCGCCTGCTCGATCGTTTCGGCAACGGCAAAGGCGCCGATATGGCGCAGCAGCATCACCGCCGCCGACAGCAGCGCGGTCGGGTTGGCGAGTCCCTTGCCGGCGATCTGTGGCGCCGAGCCGTGCACCGCCTCGAACATCGCGACCCGGTCGCCGAGATTGGCCGACGGCGCGATGCCGAGCCCGCCCACCAGCCCGGCGGCGAGATCGGAGATGATGTCGCCGTTCATGTTCGACGTCACGATCACGTCGAACCGCTCGGGCGCGAGTACCAGTTGGTGCGCGCAATTGTCGATGATGATGTGGTCCTGCGCGATCGCGGGGTAGTCCGGGCCCACCCGCTCGAACACGCGCTTCATCATGCCTTCCGTCAGCTTCATGATGTTGGCCTTGGTGGCGCAGGTGACGGCCTTGCGTCCTTCGGCCACGGCGACCGCGAAGGCGGCGCGGATGATCCGCTCGCAACCGGGCGCGGTCATCAGCTTGAGGCATTGCGCCACGTCCGGCGTCTGCATGTGCTCGATGCCGGCGTACACGTCTTCGACGTTCTCGCGCACGATGACGAGGTCGATGCCGCGCCCGGTGAACGGGGTGCGGATGCCGGGCAGTTCGCGCACCGGGCGGATGTTGGCATACAGCTCGAAATGCTTGCGCAGGGTGACGTTGGCGGATTTCTCGCCGAAGCCGACGGGGGTTTCCAGCGGGCCTTTGAGCACGATGCCGTTGGTGGCGATGCTGTCGAGAGTCTCGCGCGGCGCGCCGGTGGCGATGCCTTTGCGGAAGGCATTCGCGCCGGCCTCGGCGGTTTCGAACACGACGGGGGCCCCGGCGGCTTCCAGGATGCGCTGGGTGGCGTGCATCACTTCCGGCCCGATGCCGTCGCCGGGAATGGCGGTGATGGTGCGTTTGCCCTGTGAAGCGGCGTTCATCGTGGGGGATCCTTGTCCGTGAACGCGCGCGGTTTAGGCGATCGGTCCCGCCGGCGCCACGGAAAACCGGCCGCGCGCACCGACCTGGCCGCGCAGGAGCCCCGCGTCGGCTGGTGTCCTGCCCCTCACCGTCGCTGCTCTTCGCAGCGACGGTGAGGGATCAGCAGGCCACCGAGAACAAGATGTCCTGCCCCTTACCTTCGCTGCTCTTCGCAGCGACGGTGAGGGATCAGCAGGCCACCGAAAACAAAGGTCTGGTGTGCCGATCCTGACCGCCGATGACGGCACCATGCGTCAGGATCGGCACACTAGAGGTTCCGTCCGCCGTAGCGGCGTACCCGCAGCCGCGCCTGTTCGCCGTGCGCGGCAAAATTCTCGATGTCGCACAGCCGGGCGCAAACCTCCCCGAGCGCTGCCGTCGCCTCCGGGCTGACCTGCTGGTAGGTCACCGTCTTCAGGAATTTCCCGACCCAGAGGCCGCCGGTGTAGCGGGCGGCGCGCTTGGTCGGCAGGGTGTGGTTGGTGCCGATCACCTTGTCGCCATACGCGACATTGGTCTCCGGGCCGAGGAACAGCGCACCGTAGTTGCGCATCCGGTCCAGAAACCAGCGCGGCTCGCGGGTCAGCACCTGCACGTGTTCCGACGCGATGCGGTCGGCCTCGGACAGCAGTTCTGCGTCGCTGTCGCACAGGATCACCTGGCCGTAGTCGGCCCAGGCCTGGCCGGCGACGGCGGCGGTGGGCAGGTGGGTCAACTGGCGCGCGATTTCCGCCTCGATCTCGCGCGCGATGCGCGCGGAACTGGTGAGCAGGATCGCCGGCGAGGTGGGCCCGTGCTCGGCCTGGCCGAGCAGGTCGGTCGCGCACATCTCCGCATCCGCGCTGTCGTCGGCGATGATCAGCGTCTCGGTCGGGCCGGCGAGCAGGTCGATGCCGACCCGGCCGAACAGCTGCCGTTTCGCCTCCGCGACGTACGCATTCCCCGGCCCGACCAGCATGTCCACCGGCGCGATCGAGCCGGTGCCGAGCGCCATCGCCGCCACCGCCTGCACGCCGCCGAGCAGGTAGATCTCGTCCGCGCCGCCCATCGCCATGGCGGCGACCGTCGCGGCGGGCGCAACGCCGTCCAGCGGCGGCGTCGCCGCGATCACCCGCGGGACCCCGGCCACCTTGGCGGTCAGCACCGACATATGCGCGGACGCCACCATGGGATAGCGCCCGCCGGGCACGTAGCACCCCACCGAGGCGACGGGGATGTTCTTGTGGCCGAGCCTTACGCCGGGCAAGGTTTCCACTTCGATATCTCGCAACGCCGCGCGCTGGGCCTCGGCAAAGCGGCGCACCTGCGCCTGGGCGAAGCCGATATCGGCGATCGTCTGCGCGGGCAGGGAGGCGATCAGCGCGTCGATCTGCGCCTGCGACAGGCGGAAGTCCTGTGGTTCCCAGCGGTCAAGACGCGCCGAGTACTCGCGCACTGCCGCATCGCCGCGCGCGGCGATGTCGTCCAGCATCCGTTCGACCGTTTCGCGCACGGCGCGGTCGGCGGCGAATTTCTCGGCATCCGACAGGCCGGGCTTCAACACGCGGATCATGCGGGGTCTCCCCTATTCGGCGGTCCAGCCGCCATCGACGACGAGGGCGGTGCCGGTCACCATCGCAGAGGCGTCCGACGCCAGGAAGACCACTGCCCCCATCAGATCCTCGACCTGCGCGAGCCGCCCGAGCTTGATCCGCGCCAATGTGTCGGCGCGGAAGGCGGGATCGGCGAAGAACGGGCGGGTGAGGGGGGTTTCGGTGAAGGTCGGCCCGATCGTGTTCACCCTGATCCCGTGCGGCGCGAGGTCGATCGCCATCGCCTTCGCCAGCCCCTCCAGCGCATGTTTGGACGCGCAATAGACCGAGCGGCGCGCGCCGCCGACATGGCCCATCTGCGAGGACATGTGGATGATCGACCCGCGCCGCCCGGCATCGGCCATCCGCCGCGCCGCGGCTTGCGCCACGAAGAACGCGGCGCGCACGTTCAGTCCCATGATGGTGTCGTAATCGTCCTCGCTCACGTCCAGGAACGGGCGCGGCCGGTTGGTGCCGGCGTTGTTCACCAGCACGTCGAACGGCGCGGCGGCGGCGAGCGCGGCGCCGACCGCGGCCTGGTCGGTGACGTCCAGCACCAGCGGTTCGGCGGCGTGGCCCGCGGCGCGCAATTCGGCAGCGGCGGCGTCGATTTCGGCGCCGGTGCGCGCGGCGAGCACGACATGCGCGCCGGCTTCGGCCAGTGCCGCGGCGGCCGCGAGCCCGATGCCGCGGCCGGCGCCGGTCACGAGCGCGCGTCGCCCGTCGAGGCGGAACGACGGCGTGCGCGGCAGGCTCATGGTGCGGCGGCGGCGGGCGCCTGCGGGTCGGGCAGTTCCATCTCCAGCAGCGAGGAACTCAGGCTTTTGCCGTGTGCGTCCAGCGCCAGCGACCGTGTCACCCCGCCGCCCAGGGCCGCGTGCAGCACGAAATTCAGCGCCCCGAGCCCCGGCAGTTCGTAGCGCTCCACAGCGCCGTGCACGGTGCCGGCGAAATGCGCGGCGACGCGCGCGGCGGTGACGTGTTCCGCCAGATAGGCGAAATCGCCCGGGTCGTAGGCGATCACCGAGATCGAGGAGATGTCGCCCTTGTCGCCCGTGCGGGCGTGGGCCAGCGCGCGCAGCCGCATCTTACGCCACCTGATAGGAAACGGCGGCGGTCGCGGCGGATTCGGGGACCAAGGTCGACACCACGCCCAGCACCTCGCGCGCCGATTTCCACGCCCCGCCGCCGCCGGCCGGACCGTTGGTGTAGAGCGTCTCGACTTCGTTGCCGATCCGCAGCGCTTCGGCCAGGCTGTCGGTGCGGCCGATGATCCGCAGGCGGACTTCCGCCGGTTCGGGGGCGGGGACCGGGCCGCGGTGCAGCGCATCGACGCCGATCAGGTCGCAGCGCAATTCGCTCGTCGCGACGCCGGTCAGGCGCAGGCGCTCGCGCACGATCTCGATCGCGAGCCGTCCGCGTGCGAGCGCGCCGGCGCCGGCGTAGGAGATCTGTCCCTCGCCCACGAAACTGTCGCGATAGCCGATCGAGACCTTCAGCATGCCCGTGCGCGCCGCGCCGGCCCCGCCGCTCACCCGCACCCGGTCGGTTCCGTCCGCTTCCAGCCGCACGGCGGAGAAATCGGCGACGACGTCCGGCTGGTAGTAGCGCGCCGGATCGTGCAGCTCGTACAGCAGTTGCTCCTTGCAGCTTTGCAGGGACACCGTCCCGCCCGAGCCGGCAACCTTGGTGATTACCGCATTCCCGTCCGCACCCACCTCGGCAAGCGGGAACCCGAGCCGCGCCAGATCCGCCACGTCCTTGTAGCCGGGATCGGCGAAATACCCGCCGGTGATCTGGCCTGCGCATTCCAGCAGATGGCCGATCACGGTGGCGCGTCCCAGCGCGTCCCAATCGTCCATCCGCCAGCCGAATTCGTGCACCAGCGGGGCCATGAACAGCGCCGGGTCGGCAACCCTGCCGGTGATCACCACGTCCGCGTCCGCGGCCAGCGCGCGCACGATCGGCGCGACGCCGAGATAGGCGTTGGCCGACACGATTCGCCCTTCCAGGGAGGCGGTGGTTTCCTCCGGCCGTTCCATCAGCGCGTGCGGCGCGGCGGCGATCCGCGCCAGCACGTCGTCGCCGGTGACGGCGGCGATCTTGATCCCCGCCAGGCCGAGCTTGCGGGCGATGCGCGCAACCTCGGCGGCTGCGGCGTGCGGATTGGCGGCACCCATGTTGGTGATGATGCGGATGCCGCGCGCCCAGCAGGCCGCCAGCACCGCCTCCATCCGCGCGCCCAGCAGCGGGTCGTAGCCCGCCTCGGGGTCCGCGAGCCGCGCCTGCTGGGCGAGCGCGATGGTGCGCTCGGCCAGGCATTCGAAGCCGAGATAGGCGATGTCGCCGTGTTCGGCGAGTTCCATCGCCGGCTCGATCCGGTCCCCCGAATAGCCGGCGCCGGAGCCGATCCTGACCGTCTTCATCCGCCTGATCCCCGCGCTGGTCGCGGCGATCAGGCTACCGTGGTCGGCTGGTGGCTGAAAGCCTCCCGCTCCTGCGGGGACAGGTTCTCGTCGAAGCTCCATTCCTCGGCCGAGGCGCCGGCGAGCGCCTGGATGCGTTCCTCATCGGCCATCAAGTCGGCCGCGGTGCCGGACCAGCCCATGATGCCATGATCCAGCACATAGGCGTAATCGGCGATCTCCAGGCTGGCGCGGACGTTCTGTTCCACCAGCAGGACGGACATGCCGTCGGCCTTGGTCTGCTGGACGATGCGGAACACCTCCTTCACGATCAGCGGCGCGAGGCCCTGGGAGGGTTCATCCAGGATCAGCAGCTTCGGGTTCAGCAGCAGGGCGCGGCCGATCGACAGCATTTCCTGCTCGCCGCCCGAGAGCTGTCGGCCCTTGTTCATCCGGCGTTCGGCCAGGCGCGGGAAGGTCTGGAACACCCGCTCGATGGTCCAGGGACCGGGGCGTTCCATCGGCACGCGCAGATTGTCCTCGACCGTCAGGTGGGCGAAGATCTTGCGCCCTTCCGGCACGTAGCCCACGCCCATCTGGGCGATGCGATAGGTGGGCATCCTTGTGCTGTCGCGGCCGAAGATGCGGACCTGCCCGCTGCGCGGCGGGGTCAGGCCCATCAGGCTGCGCAAGGTCGTCGTCTTGCCGGCGCCGTTGCGGCCGAGCAGGGTGGTGATCGACCCTTCCTCGACTTTCATTCCGACGTCGTGCAGGATGTGGCTCTTGCCGTAGAAAGTGTTGAGCCCTTGGGCCTCCAGCGCGCTCATTGGGCGGTTCCCAGATAGGCGGCCTGCACGGCCGGGTTGGCGGAAATCTCCTGGGGCGTACCTTCCGCGAGCAGGGTGCCCTCCGTCAGCACCATGATCCGGTCGGCGAGGTTGAACACCACGCGCATGTCGTGTTCGACCAGCATAATCGTGTAGCCGGTGTGCTTGTGCAGCCGGCGGATCAACCCGGCGACCTGGAAGGTTTCCTGCTCCCCCATGCCGGCGGTGGGTTCGTCGAGCAGCAGGATGCGGGGTTTCAGCGCCAGCGCCATGGCGATTTCCGCCGAACGCTGGTCGCCGTGCGACAACTCGCC
>JABBNW010000248.1 GCA_019352115.1 Pseudomonadota bacterium
AAGGGTTCCAAGGGCGATGCCCTTGGCGGGGTCCAGGGGCAGCGCCCCTGGCCTTGCTTCCTTGCCTCGTCTCTCTCGCAACTTGAAGGATATCCGCAATGTTTCGGCTCGACGGCAAGCCGGCGCTGGTGACTGGGGCGTCGGGGGGGATTGGGGCGGCGATTGCCAGGGCGTTGCATGCGCAGGGCGCGGTGGTGGTGTTGTCCGGCACCCGGCGCGATGCGTTGGAGGCGTTGGCCGGGGCGTTGGGCGATCGGGTGCATGTATGTCCGGCTGATCTGGCCGATCCTGCGGCGCCGGCTTCGTTGGTGGAGGCGGCCGAGGCGGCGGCCGGGCCGTTGCACATCCTGGTCAACAACGCCGGTCTGACGCGCGACATGTTGGCGTTGCGGATGGAGGATGCGGACTGGCAGGCGGTGCTGGACGTCGATCTATCGGCGCCGTTCCGGCTGGCGCGGGCGGCGTTGCGGGGGATGTTGCGGCGGCGGGCGGGGCGGATCGTTTCGATCTCCTCGATCATAGGCGCCACCGGCAATGCGGGGCAGGCGAATTATGCGGCGGCCAAGGCGGGGCTGATCGGGCTGACCAAGGCGTTGGCGCAGGAGGTGGCCTCGCGCGGGGTGACGGTGAATGCGGTGGCGCCCGGGTTCATCGAGACGCCGATGACCGACAAGCTGTCCGCGCCGCAGCGGGAGCGCATCATGGGGGCGATTCCGTTGCCGCGGCTGGGGCGGCCGGAGGATGTGGCGGCGGCGGTCGTGTACCTCGCGTCGGAGGAGGCCGCCTGGGTGACCGGCGCGACCTTGCACGTGAACGGTGGGATGGCGATGCTGTGAAGGGGCCCGCGCCTGGTCCCGGCCCTCGTCCGGCGCGCGGCTATGCGCTGGTGGGCGTGCTGCTGGCGCTGCTGCTGTTCGCCACCGGCGGGTTCCTGTGGTTCAGCGGCCGGCAGGAGGCTGCGGTCGGCGGCCCGTTCACCCTGGTGGACGGGCAGGGAAGGACGGTGACGAACCGGACGTTCCGCGGCAAGTACATGCTGGTCTATTTCGGCTACACGCATTGCCCGGACGTGTGCCCGACGACCTTGTCCGACATCGCGGCGGCGCTCGGCAAGCTGGGGCCGAAGGCGGCGCTTGTGGTGCCGGTGTTCATCACCGTCGATCCGGCGCGCGACACGCCGGCGGTGGTCGGTCATTACGCGGCGTTGTTCTCGCCGCGGATCGTGGGACTGAGCGGTTCGGCGGCGCAGATCGCCAAAGTCGCGGGCGAGTACCACGTCTATTACGCGAGGCACGTGACCGGTCCGGGGCCGGACGATTATTCCATGGACCACAGTTCCGTGCTGTATCTGATGGGACCGAACGGCCGCTTCGTCGCGCCGATCCCGGCGGAGGGATCGGTGCGCAGCCTGACGGACAGCCTGGCGCGGCTGGTGTCCTGAGAGTTCGCGGGTTGGCGCGCGGGCGCTACATGATCCCGGTTTTCTCGAACACCGCGGCGGTGCGTTCGCCGCGCAGGATCATCTGCCGCACGTCGTCCTCCCCGGCGACTTTCGCCACCGCCTGGTGCACGATGTCCGCCGCGTGCTCACGCGGGATGACCAGCACGCCGTCGCAGTCGCCGACGATCACGTCGCCTGGGGCGACCCGGGTGCCGTTGCGGAATCCGATCGTGCAGCGGAAGTCGATCACCCGCCCGCGCAACCGCTGGTCCTGCGCGTAGGCGCCGGTCGAGAACACCGGAAAGCCCATGGCGCGGATTTCCCGCGTATCGCGGTGGAACCCGTCCAACACCGCGCCGGCCGCGCCGAGCGCGTGTGCGCGGGTGCTCATGAGCCCGCCCCACAGCGCGTAGGTGGGCGAGGCGCCGGTGCAGATATAGACCTCGCCGGCATGTAGTTCGTCGAGCGCGCGGAACATCAGGCCGAACGAGTGGGCTTCCCCGGTGTGGGCGATGGTCTCGCCGCAGCAATCGGCTTCCAGCACCGGCATGGCGCGGCCGACCAGCACCGCGTCCGGGTCGAGGCCGCGGATGTCGGGCGGCAGGAACTGGTGAATGAGGCCGTTGGCGTCCATCACGTCGCCGATCGCGGCGGTGAAGAGTTTGTCGCGGATGGTGGCGAACAGGGCGGCGTCCTGGTCCATGGCGTGCTCCTCCGGGTCTGGTTGTGCCGGACGGTAGAGGGGTTGCGCCGCGGCGCGAAGGGGGCACTGCGCTGCCCCGCTCCGGTTCCGGCTTGCCCCGCGCACCCCGCAGCGGCATCCTTGATCCTCGTTCGCACGCCGCGCGCTTCTCGCCGGCCGGGAGATGCTGGCGCCATGACCGATTTCGACACTCTCGACCGCGCCGACCCGCTGGGCTCGTTCCGCGATGCGTTCGATCTGCCGCCGGGCATCATCTACCTCGACGGCAACTCGCTCGGCCCGCTGCCGAAAGCCACGCGGGCGCGCCTCGCCGACGTGATCGACCGCGAATGGGGCCGCGACCTCATCGGCTCCTGGACCCGCAACGGCTGGATGGAGCTGCCGCTGCGGGTCGGCGGCAAGATCGGCCGGCTGATCGGGGCCGCGCCGGACAGCACCCTGGCCGGCGACAGCACCTCGGTGAACCTCTTCAAGGCGCTCGCCACGGCGCTGGCGCTGCGCCCCGAACGGCGGGTGATCCTGACCGAGCCGGGGAATTTCCCGACCGACCGCTACATCGCCGAGGGCCTGGCCGCTCTGCTCGGCCGCGGCCACCGGCTGCGCGAAGCCGAGGCGGAGGACCTTCCGGCGGCGCTCGACGACCAGGTCGCGGTGCTGCTGCTGACGCATGTCGACTACCGCTCCGGGCGGATGCTGGACATGGCGCGGCTGACCGCGGCGGCGCATGCGGCGGGGGCGCTCGCGATCTGGGACCTGTCGCATTCCGCCGGCGCGGTGCCGCTCGCGATCGCGGCCGACGGGGCGGATTTCGCGGTCGGCTGCGGCTACAAATTCCTCAACGGCGGGCCGGGCGCGCCGGGCTATCTCAGCATCGCCCCGCGCCACCAGGACGCGCCGGCGCCGCTCGCGGGTTGGATGGGCCACGCCGATCCGTTCGCCTTCGCCCCCGCCTACCGCCCGGGGGCGGGGATTGCGCGCGCCGGGGTGGGCACGCCGGCGATCCTGGGCCTGGCGGCGCTGGAGGTCGGGGTGGACCTCGCGCTCGCGGCCGACATGGCTGCCGTGCGGGAAAAATCGCTGCGCATGAGCGGGCTTTTCCTCCAGCACGCGGCGGCCCGCCTGCCGGGCTTCGCGATCGCCACCCCGGCGGACCCGGCCGTGCGCGCCAGCCAGGTCTGCCTGCGCCATCCGCGGGCGGCGGCGATCATGCAGCAACTCGCCGCGCGCGGGATCATCGGCGACTTCCGTCCGCCCGACGTGTTGCGCTTCGGCATCACTCCGCTGACCCTGCGCTATGCCGAACTGGGCGAAGTGCTCGCGGCTCTGGCGGAGGCCGCCTGATAGACCGGCCCCGAACCGGCGGCGGAGGCCGAGATCCGTGCCGCCGCCGGCCCCGCCCGGCGGGGAGCGGGGGAGCGCCCGTCCCGCCAGTGCCGTTGGCGGGGCCGCCCAACCATGCTAAGCGGCCCGACCGCCCAAGTGAGGCCGGCGCGTCGTAAGCCCGCCTTGCGGGTGCAACCGCCGGTCCGATCGCCGCGTTTCCCAATCCCCCCTCGCGCGGGGGGGCACGACAGCCAGGAGTTGACAAGCCGATGAGCGAGATCGCCGACAGGGTGAAGCAGATCGTGGTCGAACATCTGGGCGTGGAGGAGGCGAAGGTCACCCCCGAGGCGTCCTTCATCGACGATCTCGGTGCCGACAGCCTCGACACGGTCGAGCTGGTCATGGCGTTCGAGGAAGCGTTCAGCGTCGAAATCCCCGAAGACGCCGCGGAGAAGATCAGCACCGTGAAGGACGCCATCGACTACATCGAAAAGCAGAAGGCCGGCTGAGCGGCGCGCGGAACGGGGACCGGGCCATGCGGCGCGTGGTCGTTACCGGCATGGGAATCGCCTGCCCGCTTGGCCTCGGGGTCGCGCATGTGTGGCGTCGGCTGATCGAGGGCCAATCGGGCATCGGCGCCATACAGAGCTTCGACACCAAGGACCTGCCCTGCAAGGTGGCGGGCCAGGTTCCCCCCGGCACGCGCGCCGGGGGCGGGCTCGACATCAGCGAATGGATCCCGGTCAAGGACCAGAAGAAGATGGATCGCTTCATCCATCTCGGCATGGTCGCCGCCACCGAAGCGGTGGAGGATTCCGGCTGGGTCCCGGAAACCGAGGACGATCGTTGCGCCACCGGCGTGATGATCGGCTCCGGCATCGGCGGGCTGCAGACGATCTACGACGCCTCCCTGCTGGTCGCCTCCGGGCGGGCCAAGCGGCTGTCGCCGTTCTTCATCCCCTCGGCGCTCGCCAATCTCGCGTCCGGCAACGTATCGATCAAATACGGGTTCAAGGGACCGAACCACTGCGTGGTGACGGCCTGCGCGACCGGCGTGCACGCGATCGGCGACGCCTCCCGCCTCATCATGCTGGGCGATGCCGACGTGATGGTCGCCGGCGGAGCGGAAGCGACGGTGTGCGAGGTCGGCGTCGCCGGATTCTGCGCCTCCCGCGCGCTCTCGACCGGCTTCAACGACAACCCGACCGCCGCGTCGCGCCCGTGGGACAAGGACCGCGACGGCTTCGTCATGGGCGAGGGTGCCGGCGTGCTGGTCCTGGAAGAACTGGAGCACGCGAAACGGCGCGGGGCGAACATCTACGCCGAGGTCGCCGGCTACGGCATGTCCGGCGACGCCCACCACATCACCGCCCCGGCCGAACACCACGAAGGCGCCTTCCGCTCCATGAAGGCCGCGCTGCGCAACGGCGGCCTGGTCCCCGAGGACGTGCAGTACGTGAACGCGCACGGCACCTCCACCCCGCTCGGCGACGACCTGGAGCTGGAAGCGGTGGAGCGGCTGTTCGGCGACGCCGGGCGCAACATCGCCATGTCGTCCACCAAATCCGCCACCGGCCACCTGCTGGGCGCCGCCGGGGCGGTGGAGGCGATCTTCTCCATCCTTGCCGTGCGCGACGGCGTGGCGCCGCCGACCCTGAACCTGGAAGTGCCGAGCCGGGAAAGCGTGATCGACCGGGTCGCCAAGGTGGCGCAGGAACGGCGCATCCGCATCGCGCTGTCGAACAGTTTCGGCTTCGGTGGCACCAACGCCTCCATCCTGTTCCGCGAAGCCGCCTGAGCCGCGGCCTTCTCCCCGGGGAGGGAGCAGCGCGGACCGCGCAACGAAACTGACCTGCGCGCCGATCGGTTGACGCGCGCGCACGCCGATCGCATCGTTGCCGCCCGGTGGAAGGAGCCGGACCCATGGCGTTGCGTCATTCCACCCGCGTGAACTGGCTGATCGCCACCGGGCATTTCCTGGCGCATTTCTATGTGCTCTGCCTGCCGCCGCTGTTCATCGCCTGGCAGGCGACGTTCCACGTGAGCTTCGCCGAACTCGGCCTGGCGCTCGCCCTGATGTCGGCCACCACCGCGCTGTTGCAGACGCCGGTGGGCTTCCTGGTTGACCGCCACGGCGCGCGCGGCTTCCTGGTCGGTGGCGTGGTGCTGATGTCGGCCGGCATCGCCGCCATGGGCTTCGCCACCGCATTCTGGCAGATCATGGTCTGCGCGGTCGCCTCCGGCATCGGCAATTCCGTGATCCACCCGGCCGACTACGCGATCCTGTCGGGCTCGGTGGAAAAGGAACGGATCGGACGTTCCTTCGCGCTGCACACCTTCGCCGGCAACGTCGGCTTCTCGGCCGCGCCGCCCGTCATGGCACTGCTGATGGTCGCGATCGGCTGGCGCGTCAGCGTGATCACCGTCGGGCTGATCGGCGTCGCCGCCGCCGGCGCGATCCTGGCCCAGAGCGGCATCCTGAAGCAGCAGGTCCGCCATCCCGTGCGCAGCGGCCCCGCGGTGTCCGGCCGCAAGCTGCTGATCAGCCCGCCGATGCTGCTGTTCTTCGGCTTCTATGCGCTCGGCTCGATGGCCGGCTCCGGCGTGCAGGCCTGGCTGATCACCGTGCTGCACCGGGTGCACGGGATCGGGCTCGCCGACGCCTCCGGGGCGCTGACGGGCTACACCGTGGGGGCGACGATGGGCGTGCTTATCGGCGGCTTCTTCGCCGACGCCTTCGGACGCCACCTGCTGAGCTTCACGATCGCCGTCTCACTCGTCTCCGCCACCCTGCTGCTGACGGTGAACGGCATCGGCCTGCCGGTCGTCATCGCGATCGGCACCATGTTCGCCGCCGGGCTCGCGATCGGCTGCACCCGCACCCCGCGCGACATGATGCTGCGGGAGGCGGTGCCGCCGAGCGAAATGGGCAAGGTGTTCGGCTTCGTCAGCGCCGGCCTGCCGCTCGGCAGCGCACTGACGCCGGTGCCGTTCGGCTTCCTGATCGACCGCGGCCACCCGGAACTGATCCTGGTGCTGGCCGCCGGCCTGCTGGTGTTGAGCCTCGGCTGCATCGCCGCCGCCCGTGCTGCGGCGCGCCGGGTGCCGATGATGGTCGCGGCGGCGGAGTGAGCGGAGTCGTGGAGTAAGCAAGGCCAGGGGCGCTGCCCCTGGACCCCGCCAGGGGACAAGTCCCCTTGTGTCTTTGGAGTCTGCCATAGTCATGGAGTTGCGGGGCCGGGTGGG
>JABBNW010000249.1 GCA_019352115.1 Pseudomonadota bacterium
GCCTCACGCCCCCCACCCCGTCCGCAGTGGACGCCCCGGACCCGCCCCCGCGGCGGCCGCCGAGCCTGGCCCGGCTCGCCGCGCGCCGGCGCCGGCTGTCCGACGCCGCGGCGGCCCGCGAGTATGGCCCGCAAGGCTACCGCCCTTCTACTTTCGACCGCTGAAGCACGGCGGGCCTTCGCACGTCCATATCGTTACGATATAGCAACATAAAGACCCGCCCGACGCCTCCCATTGCGGCCGGCCCCCGAGCCGGCCATCGGCCCCCGATCCATTCGTGCCTGGATAACCGGCTCAGAGCCGGCCGCGACGGGAAGCAATCGAGGCATGACGGAAACGGATCGAGGCCGGCAATCCGTCAGCCCCCTGGCAGATCGGCACGACAACCTGACCGCCGCCGTTGCGAATCTCGGCCGGATTTCGCAAACTCTCAGGCTTCGGCCAGCCGATCGAGCGCCTCCCCCGCCAGCACGTAGTGCACTTTCGCCGACCCGACGGCCCCGATCCCGTCGTACAGCGCGCGGGCGACCGTGTTATCGACGCTGGTCGACCATTCCAGCCGCCGGCAGCCGCGGTCCCGCGCAGCACGGGCCACCGCCGCCATCAGTCGCTGCGCGATGCCGCGGCGGCGCGCACCCGATCCCACGTAGATCTGCTGGATGTAGGTGAACGCGACCACGCCGCCGACCGGGAACAGCGACGCGAAGGTCGCGAATCCGACCAGCGTCTCCGCCTCGCAGGCGAGCAGGATGTCCACGGTCCGGGCATGGCCGGGCAGGTCCGCTTCCACCTGCGTGTCGGCGGCGATGCTCGCGCCATAGCCAGCCGCCATCTCCCGCAACATCGCCGCCAGGGCGGGCGCGTCGCTGTCGGCAAAGGGACGGATCGCGATCATCCGGCGTCCTGTTTCGTCCAGCGGCCGTTGCCGCGCCTCAGAATCCGAACATGTGGTCGAGCGAGAAGCCGCCCGCCGCATCCTCCAGCCCATGGTAGCCGAACAGCCGGCAGGTCGGATCGCGAACCAGCACGTAGCCGTCCGTCCCCGCCTGTTCCAGCAGCGCCGCGCCGAACACCGCCTCCGGCCGCACCAGCGCCGAACCGGAGCAGGCGATCACCAGCCGCGCCTCCGCGATCGGCGTCCCCGCCGCGTCGTGCAGCGCCAGCACGGTGGCCGATTGCGCCGCCCAGGGGGCCCCCCGGGGGGCCGAGGCCGGGTAGATCAGCACCGCGAAGCTGCGCCGCCCGGGCTCGCCGAGGCGCAGGAACAGCCGGGTGCTCAGCCCGGGCGGCGGGCCGGAATAGGATTGCGGCTCGTCGCGCCAGGTCATCAGCGTGTTGAAGACATGCGCGCCGAAGCTCGATTCCGCGACGTGGCCGCTGGCCCGGTGCTCCCACCGGAACAGCGCGTGCAGCCAGCCGTCGGCCCCGCCGCCGTCGCGGAAATCATAGACCAGCTCGGCATGGCCCACCCGCAGCTCCGGGACGGTGTCCAGATCGACCGCCAGCGCGTGATCGCGCGGCAGCCGGCCGAGGAAGCGCTGCGCCACCCTCCGCCCGTCGGTATCGAACAGATCGAGCCGCACCGGCAGGTTCGCCTGGCTCACCGCCATCGGCGTCGGCTGCACGAGGGTGCGGAACAGCAACGGATCGAGCACCGGGAACGGCAGCAGGAACCCGCGCCCCAGCGCCGGCGGCAGGGCGGGGATGGCGGGCTCGGGGCGCAGGTCGGCGCGCTCCACGTTCACATGTGCGATGCGGGTGCGCCCGGCGCGGGTCACCTCGTAGCGCGGCCGGACCACGTGCCGCCCGGCGCGCAGCTCGACCTGCGCCGGCCAGAGCAGCCCGGGCAGCATGTCGGCGACGTCGACCGCGACGGTGGCGAACGGCCCCACGGCGCGATCGAGCGGCACCGGCCGCTCCGCCCCCATGCGGTCGAGGCTGACGGCGCCGGCGGGGATCGGCACCGCGTGGCTGTTCTGCAGCCACAGCACCACCCGCTCGTCCGCCCGCGGCGCCGGCAGGCCGGCGTAGCGGTCGGACGGCCAGGCGTTGGCGTCGTGGGTGCAGGACAGGCTGGCGCCGCCGTCGGGCGCGTAGGTATCCAGCGCGTATTTCACCACGTCGTGCCCGGCGGCGCCGATCGCGTGCAGGAACAACTGGCCGGTGAATTCCGGCAGGCCGAAGCGCGCGCGCACCGCGCGGCTGTCGATCGCGAACCCGCCCGGCCCCTCCGGCAGCGCCTGTTCCCAGGTCGCGAGCACCGCGCCGGCGGCATCGAACAGCCGCAGCCACAGCCGGATCGGCCCCGCGCCGTAGCCGGCCCAGTAGTTGGCGGAGACGAGCCGGGTGGAAAGCCCGTCCTGGTCGCGGAAGAAGGCAAAGTTGGTGGCGAAGTTCAGCCGGTCCAGATAGCGCCCCGGGTTGGTGAGCAGGGCCGGCGGCAGCCTCGCCTCGTCCAGGCTGCGCAGGACGGCACCCGGCGGCAGCAGGGCGGCGATGCGGGCCGCCGCGCGCCCGGTGTCGAAGGCGGCGATCAGCACGCTGCGCGCCGCGGCCCGCGGCAGGTCGACCAGCGCGCGGGCGGTGAGGCCGGCCCGGCTGCCGCCGACCGCGGCGACGTCGTGGACATGGAGCGACACCGGCCCCGGCAGGTCGGGATACATCGCCAGCAGCGGGGCGGCGATTCCGTCGGGGTCATAGAGCGCGACCGGGCCTTCGAGGCTGCCGAGCAGGCGGCCGATCGCCTCCGCCGCCAGCGGGTGCGCGAGCGCCTTGTAGATGACGTTGCCGCCGGCACGGGCGTCGAAGGTTTCGATCTGTAGCATCATGTCTCCGCGGCGGGGGCGCCGGTGCGCGGCGGAAGGGCCGGCGGGGCCGGATAAGCCAATGCCGGCGGGCGGACAAGGCCGGCAGGCGCCGCGCAGCCTCGGAACAGCGCAGCCGTCTCCACCAGGAGGGTCGCCCGGTTCCGCAGCCCCCGGCACGCGGCCCGGCTTCGTTTCGGCGGCGGCGACCCGCGGGGACACGACTGTCGCGAGTGGAAGCATGCGACCCACCCTACGGAATTCCTATTCCCCAAGTGCCCGGCCGCAATGGAGTCTTTATGCGCGGCGGCCGATCTTCACACCGTCGTGCTGCGCAACCGACGAACACGGACCGATCAGACGGCGTCCCGAACCACCGGCGCCGCACCCATGCCACCCGACACACCATCCTGCATCATTCCAGGAGACCACCATGATGCTTCGCCACGCCCAGGCCGATCTCGGCTACCCACCGAGCGCCGCAGCCGGCATGCCGGGCACCGACCCCGATGCCGCCCTGGTCAAGGTCCTGGGCGACGTCACCGACGCGCACATCCTGATCCTCGGGCCCGGTGCGCTGGAGCTCATATGCGTTCTGATCCGCACCGGCTGCGGCGCCATCACCGAATTGCGGCAGCACGAGCGGCCGGAGCCGCGGATGGCTGATATCGTCATCCTGCCCAAAGTAGGCTCGCTCGATGCAGCCGCAACGACCATCGGCCACGCCAGGCGCGCCCTGGTGCCGACCGGTCGCATCCTGGTGCGGATCGCGGCAGACCCGGCCGGGCGGCTCGTGCCGGCGATCGTCCGCATGCTCCGGGTCCACGGGTTTACCGACGTGCGCCAGCATCGGCGCGGCACAGAGGCGCTGCTCTCCGCCGTGCTGCCGATGTTCGGTCCGCTGACGCACGCGTAAGCACGCAAGGAGCATTCCATGGCCCATGTTCTTGCCGGCATCGACGGTTCGCTGGCGGCCCTTGTCACCCCGTTCCGCGACGGCGGGGTCGATACGACCGCGCTCGCGCGTCTCTGCGTCCGGCAGATCGCCTGCGGCACCGCCGGTCTTGTCGTTTGCGGCAGCACCGGCGAAGCCTCCACCCTCACTGGCCCCGAGCGGCTCCGTGTGCTGCGCAGCGTCGTGGAAGCCACGGCCCGCCGCGTGCCGGTGATCGCCGGATGCACCGCGACGGCAACGGCGCGCGCCGTAGCTCTCGCGCTTGAGGCAAAGCAGGCCGGCGCCGACGCCCTGCTCTGCGCGGCTCCGCCCTACGCCAAGCCGACCCAGGACGGCATCGTCGCTCATATCCGCGCCGTGGCGCACGCCGCCGACCTGCCGGTCGTGCTCTACGATGTGCCTGGTCGCGTCGGTGTGGCGATCGCCGACGCCACCATCGCACGACTGTTCGAACAAGAATCGATCGTCGCGCTCAAGGACGCCACCGCCGACCTCGCGCGGCCGCCGCGGCTGCGCGCCCTCTGTGGCGATACGTTCCTGCAACTGAGCGGTGACGACGCGACCCAGGCGGCCTATCGCGCCATGGGCGGCCAAGGCTGCATCTCGGTCACCGCAAACGTCGTGCCGGCACTCAGCGCCCTGCTGCACCGTGCCTGGGACAACGGCGACCTGGCCGAGTTCAACCGCATACGCGACGGGCTGGACCCGCTGCATCGCGCGCTGTTCGCGGAAAGCAACCCCATTCCCCTGAAAGCGGCCCTCGCGGAACTGGGCCTCTGCACGGACACCGTGCGCCTGCCGCTCACCCGCGCGATGCCGGCCACCGCCGAGCGCCTGCGCCACGTACTGGCCACCGTGATGCCGATCGAGACCGCCGCCGTCCCGCGACCCCGCTACCGGCTGGTGGGGTGATACCAACGCGCCGAGGCTTGATCCTTCGAAAGCAAGGCCAAGGGCTCTGCCCACGCCGCCTGCTGGAGGCACGCATGGGGCAAGCAGGGCAAGCGCGAATCCGGCTTCAATGAGGTCGCGCTGCCGAGCGTGCCGAGGGATCCTACCGCGCGACCTCACAGAAGCCTCCAGAATCCCGAGTGCACCGGGCTTGCGCCACCCCGCCGGGCCCTATAATAGCAGCGAACACAGCTACTCTTGGACAAGGCAGGGAGAGACCATGAGCGAAGGCAGCGCGGGCGCGCAGGATCGAGGGGCGGACCTGACTGGACTGACGATGCGCTACGCCGAGCATCTGGCGGCGCTGCGCTACGCCGACATCCCGGCCGACGTGATCCACAAGGCCAAGACCATCATCCGCGACGGCGTCGGCAACCAGATCGCCGCCTCGGCGATCAGCGAGCCGGCGTCGCGCATGATCGAGCTCGTGCGCGGCTGGGGCGGCGCGCCGCAGGCCACGATCACCGGCTATGGGCTGAAAGTGCCCGCCCCGATGGCGGTGCTGTGCAACGCCATGCTCGGCCACGGGGTGGAGCTGGACGACGCGCACGGCACCGGCTTGATCAAGGGCGGTTCGGTGCTGGTCTCGCTCGCGCTGGCGAGCGCGGAGCTGGCCGGGTGCAGCGGCGAGGACGTGATCGCCGGCATCGTCGGCGGCTACGAGATCGCGATCCGGATCGCCAAGGCGATCAACCCCGGCCACCGCCAGCGCGGCTACCACACCACCGGCACCGTCTCTCTGATCGGCGGCGCGGCGATGGCGACCAAGCTGCTGGGCGGGGATGCCGAGCAGATCGCCTGCGCGATCGGGCTGGCGACCATGCAGTCGGCCGGCATCCAGGCCTTCCTCGACGATTCCTGCATGGCCAAGCCGTTCAGCCCGGGCAAGGGCGCGATGAACGGCATGATGGCTGCGCTCATGGCCCGCAGCGGCTTCACCGGCCCGCGCAAGGCGCTGGAATCGCGTGAGGGCTTCCTCAACGCCTTCACCAGCGCGGTGCGCGGCGCCGATCTGGTTGACGGTCTCGGCAGCCACTACGCGATCATGGAAGTGGGCTTCAAGCCGCATGCCGCGTGCCGCTATGCGCACGGCCCGCTGGACCTCGCCCAGGCGATGTACTGGCAGGACGAGGTGCGGCTCGACCAGGTGGAGGGCGTCACCGTCCATATGAGCGAGTTGGCGATCCGCCAGGCGTCCAAGCTGCCCTGCCCCAACCTCAATGTCGCGATGGGCAGCACCCAGTTCGGCGTGTCGCTGGCCTTCGCGCTCGGCGGTAACGGGCTGCGCGAATACTGGGCCGGCTTCAAGATGCCGGAGGTGCACGCGGCCGCGGCCAGCCGGGTGCAATTGGTGGCCGAGCCCGGTTTCGGCCTCGGCGGCCGGCAGGCGATGCTGGAAGTGCGGCTGAAGGACGGACGCACCCTGCGCGCCCGCTCGGAGGAGCCGCGCGGCGAGCCGACCAACCCGCTGAGCGACGAGGAGATGGACCGCAAGTTCCTCGGCATGGCCGGGATGGCGATCGACGACGACCGCGCCGAGGCCCTCAGCCGCTGCCTGATGGCCCTGCAGGCGGAGCCGAAGGCTTCCATCATCCCCGGCATGACGGTGACCGAAGATGGCAAGCCCGCGCTCCGTGCCGCGTGAGGCGCGCGTGCGCGCCTATCCACGCCAGCGGGCCGTTCGGTGCCTGTTCATGCGGGGCGGCTCCAGCCGCGGCGGGTTTTTCCTGACCGCCGACCTGCCGGCTGACCCGCGGGAGTGCGCGGCGCTGCTGCTCGCCGCTTACGGGTCGCCGGATCTCCGGCAGATCGACGGCATCGGCGGCGCCGACCCGTTGACCAGCAAGGCGGCCATCGTCGGCCCGGCGACCCGGCCGGACGCTGACGTGGACTATACCTTCGCCCAGGTGTCGCTGGAGGCCGCGCAGATCGGCGCCGGCGGCACCTGCGGCAACATGCTCGCCGGCGTCGGCCCGTTCGCCATCCTGCGC
>JABBNW010000250.1 GCA_019352115.1 Pseudomonadota bacterium
CGGAAAGTCGAGCTCAGGGCTTGTGAAAGAAATCGAACTTGTGAAGGCAGGCCCCTTGCAAGTGACCGGCTTCATTTGACGACCTTGTCGGAAAGGGGCCGTCCTTCACAAACTCTCAGCCGATGGCCGCGGCGAAGCGGGCGAAGGCGCGGCTCAAGACCTCATAGATCGGGCGCTTGAACGGGACCGCCAGCGCCGGCAGCTCCGCCAGTTGGCCCCAGCGCCAGGCGTCGAATTCCGGGTGCGGGTTGCGATCCAGGCGGATGTCGGCGTCGGTTCCGGTGAACCGCAGGGCGAACCAGCGCTGGCGCTGGCCGCGGTAGCGGCCATGCAGGGCGATGCCGATCAGTTCGGGCGGCAGGTCGTAGGTGAGCCAGTCCGGGTGCTCGGCGAGGATTTCGGCGCGGTCGGTGCCGATTTCCTCGGCAAGTTCGCGCAGCACGGCGGTATGCGGGTCCTCATCGGCGTCGATGCCGCCTTGCGGAAGCTGCCAGCCGCCGGCGGCGCCCTCGGCATTCGGGAGGTCGGCGCGGCGGGCGAGGAAGACGCGCCCGGCCTGGTCGAACAGCACGGCGCCGACGTTTGCCCGATATGGTAATGCCCTATACGGCGGTGCGGCGTGGCTCACTTGTGGTCTCCCGTGGGCTGCGGGGGCGGTTGGACGAGCGCGGTGACCGGGGCGAGCGCCAGACCGTGCCCGGCCAGTCCATTCGCCCAGGTCGCGAGTTGCGTCACCGCCACCGGCCGCACCGCGCCGACCAGGCCGAGCGCGTGGCCCTGGCGCTGGGCAATCCGGTCCAGCCGGGCCAGGGCGGCGGCGATCGCGGCGGCGCTGGCCGGATGATCGACCACGACGTCGATCCCACCGCCCCAGGCGAACGGCAGGCGGGGGGCGCCCGGCCGCGGATCGACATAGAGCAGACCGCGCCGGGCCAGGCGGCTCAGTATCGGGTCGATGTCCTCGGGGGAGCCGGCAAAGCGTTCGCCCCGCGTCAGCCCGAGCGCCCCGGTGGCGCCGACGTAACCCGCGAAGCGCGACAGCGCCCATTCAAGCTCGCGGCGGTTCTGCGCCGGCGTCTGGCGGGTGAGCAGCGCGTGGTTGCCCGGGTCGTTGAGCGGAAAGCGCTCCGGCTCCATCGGGATCGAGACCAGGTATTCGTGCCCGGCGGCGCGCGCGGCGGCGAGCAGCGGCGCCGGATCGACCGCGTAGGGGGACACGGCGAGGGTGATGCCGGCCGGCAGGCTGCGGATCGCCGCGAGGCTGGCCGCCCGATCGAGCCCGACGCCGGCCAGGATCAGCCCGACCCGGGGCCGTCGATCGGCGGCATCGAAGGGGGCGGCGTAGGCGGCCATGGACGTGCGGCCGTCGGGGCCGGTTCGGGGCAGGGTTCGGCCCGGGAAGTCGGGCGCCGGTTCGCTCAGGGCGGCTTCCGGCCCGGCGATGGGGCGGGGAGATGGCGGAAAGGGACCCGCCCCGGGCGGCGGCGCAACGGCGGTCGTCGTGCCCTCGGTCCTCGCACCACCGGGTGTCGTGCCGGCGGCCGCGATGCCAGCGTCGGCCGGGGCTCCGGTTGGCGGGGATGCGGTTGCGGTCCCGGGCACTGCGGTCGCAGTTTGCCCCGCTGACGAAGCACCGCCCGCCCGCGCCGTGCCGCCGGCAGCGAGCGTCGCAGCCGTGGCGGGTGCGGTCCTGGCCGAGGCCGGGACATGCGGGCCGGCGGGCACGAAGGCAACCGGGCCAGGCCGCGGCGGACCCAGCCATTGCAGCACGCCGCCGCCCGCCGCCAGCAGCGCCAGCACCACCGCCCAGAACGCCCCGAGGCGGCGCCATCCGGAACCGCCGGCGCGGGCTCGCGCCGCAGGGCCGGCGGCCCGCAGGGGCGGGGCGTCGCTCATGCGCGGCGGCGCCGGCTCATGTGGGCCTCGCCCGGCGCGTCATCCGGCGCCCTCCAAGCGGTTCCTCGCCCCCTGTGCGCTATTCCTTCGCCACCGCGTGGTGCGTCTCGTCGGCCATGGCGTTCGCGACCCGCAGCGCCTGCACCAACTGGAAATCGGTGCTGGTGGGGTGCTTCGGATTGAACTTCGGGAAGTCCTTCGGCGGCCGCGGCGGGATGGAGGCGGCGATCGGCGGCAGATCGGGACGCGGCGGGGCGGTGTGGGTGCCGCCCTCGTTCTTGATCGTGTGGTTCAGGTCCCATTCGTGGGCCGGTCCGAAATGCGCGACCTTGCTGTAGGTTTCGGCGACCTTGATGTCGGGCTCGATCCCGAGCCCCTGGATCGACCGTCCGGACGGCGTGTAGTAGCGCGCGGTCGTCAGCCGCATCGCGCCCCCGCCCGGCAGCGGGATCACGGTCTGCACCGAGCCTTTGCCGAAGCTGCGCTCGCCCATCAGGACCGCGCGCCGGTGGTCCTGCAACGCGCCCGACACGATCTCGCTGGAAGACGCCGAACCGTTGTTGATCAGCACCACCAGCGGCACGCCGGGGATCAGGTCGTGGCCGGAGGCGTCCCAGCGCTGCGAGTCGCTCGGGTGCCGCCCGCGGGTCGAAACGATCTCGCCGTGGTCGATGAAATCGCCCGCGACCGCGACCGCCTGTTCCAACAGCCCGCCCGGATTGTCGCGCAGGTCGAGCACGACCGCCCGCAGCTTGCCCCCGCCCTGCTTATTCAGCGCGGCGATGGCGTTGCGGATGCCCGAATTCGCGCCCTCGGTGAATTGCGACAGGCGGACATAGCCGATGTCGTGCGGCTCCATCCGGTCCTTCACCACCTGGATGTGGATGATCTCCCGCTTGAGCGTCACGACGACCGGGGTGTTGATATTCTCGCGCTTGATCGTGAGCGTGATGGGCGAGTTGACCGGGCCGCGCATCTTGCGCACCGCATCGGACAGCGGCAGCCCCTCGACCGTCTTGCCGTCGATCGCGGTAATCAGATCGCCGGCCTTGATCCCGGCGCGCGAGGCCGGCGTGTCGTCGATCGGACTGATCACCCGGATCAAACCGCTGTCCTCGGTCACCTCGATCCCAAGCCCGCCGAACTGGCCCGAGGTCTGCACTTCCATGTCGCGGAACTGGCGGGCGTCCATGTAGGCCGAATGCGGATCGAGCCCGCTCAGCATCCCGTCCAGCGAGTTCTGCACCAGCGCCTTGGCCTTCACCGGATCGACGTAGTCGCGCCGGACGCGTTCGAACACGTCGCCGTACAACGTCAGCCAGCGATAGGTGTTGGCGTGACCGGCCTGTTCCTCGGCCTGGGCCGGGGTGATGCCGAGCCGCACGGCGGCGAACTGCACCACCGGAACGGCACCGGCGCCCACCAGGAAGGTGGCGCCGAGCAGAAGACCGGTCCGAAGGCGCCGGGAAGGAAATCTCATGCGGTCGGTCCTCTCGCGCGGCGACCGGCAGCGCCACATCGCCCCGATCCTGGCCGCGCCCATGAAGGGTGCACACTGACATGCTGTATCCGGCTTCCCCAGGGCGCGGTCCAGTCTTGAATTCTTACGAGTTGCTCAGCCGAACCCACTCGGGCGAACCCCATCGGGCGAACCCAACGGGGCAAACCCAGCAGGGCACAGCGGACGCCGCTTGCGTACCTGCAAAACACTCAGGCGCCAAGGCGGAGCCAGGGCGCGGGATCGACGGCGGTCCCGTCCCGGCGCAGTTCCATGTAAAGTCTGGGGCGCCGGCCGCCGGCGGGCAGGACCCCGATCGGCTGGCCGGCCCGGGCGGCATCCCCCACGGCGGCGTCGAGCTGCGCGAAACCCGCGATCACGGCATCATAACCGCCGCCGCAATCGAGGATCAGCAGTTGCCCGTAGCCGTGGAACGGCGCGGCGAACAGCACCTGCCCCGAGCAGGGCGCGATCACCCGCGCACCGGGCGCAGCACGCCATGACAGGCCCGTGGCCGGCCCGGCCGGCGTCCGGGCGCCCCAGCCGCGGACCACCGGGCCGGCGACCGGGCGCAGCAACTGGTGCGCCGGACGCGCGCCGGCGACGAGGTGGATCGGCCCGATCGGGCGCCCACCCCGGCCGGGTAGGGGCAGCGCCCGAGGGTGCCCGCCGGCGACCTGGGCGGCGGCCTTGGCCGCGGCGCGGGCGGCGGCTTCCCGGCGCGCCGCTTCCGTGTGGGCCGCCTGCCGTTGCGCCGCTTCCAGCCGGGCGAGCAGGTCGCGCAGAGTGGCCGCGCGGGCGGCCATGCTGGCGGCGCGCTGAGCGGCGGCGCGCTCCGCATCCGTCGCCGCCGCGCGATCGGCGTTGGCGGCGGCAATCTGGCGGTCGAGCGCCGCCGCCGCCGCGGTCTGCGCCGCCTCCGCCGCTTCCAGTTCCGGCGCCGCCGCGACCAGCGCCTGGCTGGCGGCGGCGAGCTGCGCCTGCTGGGCCGTCACGACTGCGGCACGCGCTGCGAGTTCGTGGGTCAGGCCGCGCAGCACGACGGCCCCGCGCACCGCCTGTTCGGGCGGCACCGGCGCGGCGAGCAAGGTTTCGGCCGGATAGAGCGACAGCCGCTCGATCAGCGGCAGGAGTGGGGCCAGGGCGCGCGTGCTCGCCTCCAGCCGGGCGGCGGCGCGGCGGCGCTGGTCGGCGAGCGCGGCGAGGCGGTCGGACGCCTGCTGCGTCGCCGCCTGGGCCGCTTGCAAGGTCGCCTCGGCAGTGACGCGGGCGGCGATCAACTGCGCCGCGCGGGCCGCGGCGGCGGCAGCGCGAGCGGCGGCAGCGGCACGGGTGGCGAGCGCGGCGGCGCGCGCCTGCTCGGCCTGCTCGATCTGCCGGCGCGCCACCGCCGCGCTGGGCCGGGCGGCGCCGGCCCGTGGCAAGGGGACGAGCAGCGCAGCGAGCACCAGGGCGGCCAGGCGAACCGGCACGGCACCGAAGCGGGACGGCCCGCAGCACCCCCGCCTGCGCGGGGCGGCGGGAGGGCCCTTCTCCCCCCCTCCCCTTGCGGGAGGGGGTTGGGGGGAGGGTTCGGGTCGGGACCTTGCATCGTGCGGCGGGCACCCCTCCCCCCAACCCCCTCCCACAAGGGGAGGGGGAGAAGGACGGGGCGCGCGGAACACCATGCGGATCGCTGCGTGCGGCCGTCAGCCGGCGCCGGCAGCCGGGGTGTGGATCAGGCTCGTCCCGGTCATTTCCTCCGGCTGCGGCAGCCCCATCAGCGCAAGCAGGGTGGGCGCGATGTCCGCCAGCCGCCCGTCCGCCAGCCGGGCGCCGGACGGGACCAGCGCGCCGCCGCCCGCCAACAGCACCGGCACGGGATTGGTGGTATGGGAGGTGTGCGGGCCGCCCGTTTCCGGATCGCGCATCATCTCGCAATTGCCATGATCGGCGGTGACCAGCAGCGCGCCGCCCTGTGCGGCAATCGCGGCGGCGATGCGCCCGAGCGCCGTGTCCACCGTCTCCACCGCGCGGATCGCGGCAGCCAGGTTGCCGGTGTGGCCGACCATGTCGGGATTGGCGAAGTTCAGCACGATCAGGTCGTATTTCCCCGCATCGATCGCCGCCACCACCTTGTCGGTCAGTTCCGGGGCCGACATCTCGGGTTGCAGGTCGTAGGTCGCGACCTTGGGCGAGGGCACCATGATGCGGTCCTCGCCGGGGAACGGCTCCTCGCGCCCGCCGTTCAGGAAATAGGTGACGTGCGGGTATTTCTCCGTCTCCGCGGCGCGCAACTGGGTGCGCCCGGCGGCGGCGGCGGCTTCCCCCAGCAGATGGTGCAGTTGCTCGGGCGGGAAGACCGTCAGCAGGAAGCGATCGAGGTCGGTACTGTATTGCGTCATACCGGCGGCGACGGCGAAGCGGACCGGGCGCGGGCGGGGAAAGCCGTCGAAGCCGGGGTCGAGCAAGGCGCCGAGCAGCTCGCGCACCCGATCGGCGCGGAAATTGAAACAGAGCAGCCCGTCGCCGTCGCGCATGCCGGCGTAGTCGCCGATGACGGCGGGGGGGATGAACTCGTCGAATTTGCCGTCGGCGTAGGCGGCTTTCATCACGGCTTCGGGGGCGGGGAAATGCGGCCCGTCGGCGTCGGCCACCACGGCATACGCCTTGGCCACCCGGTCCCAGCGGTGGTCGCGGTCCATCGCGAAATAGCGGCCGCAGACGGTGGCGATCGGGATCGCATCCGGCAGGGCGGCGCGCAGGCGGACCAGGTCCTCGGCGCCGGATTGCGGGGGCGTGTCGCGCCCGTCGGTGAAGGCGTGCAGCACGGTCTTGATGCCGGCCGCGTGCAGCAGGCCGGCCAGCGCGGCGGCGTGATCCTGGTGGGAATGCACGCCGCCGGGGGAGATGAGGCCCAGCAGGTGGCAGGTGCCGCCGGAGGTTTTCAGCCGCCCGATCAGCTCCTGGAAGGCCGGGGCGGTGGCGATCGCGCCGTCGGCGATGGCGCGACCGATGCGCGGCAGGTCCTGCAGCACGACCCGGCCGGCGCCGATATTGAGGTGGCCGACCTCGGAATTGCCCATCTGCCCGTCCGGCAGGCCGACATCGGCGCCGGAGGTGCGCAGGAAGCCGTGCGGGCAGGTGGCCCACAGGCGGTCGAAATTGGGCGTGCGGGCGAGGCGCACGGCGTTGTCGGCTTTGTCTTCCCGCCAGCCGAAGCCGTCCAGGATGGTCAGCATGACGGGACGAATGGCTTGTTTCGACATCCTG
>JABBNW010000017.1 GCA_019352115.1 Pseudomonadota bacterium
CCCCCAGCGGCCAGTCCGCCGCGTCGCCTAACGCCCGGGCGGGGGCAAGGATTGCTGCTGGATCGGACCGTTCGGCGACAGCTGAACCGGTGCCCCGTTCGGCGCCGCATAGGACGGCGGCGCACCGCCCGGCTGGCCATAGACCGGCGTGCCAGCGGGCGCGCCGCTATAGGTCTGCGGCTGGTACCCGGGCGCCTGGTACCCGGGGGCCTGGTACCCGGGGGGCTGGTACCCCGGCGGCTGGTATCCGGGCGGCTGCGACCGCGGCGGTTGGTACCCCGGCGGCGGCGCCGGCTGGGCACTGCCGTAGCGGGTCAGCAACGCCCGCAGGGGATCCGCCCCGGGATTGCTCGCCGCCATCTGCAACACGATCTGCCTGGTATCCACCGGCCGCCCATAATACGCAGCGTCCCAATCCGACTTCGCGCTCAGCACGCTGCCGCCCAGCGACACCCCGGCGAACACCCCGCGGGACTTCGTGAAGGCGACGATATCGGCGCCCACCGCCGTGGTCGTGGCCCCTTCCACGCCGCCGCCGATCGTCGCCACCACCGCCGAAGCGTCGGCGCCGATCTTGAAATGGCTCGACAACAGCGCGTCCAGCCCGCGGTTGGTCATCACCATCATCACCAGCTCGCTGTCCTTCAGCCCGAGCTGGAAGCCGACGCTGGCGCTGCCGATGGTGAAGAAGGCCGGGTACGACCAGGTGCCGTTGGCGGCGCGGGCCGCCATGACGCACTGCCCGCCGGAGCCGCCGACGATGAACCCGGCCGCGAACACCCGCGGGCAGATCAGGACCGCCCGCGCGCGCTCCAGCATCGCCTGTGCCTGGTCGGACGCGCCGGGCTCCATCATGCCCTGCAAGGACAGCGTGGACCGATCGACCAGCGCCTGCACGTTGTCCTGCGCCCGCGCGATCCCCGGCGCCAACGCCAGCAGGACAAACCCCAAAGCCGCCCAAACACGCTTCATGCAGACCCCCTGTTCGATACCGCCGCCGAACCCGCCAGCGCCGACCCGCCGGCGCCGAAACCCGACACCGCCGGGACCCGACAGCGGGCCGCCGCGACTGGACCGCACCGCACGCCGCGAAGCGGCAGGCACCCACGCGGAGCCGCTAGCACACCTCGCGGAGTCGACCCGAGTGACGAACGCTCAATATCCCGGGAGTTCGTTCACCGACACCACCCGCCAGCCGTCCGGATGGCGCTCCATCCGGGTGAGCGACAGGTTCTGCACAGACAGATGCAAGGCGTTGTCCGGCCCGATCCCGAGCGCATGCGCCACCGCCGCGCGGATGGTGCCGCCGTGGCTGACGGCCACCACATCCTCGCCCGGATGGCGGTCCGCCAGCGCTTCGAGCGCCGCGCCCGCCCGAGCGATGACCTGCACCATGCTCTCGCCCCCGGGCGGCCGCTCATGGCCCCCCAGCGGCCAGAACGCATGCGGCTTGAGGCTGAGCCGGGCGGGCAGCTCCGCGTGCGCCAGGCCCTGCCATTCCCCGAGGTGCTGCTCGATCAGGTCGGGCTCGACGCCCAGCTCCTGGCGCGGATAGCCGGCGGCGAAGATCGCCTCCGCGGTGCGCCGGGTGCGCGACAGCGGCGTCACCACCCAATGCGCCGGACGCGGCAGCCGGGCCGCCAGCGCGGCATACATCGGGGCCTGCGCGAGCAGGCTGGTGGGACACAGTTCCACGTCCAGGGTCCCGTACAGAACGGCGCGGGCGTTCTCGTCCACGAGGGCGTGTCGGATCAGCCAGAAGCTGGTGGGCAGGGCCATGCGCGCGGGGTCCTTGGGACGGGAGATCGTCATATAGCGTGCCGGGTTCGGCCTGGCGCCCTCACCCGGCGCCGGGTCGCATGTCCGCGGCGCGGGGCAGCGTCCGCGAGAACCCGATCACGTCGCGCCGTCGGCCGCGCCGATCGCGCGCCACCAGGGCCAGGTGATCGCCAGCGCCACCAGCGCCTCGATCCCGGTCGCCACCGTGGCCCCGCGCGCGCCGATCGCATCGGCCGTCAGCCCGATCAGCACGAAGCCGATCGGCCCCAGCCCGATGCATACCGACAGCACGCCCAGCATCCGGCTGCGCATCTCGACCGGGGCGAACAAATACACGAGCGTCGCCTGCATCACGCTGAACCCGGCGCCGCCGAAGCCGGCCACGAACAGCGCGCCGCCGGCCAGCCGCGGGTCCGGCATGAGCGCGAACAGGGTCAGGAACACGCAGTACGAAATCACCCCGCCCATGTAGGCCGCCGCGAAATGGCGCCGCCGCACCAGGAGCGCGAGCAGCAGCGCGCCGGCGAAGGCCCCTGCCCCGTCCATGCTCGCAATCACGCCGGTGGCGGCCGGGCCCAGCCGGAGGTTCGTCTCCGCGATCACCGGCACCATGCTCGTGAAGGGCCAAGCGAAGATGTTGTAGATCACGGTGACCAGCAGCACGCCCACGAGGCGGGGATCGCGCCGCGCGTACCGCAGGCCGCCGGCAATGCCGGCCAGCACCGAGCCGCGCGCGCCCGCGACGGCGGCATCGCGGCTGCGCACCATGCACGAGGCCGCGAAGGCGGTCGCGTACAGCACCACGCTCAGGCTGAACACCGCGCCGATGCCGGCCAGCGCGAGCAGCCCGCCGGCGATCGCCGGACCCAGCATCCGGCTGCCGGTAGTGGCGGCGACATCGAGCGACATGGCCCAGCCCATCCGCTCGGTGCCCACGGCCTCGCCCATCATGACCCGCCGGACCGGATTGTCCGCCGCCCAGCCGATCCCGTTGACGAAGCTCGCCGCCGCGACCTCCCACACCGTGAGCCGCCCGGCGAAGCCGAGCACGGCGATGGCCGCCGAACTCGCGCCCATCATCGCGACGATCAGCAGCAAGGCGGTGCGGCGCTCCACCCGCTCGGCCCAGGCGCCGAGGAACGCGCCGAACAGGCCCATCGGCAGCAGCCGGAGCATGGTCATCATCGCGACCAGGAACGGCGAGTGGGTGCGCTGGAAGACGAACACCGCGACCGCCAGGGTTTCCCCCCAGCGCACGGTGAACGTGCCGAGGCCGACATAGAGCAGGCGCCAGAAATCGGCTCCGGCGTGCATCCGGCCCGGGGCGAACGCCGGGGCCGGGCGGCGGTGGGTGGCTGACAGGACGTTCCTCGGGCGTTTTATGGGTCGCTTCCGGCGATCCTGCCGGGGAACCCGCGGCCCGACAACCTGTGGCAGCCGCGGTCGGCAGCAGCCGGCGCCCCGACCATGCGGGAACGACGGCGTACGGCTACCGCGCCTGGGCGCTCGCCTCCGAGCGGGTGGCGCCCACCCGAGCGGCCAGGGCCGCGGCCATGAACCCATCCAGATCGCCGTCCAGCACGGCGGCGGGATTGCCCGTCTCCACGCCGGTACGCAGGTCCTTCACCATCTGGTATGGCGCCAGCACGTAGCTGCGGATCTGGTGGCCCCAGCCGATGTCGGTCTTGGCGGCCTCCACCGCGGTCGCCGCGGCTTCCCGCTTCTGCAACTCCTGTTCGTACATCCGCGCTTTCAGCATTTCCATCGCGATCGCGCGGTTGCGGTGCTGGCTGCGGTCGGTCTGGCAGGCGACGACGATGCCGGTCGGGATATGGGTGATGCGGATCGCGCTTTCGGTCTTGTTCACATGCTGGCCGCCGGCGCCGGAGGACCGATAGGTATCGATCTTCAGGTCGGCGTCGCGGATCTCGATGTCGATCGTGTCGTCCACCACCGGATAGACCCACACGCTGGCGAAGCTCGTCTGCCGGCGCGCGGCGGAGTCGAACGGGCTGATGCGGACCAGGCGGTGCACGCCGGCCTCGGTCTTGAGCCAGCCGTAGGCGTCCGGGCCGCTCACTTGCAGGGTGACGGATTTGATCCCGGCCTGCTCGCCCTCGCTCGCTTCCAGCAATTGCACCTTGTAGCCGTGCGCCTCGGCCCAGCGGGTGTACATGCGCATCAGCATCTCGGCCCAGTCCTGGGCTTCGGTGCCGCCAGCGCCGGCGTTGATTTCAATGTAGCAATCGTTGGCATCGGCTTCGCCCGACAGCAGGCTCTCGATCTCGCGCCGCTTCGCCTCATTGGCCAGCGCATGCAGGCCTGCCAGCCCCTCGGCGGCCATCGCCGCATCGCCGTCGGCTTCAGCGAGCGCCACCAGCTCCATGGTGTCGGCCACGTCGGTTTCCAGCTTGCGCACGCCGTCGATCCGGCCGGCAAGGTGGTTGCGTTCGCGCATCACCTTCTGCGCCCGCGCGGCATCGTTCCACAGCGCCGGATCCTCGGCGGTGGCGTTCAGCTCCGCGAGCCGTGCCTCGGCGACATCCCAGTCAAAGATGCCTCCTCAGCAGCGCGACGGACTGCTTGATCTGTTCGTTCAGGGCTTCGGATTCGGCAGACATCAGCGTGCTCGACAAGGGTCGGAGGCGGGGCCGGCAAAACGCAAGCGGCGGGTCAATACAGCCCGCCGAGGGAACTGTCCACGCCGGGCGGGCTCGGTTGCTGCGCCGAGGGACCGGCGCCGGATGTGCCGGACGGCACCGCCGCGACCGCCGTCCCCGAGGCGGCGGTCGGCCCGGTCGAGCCCCCCGGAACCTGGCCCGGCTTGAACGCATCCGTCACCATGCCGGACCCGCTGTTCCAGGACGCCATCGTGACCCCCGGCGGCGGCGGGAAGGGCACCGCGGGCCGGCCCTTGAGCGCCGCCGCCATGAACTGGTGCCAGATCGGCCCGGCCACCTGCGCGCCCGCCTGGCCGTGGCCGAGGCTCGAGGGGGTGTCGTACCCCATCCACACGACGGTCACGAGCTGCGGGCTGAAGCCGGCGAACCAGCCGTCCTGGAAATTCTCCGACGTTCCGGTCTTGCCGGCCAGCGGCCGATCGAGCCCCTTGCCCACCGGCGCCCCGGTGCCGCGGGTCATCACGCCTTGCATCATGGTGACGAGCTGGAACACACTGTCCGGATCGGCAATGCGGGTACGCTGGTCCACGACCTGCGGCGGCGTCGCGAGCGTATCGCACGCGCAGGAGAGACCTGACGGCCGCCAGACGACATGGCCTTCCGGGTCCTGCACGCTGTCGACCAGGCTCGGCACCACCCGCCGCCCCCCGTCGGCGAGGCTCGCGTAGGCGCCTGCCTCCCGCAGGACGGTCGTGTCCACCGCGCCGAGAGCCGCCGGGAGGACTTCCGGCATCTGCTTCACCATGCCGAACGATTCCGCCGTCCGTGCCACCGCCGCCATGCCGACCCGCCGGGCGACCCGCAGCGTGACCAGGTTGAGCGATTGCTCCAGTGCCACCCGCAGCGACGTCGGGCCGCCGAAATTGTCCTCGTAATTATGCGGTCGCCACATGCCCGCCGCACCCAGGTCGACCACGATCGGCGCGTCGAGGAAGCGTGAACTGGGCGAGAAGCCCTTCTCAAGCGCGGTCAGATAGACCATCGGCTTGAAGCTGCTGCCGGGTTGCCGCGCCGCCTGGGTTGCCCGGTTGAACTGGCTCGCGCGGTAGCTCCAGCCGCCGACCATCGCCAGCACCCGGCCCGACGTGGGATCGAGGCTGACCAGCGCTGCCTGCGCCTTCGGTACCTGGCGCAGCACCGCCACCGACCCGTCGCTGCCGGCCGGCTGCACCATGACGACATCGCCCGGGCGGACCATCTGGGCCAGCCCGGCGAAGGCCGCCTGCTCGTATCCGGCCGGGCTCATCGGATGGTGCCAGACCTGCCCACCCAGGCTCAGCGTACCGGTGTGCGGCAGCGGTTGCGCGGGCTGGCCGGACGGGGTGTCGCCTGCGGGATCGAGCCAGCCGATGCGCGGCGCCGCAGCCGTCCCGCCCGGCAGCACCGCCGCCAACCGCCAGTCGGACAGCATCCCGACCGGCGGGGCCACCTTGCTCAGCGGGCCGATCCAGTCGGCCGCATCGGCAATACGGGTCACCGGGCCGCGCCAGCCGCCCATGCGGCGGTCATAGGCCATCAGCCCATCGCGCACCGCCCGATTCGCCGCCGCCTGCAACCGCGGATCAAGACTCGTCGCAACCGTGAGGCCGCCTTCCATCGTGAGGCTGGTGCCGAACCGGGTCAGCAGCGCGCGCTGCACATCGGAGGCGAACCATTCCGCACCCGGCACCGGCGGCGCACTCGGGCGCACCGCCGGCAGCAGCGGCGCCGCCTTGGCGGCCGTCGCCTGGGCGCGGGTGATGGAGCCGTCGTCGGCCATGCGGTCGATCACCCAGTTGCGCCGGATCAGGGCCGCCTTGGGGAAGTGCCGCGGATTGTAGTTGTGCGGCGCCTTCGGCAGCGCCGCGAGGGAGGCGTCCTCGGCGATGGTCAACTGGTCGAGCGACTTGCCGAAATAGGTCTCGGCCGCTGCGGCCACGCCATAGGCGCCGTTCCCGAGGTATATCTGGTTCAGGTAGATATCCAGGATGTGCTGCTTCGGCAGGCTCTGGTCGATGCGGACTGCGAGGATCGCTTCCTCGATCTTGCGCACCAGGTCCATGCGGTGATGCAGCAGCATGTTCTTCGTGAGCTGCATCGTGATGGTGGACGCGCCGAGCGGACGATGGCCGCTGCCCAGGTGCATCAGATCCCACACCCCGGCGCGCACGATCGCCACCGGGTCGATGCCGGGATGGATCCAGAAATTCTGGTCCTCCGCGGCCAGGAACGCGTTCTGCAGCGGCTTCGGGATGGCCGAGAACGGCACCAGGACACGCCGCTGCGTCGCCAGTTCATCCAGCAATTGTCCGTTGCCGGCGTACACGCGCGTCATCAACGGCGGCTGGTAGCTGCGTAGGCCCGAAATGCTCGGCAGGTCCGGGGCGAAACGCACCCAGGCAAACCAGACCACGGCGGCGCCCACCAGCACCAACAGAGTGGCGGCCCCGAGCAACCCGCCCACGAGCTTGCGAAACCAGCCCACGCGCCGCGGCGGCCGGGTCGGATGGTGTGGCCCGTTCCGGCGTCCGGTCGGGGCGGAGAGCGGGGCACCCGCTGTAATGGGACCAGTCATGGCCGCGAGATATGGGGCCTTTGCCCGCAAAGAACCAGCGCGTCGCGGCGCCGGTCTCAGCCCGCCATCCGGTAGGAGCCGGCGACGAAATACGCATCCACCGCCCGGCGCATCGCCGTCGCCACCGCCATCCGGTGCGCCGGTCGACGCAGCGCGGCCTCATCGAGCGGGCTCGACATGAAGCCCATCTCCACCAGGATGCTCGGGATTTTCGCCGATTGCAGTACCACGAACCCGGCGTGGCGTTCCGGGTTGGCGAGCATCGGCGTGACGTCCGCCAAGGCGCCCACCATCCGTTGCGCCAGCGCCCCGGACAGGGTGTGCGTCTCCCGTCGCATCAGGCTGGCGAGAATCCGGGCGACCTCCGGCGACAGCCCCCGATAGGCGTGGTTCACGTAATCGTCAGACGCATTCTCGCTCGCAGCGATCACCGCGGACTGCGGATCGGACGCGTGCGAGGCGAACGTGTAGACACTGGCCCCGCGCACCGCCGAATCGTCGCGCAGCGCATCGGCGTGCATCGAGACGAACAATGACGCGCCGGCCCGTTGCGCCAACTCCACCCGCTGTTCGAGCGGGATGAACACGTCACGCGCCCGGGTCATCGCCACCCGGTAGCGCCGGTCGGATTCCAGCAGCCGGCGGAGGTCGAACGCGGCATCGAGCGCGATGTGCTTTTCATAGGTGCCGGAGATGCCGATCGCGCCGGGATCGCGCCCGCCGTGCCCGGGATCGATCATGACCAGCGGTGGCAGGCCGCTGCCGGCGGGCGGCGGTTGCCAGGGTGGCGGTTGCCAAAGAGGGCGGCGCCACGCTGGCCGCCGCCACGCCGCCTCCGCCGTGTCGAAGCTGCCCGGCAGCAGAAACGTGCCGAACACCCCGAGGGCGGTGCCGATCCGGGTCAGCAGCATGCGACGGGCGAGGAAGGAACCGGAAGACATGGACACGAGGGTTAATACCAAATGTCCGGACTTGCACCTTAAATGTTGATAACGCCCGGTTCTTGATCCTTGATGGTTTCGTCCCCCACCAGGGTCCCGATCCGCGGCAGCACTTGATCAATGAGGCGCGCGGTCTGGTCCAGCATCTCCGCTTCCCCCGCCGCCACCGGCCGCAGGACGAACTTGCTGACCCCGGCTGCGACATAGGCCGCCACGCGGGCCAGGATCGTCGCCGCATCGCCGACGGCGAAGACCCCGGCCGGGTCGCGGCCGGTACGGGCGCGATAGGCCGCCGCGGCACCGGCCACAGCCGGGTCGGCGAAGGTGCCGAAGCGAAACGGGATGCCGGCGCCATAGTGGTCGGGCTCGATCGTGCGGCCGGTCGCCATCAGCGCCTCCCGGATCGCCGCGATCACCGCGGCCGCCTGCGCGGGGGTTTCCGGTCCGGCCTGCCAGCCGGTGCCGTAGCGCGCAGTGCGGCGAACCGCGGCCGGCGAGCCGCCGCCAATCCACATCGGCAGGTCCGCCTGGGCCGGACGGGGCGCGATCTGCGCCCCGGCCAGGCGGATGTGCCGCCCGGAGAAATCGACCTTCTCCCCGGTCCACAACAGGCGGATCACCTGCAGCGCTTCGTCCGTGCGGGCCCCGCGGGTTGCCTGGTCGATCCCGAGCGCGGCCCATTCCGGCGCCTGCGGGCTGCCGATGCCGAAGCCCGGCAGCAGGCGCCCGGCGGACAGCACATCGATGGTGGCGCATTGCTTGGCCGCCAGCACCGGATCGCGCAGCGCCAGGGACAGCACGTTGACGCCGAATTTCAGCCTCCGGGTGCGCCCGGCCACGGCGGCGAGCGCGGTCAGGCTTTCGAGGATCGGGGTGGCGCCGAGCAGCCGGTCGGTCTGCCAGAACGAGTCGATCCCGCCCTGTTCCAGCAGGTCGATCCAGCGCCAGAACCCGGCCGCCGTCGCGAACGGGAATTCCGCCAGCCCGACGCCGAGCGCGATCTTGCGTGCCATGACGCCCGTCCTCCTGCCACCCATGCGGGCGAACGTATCCGGGAGGCGCGGTGGACGCGAGCCGCCCCGGCGCCCCCAGGGTTGAGGGCGCCGGGATCAGGGCGGGGGCAACGCGTCCAGCACGGCCGCGATCTGGCTGGCGACCTCATCGATATCGGCCATGCCGTCCACACTGAAGAAGCGGCCCTGGGCCTGGTAGTGCGGCAGGATGGGCGCGGTCTGGCGATGGTAGGCGTCCAGCCGGGCGGTGACCGTCTCGCGGTTGTCGTCGGCGCGGCGGACGAATTTGTCACCGCCGCACACATCGCACACGCCCGGCGTCCGGGTCGGCTGGAACCGGTCGTGGTAACCCGCCCCGCAGGACGCGCAGGTGAAGCGGCCGGCGATCCGCTCGACCAGCGCCGCGTCGTCGACCTGTAGCTCGATCACCGCATCGAGCCGAAGCTGCTTCTCGCCCAGCAGCCGATCGAGCGCCTCGGCCTGCGGCACCGTGCGCGGAAACCCGTCCAGGATGAACCCGCGCGCGCAGTCGGCGCGGTCGAGGCGCGCGCCCAGCATCCGGATGATGATGTCGTCGGACACGAGCGCGCCCGATTCCATCACCGCCTTGGCTTCCCGCCCCGTCGGGGACCCGGCGGCCACCTCCGCGCGCAGCATGTCGCCGGTGCTGATCTGCGCAATCCCGTAGCGTTCGGCCAGCCGCTTGGCCTGGGTGCCCTTGCCGGCCCCCGGTGGCCCGAGAAGGATCAGGTTCATCGCCGCCCCTTCGCCCGGCTCTTGCGGATCAGCCCTTCGTACTGGTGCGCGATCAGGTGCGACTGGATCTGCGTGACCGTGTCCATCATCACCGCGACCACGATCAGGATCGACGTGCCGCCGAAATAGAATGGCAGGCCGTAGTCGGTGATCAGGATCTGCGGCAGCAGGCAGACCGCGACCAGGTAGAGCCCGCCCAGCACGGTCAGGCGGCTGAGCACGAAATCGAAATAGTTCGCCGTCGCGGAGCCGGGGCGGATCCCGGGGACGAAGCCGCCGTATTTCTTCAGATTGTCCGCCGTCTCCTGCGGGTTGAACACCACCGCCGTATAGAAGAACGAGAAGAACAGGATCATCGCCGCGTAGATGATCATATAGACCACCGACCCCGGCGCCAGGGTCGCGCTGATCGTCTGCAGCCATCCCGCACCGCCGCCGGAGAAGCCGGCGATCGTCGCCGGGATCAGCAGGATGGAACTCGCGAAGATCGGCGGGATCACGCCGGCGGTGTTGATCTTGAGCGGCATGTGCGTCGAATCGCCGCCGAACATCCGGTTGCCGACCTGGCGCTTCGGGTATTGCACCGGCACCCGCCGGTAGGCCCGCTCCATGAAGACGATGAAGCCGATCACCACGATCGCCAGGATGAAGAAGCCGATGATGAACACGGTCGACAGCGCGCCGGTGTGGCCGAGTTCCAGCAACGACGCCAGTGCGCCCGGCAGGTTGGCCACGATCCCGGACATGATGATGAGGCTGATCCCGTTGCCGACCCCGCGCGCGGTGATCTGCTCGCCGAGCCACATCAGGAACATCGTCCCACCGGTCATGGTGACGACGGCGGTGAACAGGAAGCCGAAGCCCGGGTGCACGACCGCCTGCCCAGCGCCGGCGTGCATGGATTCCAGCCCCAGCGAAATCCCGTACGACTGCACCAGCGCGATCACCACCGTCAGGTAGCGGGTGTACTGGTTGAGCCGGATGCGGCCCGGCTCGCCTTCCTTCTTCAGCGCCTCCAGCGACGGAACGGCCGCCGTCATCAGCTGGATGATGATGCTGGCGCTGATGTAGGGCATGATCGTCAGCGCGAAGACGGTCATCCGTCCCAGCGCGCCGCCGGAGAACATGTCGAACATCCCGAGGATGCCGCCGCCGTTCTGGCGCATCATCTGCGCCATGACGGACGCATCGACGCCGGGGATGGGGATGTACGTCCCCAGCCGGCAGATGATCAGGGCACCGAGGGTGAACCAGATCCGCTGCTTGAGCTCGGTGGCCTTCGACAGCACGCCGAGATTGAGGTTCGCCGCAAGCTGTTCGGCCGCAGAGGCCATGGGGGTCGATCCCTGATGCAGGGCGCCGGCGGCAGGCCGATCGCCCCCGCCGTCACCGGCGCGGTTCTACGGCGTGGCCCCCCGCCCGGCAAGGCGGGGGTTTGCCAGGCGGTGGCTCAGGCCGCCGCGGCGGGCGCTTCCTTCGGCGCCACCGTGGTGGTGACCGAGCCGCCTGCCTCCTGCACGGCCGCGATCGCGGCCGCCGACGCGCCGGCGACCGTGATGTTCACCGCACGGGTGATCGCACCTTCGGCCAGCAGCCGCACACCGGCGATCTTGCTGCCCCGCACGAGACCGGCGGCGCGCAGGTTCGCCTCCGTGATCGGTTGGGCCGCGTCGATCCGCCCGGCTTCGATCGCTTTCTCCAGCGCGCCCAGATTGACCGCCGCATAGACCTTGCGGAACAGGTTATGGAAGCCGCGCTTCGGCAGGCGCCGATACAGCGGCATCTGCCCGCCCTCGAAGCCGTTGATGGCGACGCCCTCGCGCGCCTTCTGGCCCTTCACGCCCTTGCCGGAGGTCTTGCCCTTGCCGGACCCGATCCCGCGCCCGAGCCGCTTCGACTTCAGACGCGCGCCCGGATGGTCGCGCAGCTCGTTGAGCTTCATGTCAGGACAACTCCTCCACCTTCACCAGGTGGGCGACGGCGCGGATCATGCCGCGCACCGAGGGTGTATCTTCCAGCTCGCGCGTACGGCGCAGCTTGTTGAGGCCGAGGCCCACCAACGTCTCCTTCTGGCCGGGCTTGCGCCCGAGCGCGGAGGCGATCTGGGTGACCCGGACCCGCTTGGCGATATCAGCCATTGGCAGGAGCCTCCGCTTCCGGCGCCGGCGTGGCGTCACGCCGCGGACCGAACAGATCGGCCACCTTCTTGCCGCGCCGATTGGCGACCGACCGCGGGCTGGCCGAACGCTGCAAGGCCGCGAAGGTCGCCTTGACCATGTTGTGGGAATTGCGGCTGCCGAGCGACTTCGCGACCACGTCGCCCATGCCCAGCGCCTCGAACACCGCGCGCAGCGGGCCGCCGGCGATGATGCCGGTGCCCTGGGTGGCCGAGCGCAGGATCACCGACCCGGCACCGAAATGGCCTTCGACATCGTGGTGCAGGGTGCGGCCTTCCTTCATCGGCACCCGGATCATGCCGCGCTTGGCACGTTCCGTGGCCTTGCGGATCGCTTCCGGCACCTCGCGCGCCTTGCCGGCGCCGTAGCCGACCCGACCCTTCTGGTCGCCCACCACCACAAGGGCTGCGAAGGCGAAGCGTCGGCCGCCCTTCACAACCTTGGCCACCCGGTTGATGGTGACCAGCTTGTCGATGATGCCGTCTTCGGAATCGCCGTCGCGATCGCGGCGCCGCCCGTCCCTCGGTTCACGTGCCATATGTCAGGTCCCTCAGAACGACAGGCCGCCCTCGCGGGCCGCCTCGGCCAGCGCCTTGACGCGGCCGTGATAGAGATACGAGCCGCGGTCGAACACCACCTGGGTCACGCCGGCCGCCAGCGCCCGTTCGGCCACCAGCTTGCCGACTGCCGCCGCAGCGTCCTTGTCGGCGCCGGTGCGCAAGTCCGTGCGCAGCCCTTTGTCGAGCGACGAGGCAGCCGCGAGCGTGCAACCCTGCCCGTCGTCGATCACCTGGGCGTAGATATGCTTGCCGGAACGAAACACCGACAGGCGCGGCCGTCCGCCGCCCTTCTGCCGGAGCGAGAAACGCAGGCGCGAACGCCGGCGGTCCCGCAGGTCCTGAACTGCGCTCATGCTATTTCTTCTTGCCTTCCTTGCGCCGGACGATCTCGTCGGAGTAGCGCACGCCCTTGCCCTTGTAGGGCTCGGGCTCCCGGAATCCGCGGATCTCCGCTGCGACCTGGCCCACCAGACGGCAGTCCGTGCCTTCCACCTTCACCGCGGTCGGACGCTCGCAGGTGATCTTGATCCCCGGCGGGATCGGATAGACCACATCGTGCGAATAGCCGAGGTTGAGCACCAGATTGCTGCCCTGCACCGCGGCACGATAGCCGGTGCCGGTGATCTCCATCGACCGGGTGAACCCGGCGGAGACCCCCTTCACCATGTTCGCCACCTGCGCGCGGGTGGTGCCCCACATCATGCGCGCCTGCCGCCCGTTGCCCTTCGGGCTGACGGTGACAAGGTTGCCGTCGATCTTCGCTTCCACCTGCTCGGTGAGCGACAGTGCGAGTTCGCCCAGGCGACCCTTGGCGGTGAGCCGGCCGCCGGCGATGGCGACCTGCACGCCGGCAGGAATCTCGACCGGGTATTTGCCGACGCGTGACATCTCGGCTTCCCTCAGAACACGCGGCAGAGGACTTCGCCGCCGACATTGGCGGCGCGGGCCTCGGCATCGCTCATCACGCCGCGCGGCGTGGAAAGGATGGACACGCCGAGGCCGGCATAGACCCGCGGCAGTTCCCGGATTCCCGAATAGACGCGCCGCCCAGGCTTGGAGACCCGGTGGATCTCCTTGATGACCGGCTCGCCTTCGTTATATTTCAGCTCGATGCGCAGCTGCGCGACACCGGGGCGGAGTTCCTCGGCGGCGAAGCCGCGGATGTAGCCCTCGCGCTTCAGAACGTCCAGCACATGGGCGCGGAACTTCGAAGCCGGCGCAACGCAGGAACTGTGCCGTGCGTGCTGCGCATTGCGGATGCGGGTGAGCATGTCGCCCAGCGGATCTGACATGGACATGGCGCGCGCTCCCTACCAGCTCGCCTTGACCATGCCGGGGATCTGCCCCGACGAGGCCAGGTCGCGCAACGCAATGCGGCACAGCTTGAACTTGCGGTAGTTGCCGCGCGACCGACCGGTCAGCGCGCAGCGCAGGCGCACCCGCACGGCAGCGCCGTTGCGCGGCAGTTGCGCCAGCTTGAGCGAAGCGTTGAACCGGTCTTCCACCGGGAGCGAGCGATCCATCATGATCGCCTTCAACGCCGTCCGCTTGCCCTTGTCGCGCGCCGCCATCTTCGTCCGGCGGTCGTTGCGGTTGACCTGGGAGGTCTTGGCCATTCTCTGTCCTTGCCTACGGAACCTGTCAGGAAATGCCCTGGTGGTCTTCCAAACCTAGCCTGCGAACGGAAGATCGAACGCCTTCAGCAGCGCCTTCGCTTCCGCATCCGTCTTCGCCGTGGTGACGAAGACGATGTCCATGCCGCGGACCTGGTCCACCTGATCGTAGTTGATCTCGGGGAACACGATCTGCTCTTTCATGCCCATGGCGAAATTGCCCCGGCCATCGAAGCCCTTGCCCGTGATGCCGCGGAAGTCGCGCACCCGCGGCAGGGCGATGGTGATCAGCCGGTCCATGAACTCGTACATACGCGCCTTGCGCAGCGTGACCTTGCAGCCGATCGGCAGGCCCTTGCGGATCTTGAAGCCGGCGATCGCCTTCTTCGCCACCGTCTTGATCGCCTTCTGGCCGCTGATCGCGCCGAGTTCCGCCACCGCCGCATCGAGCAGTTTCTGATCGCCGCTCGCTTCGCCGACGCCCATGTTGATGACGATCTTCTCGAGCTTCGGCACCTGCATCGGATTCTTGTAGCCGAACTCGGTGGTGAGCTTGGCCCGCACCTCGTCCTGGTAGCGCTTCATCAGCCGCGGCGTCTCGGTCGGGGAGGCCGCCGGGGCGGGGGCGTTGGGATCGACCGGAGCCGCCCGCTCGCGCGCCTGGCGCGGCAGCGGAGCGCCGGCGCCGCCACGTGCGGCCCCACCCTTGCCCTGCGCCTGGATCTTGCCGCCGGCGGACTTGCCGCCGCCCGCCTTGCTGGCGCCGGCCTTGCCGCCGGGACGCGCACCGCCCTTGGCAGCGCCGCCCTTCTTGGCCCCTGATTTTGTTCCGCTCATCTCAGCCCTCGATTACCTGGCCGGTGGCCTTGGCCACCCGCACCTTCCGCCCGTCGTCGAGCACGCGGAAACCGACCTTGGTCGGCTGCTCGCTTTTCGGGTCGACCAGCTTCAGGTTCGACAAGTGGATGCTTGCCTCCTCGTCGCTGATCCCGCCCGGCTGGCCCATGCCCTGCGGCTTGCGGTGCTTGCGCACCATGTGCACGCCGGCGACCATTGCCCGGTCGGCCTTCGGGAACACGCGCAGCACTTCGCCGCGGCGCCCCTTGTCGGCGCCGGTGATGACCATCACCGTGTCGCCCTTGCGAATCCGCGCGGCCATCAGATCACCTCCGGTGCCAGCGAAATGATCTTCATGAACTTGCGCCCGCGCAGCTCGCGCACGACGGGTCCGAAGATGCGGGTGCCGATCGGCTCCTGCTGCTTGTTGATCAGCACCGCGGCGTTGCGATCGAAGCGGATCGCGCTGCCGTCCTGGCGGCGGACGGGGAACGAGGTGCGCACGATCACCGCCTGGTGCACGTCGCCCTTCTTCACCTTGCCGCGCGGAATCGCTTCCTTCACCGACACCACGATCACGTCGCCCACGCTTGCCGTGCGTCGGCGGGTGCCGCCCAGCACCTTGATGCACTGCACCCGGCGCGCGCCCGAATTGTCGGCGACATCGAGGTTGGTCTCGACCGAGATCATGCCGCGGCTCCCTGCTCGGCGCCGGACGCAGGCAGGCTGCCCGCACCCCAGAGCGCCGTGCCGTTACGCTCGATCACCTGCCAGGTCTTGCGCTTGCTGATCGGACGGCATTCCTCGATCCGCACCATGTCGCCCACCTGGCACAGGTTCGCCTCGTCATGCGCCGCGTATTTCTTCGAGCGGCGGATGAACTTCTTGTACAGCGGGTGCATCACGCGGCGATCGACAAGCACCGTCACGGTCTTGTCCATCTTGTCGCTGGTGACCCGGCCGGTCAGAACGCGCTTCGGCATGAGTGTCGGACCCTATTTCTACGACCGCGTCGCGGCGGCTTCGGCGCCGCGGCTGCGTTCGCCCATGATCGTCTTCACCTTCGCGATCTCGCGCCGGACGGTGCGGATCCGCGCCGTGCCCTCGGACTGGCCGGTGGCACGCTGGAAGCGCAGGTTGAACTGCTCCTTGCGCAGATCGAGCAAGGACTGCTTCAGCTCGTCCGGCGTCCGGGTGCGCACGTCGGAGACCTTGGTCTCGGGGTTCTTCGCCATCACGCGTCTCCCATCCGCTGCACGATCTTGGTCCGGATCGGCAGCTTGGCGGCGCCCAGGGTCAGCGCGTCGCGCGCCACGTCCCCGGCCACGCCGTCGAGCTCGAACATGATCCGCCCCGGCGCCACGCGGGCCACCCAGAACTCGGGCGTGCCCTTGCCCGAGCCCATGCGGACCTCGGCCGGCTTCTGCGAGACCGGAACGTCCGGGAAGATGCGAATCCACACGCGCCCAGTGCGCTTCATCGCGCGGGTGATGGCGCGCCGCGCCGCCTCGATCTGGCGCGCGGTGATACGCTCGGGTTCCAGCGCCTTCAGCCCGAAGGTGCCGAAGTTGAGCTGGGTCCCGCCCTTGGCGTTGCCGTGGATACGGCCCTTGTGCGCCTTGCGGAACTTGGTGCGCTTGGGTTGGAGCATCGATTCCTACCGTACCATCTACCGTTGCGGCGCCTGTTCGGCGGCGCGGCGGTCCTGCGCCGTCGGGTCGTTCGCCAGGATTTCGCCCTTGAATATCCACACCTTCACGCCGCAGGTGCCGTACGTCGTCTTCGCGGTCGCCTGGCCGTAGTCGATGTCGGCGCGCAATGTGTGCAGCGGCACCCGACCCTCGCGATACCATTCCACCCGCGCGATCTCCGCCCCGCCCAACCGGCCGCCGCAATTGATGCGGATGCCCTGGGCGCCGAGGCGCATCGCCGACTGCACGGCCCGCTTCATCGCCCGGCGGAACGCAACCCGGCGTTCCAGCTGCTGGGCGATGTTCTCGGCCACCAGCATCGCGTCGATCTCCGGCTTGCGGATCTCGACGATGTTCAGCGTCACCTCGGCCTTGGCCATCTTGCCGAGGGTCTTCTTCAACACCTCGATGTCCTGGCCCTTCTTGCCGATCACCACGCCGGGGCGGGCGGCATAGATCGTGACACGCGGCTTCTTCGCCGGACGCTCGATCACCACCCGCGACACGCCGGCGCCGCGCAGCTTCTCGCGCAGATGGCCGCGCAGCTTGAGGTCTTCGTGCAGCAGGCGGGCGTAATCGGCGCCCGCATACCAGCGCGAATCCCAGGTGCGGTTGATGCCGAGCCGCAGCCCGATCGGATTGACCTTGTGACCCATTACGCGGCCTCCCGCCCCGGCCGCGCCGGCCGTTTGTTCGCTGCCCGCTCCGTCACAGCCTCCTGTGCCCGCTCCGCCACGACGATCTTGAGATTGCTGAACCACTTCTCGACCCGCGAGGACCGACCGCGGCCACGCGCCTGGAACCGGCGCATGACGATCGCACGCCCCACTTCGGCGCGGCTGACCACCAGGCGATCGACATCCAGCCGATGATTGTTCTCGGCATTGGCGATGGCGCTTTCCAGCGCCTTCTTCACCGCACCGGCGATGCGCCGCTTGCTGAACGCGAGCGTTGCCACCGCCTGCTGCGCCGGCAGGTTGCGGATCAACCCCGCCACCAGGTTCAGCTTGCGCGGCGAGACCCGCAGGTTATTCACGATCGCCTGCGCCTCGGTATCGGGCAGGGCGCGCGGATGATTGGGCTTGCTCATCGTCTCAGCCCCGCTTCGCTTTCTTGTCGCCCGAGTGGCCGGTGAAGGTCCGGGTCGGCGAGAACTCGCCGAACTTATGTCCCACCATGTTCTCGTTCACCTGCACCGGCAGGAATTTGCGACCGTTGTAGACGCCGAATGTCATGCCGACGAACTGCGGCATGATCGTCGACCGGCGCGACCAGATCCGGATGATCTCGTTGCGACCCGATGCGCGCGATGCCTCGGCCTTGTTCAGCAGGTACCCGTCCACGAACGGGCCCTTCCAGACGGAACGTGCCATCCTACGTGCCCTTCGTCACTTGCCGACCTTGCGGCGGCGGATAATCAGACTGTCGGTGCGCTTGTTGCCGCGCGTCTTGTAGCCCTTGGTCGGCTGTCCCCACGGGGTCACCGGATGCCGCCCGCCCGAACTGCGACCTTCGCCGCCGCCATGCGGGTGATCGACCGGGTTCATGACCACGCCGCGATTGTGCGGGCGCCATCCCAGCCAGCGCGACCGTCCGGCCTTGCCGATCTTCTGGTTCATGTTGTCCGGGTTGGACACCGCGCCGATCGAGGCCATGCACTCGGCCCGCACCAGCCGCACTTCCCCGGACATCAACTTGATCTGCGCATAGCCGGAGTCCTTGCCGACCAGCTGCGCATAGGTCCCGGCCGAGCGGGCGATCTTGCCGCCGGCGCCGACCTTCATTTCGATATTGTGCACGATCGTGCCGACCGGAACCGCCGCCAGCGGCATCGCGTTGCCCGGCTTGATATCGGCCCGACGCCCGGCCACCACCTGATCGCCCACCCGCAGCCGCTGCGGCGCCAGGATATAGGCCAGCTCGCCATCGGCGTATTTCACCAGCGCGATGAACGCGGTGCGGTTGGGGTCGTATTCCAGCCGCTCCACCACCGCCGGCACGTCGAACTTGCGACGCTTGAAATCGACTGCGCGATAGGCCTGCTTGTGGCCGCCGCCGCGAAACCGCGAGGTGATCCGGCCGTGGTTGTTGCGCCCGCCGGTGCCGCTCTGGCCCTCGGTCAGGCCCTTGACCGGCTTGCCCTTCCACAGCCCGGAGCGGTCGATCAGGACCGTTCCGCGCAGGCTCGCCGTGACCGGGTTGAAACTTTTCATCGGCATCGTTCGTCTCTCACACCAGGCCGGCGGTGAAATCGATCTGCTGGCCGGACGCAAGCCGGACCATCGCCTTCTTCACGTCCGAGCGCACACCCGGGCGCCCCTTGAACCGCTTCGTCTTGCCCTTCTGTACCAGGGTATTCACCGCCAGCACCTGGACGCCGAACAGCCCCTCGACCGCCGCCTTGATCTCCGGCTTGCGGGCTTCCAGCGGCACCCGGAACACGTACTGGCCGTGTTCGGAGAGGCCGGTCGCCTTTTCCGTGATCACCGGGTTGCGGATGATCTGGTACATCGCTTCCCGCGAAAGCTGCGGCCGGCGCTTGATCTTCGGCTCGCTCATGCCGCCTCTCCCTCGACCGCCGCGACGCCGAGCCGCGCCGCCAGGCCCGCGAGACCCGCCGCGGTGATCGCCAGCGTATCGTGGCGCAGGATGTCGTAGACATTCGCCCCGATCGTCGGCAGCACGTCGATCTCACGCATGTTGCGGCTCGCGCGCAGGAAGCCGGGATCGACCGCGCCGTCCACGATCAGGCAGGACCGCCAGCCGAGCGCCTTCACCTGGCGCGCCAGGTCCTTCGTCTTGGTGCCGTCGCCGGCCTTCGCCGCGTCCAGCACCACCAGCTTGCCCTCGGCCTGCTTCTGCGACAGCGCCGAGATCAGCCCGAGCCGGCGGACCTTCTTGTTCAGGCTGTATTCGTGCGAGCGCACCACCGGCCCGTGCACCACGCCGCCGGTGCGGAACTGCGGTGCCCGCAGGCTACCCTGGCGGGCGTTGCCGGTGCCCTTCTGGCGATAGGGCTTCTTGGTCGTGCCCTGCACCTCGGAAAGGCCCTTCACCTTGTGGTTGCCGCCGCGGCGCTTGGCCAACTGCCAGTGCACCACGCGGGCCATGATGTCGGCGCGCGGCGCGGCGGCGAAGATCGCCTCCGGCAGCTCGGCGGTGCCGGCCTCGGCATTGTCCAGGGTCTTGATCGGAACTTGCATCACTGTGTTTCCTCAGGCCGCCGCCGACGCGCGCAGGGCGGCCGGGTAGGGCGCCTCGGCCGGCCGCGCCCGCTTCACCGCGTCGCGCACCAGCACGAAGCCGTTCTTCGCCCCGGGCACCGCGCCCTTCAGCATCAACAGCCCCTTCTCCACATCCACCGCCGCCACTTCGAGGTTGAGCGTGGTGATCCGCTCCTGCCCCAAATGGCCGGCCATCTTCTTGTTCTTGAAGGTCTTGCCGGGGTCCTGCCGGTTGCCCGTGGACCCGTGGCTGCGATGGCTGATCGAAACGCCGTGGCTCGCTTCCAGGCCGGAGAAGTTCCAGCGCTTCATCGCCCCGGCGAAGCCCTTGCCCTTGCTGGTCCCGGCCACGTCAACCATCTGGCCCGGCACGAAATGCGCCGCCGACAGCACCGCGCCCGATTCCAGCACCGCATCCGCCGCCACCCGGAATTCCGCCAGCTTCGCCGGCGGCTCCACCTTGTGCTTGGCGAAATGGCCGCGGTTCGGCTTGGACACGTTCTTCACCTTCGCCCGGCCCCAGCCCAGCTGCACCGCGCTGTAGCCGTCCTTTTCTTCCGTGCGCGCCAGCACCACGCGCACATCGTCGAGATGCAGCACGGTCACCGGCACATGCGTGCCGTCATCGCGGAAAATCCGCGTCATCCCGAGCTTTTTGGCGAGCAATCCGGTTCGCATCGTCCTCGCCCTTCAGATCTTGATCTCGACATCGACGCCGGCGGCGAGGTCGAGCTTCATCAGCGCATCGACCGTCTGCGGCGTCGGCTCAACGATATCGAGCAGACGGCGGTGCGTGCGCATCTCGAACTGCTCGCGGCTTTTCTTATCGACGTGCGGCGAACGGTTCACGGTGAACCGCTCGATATGCGTCGGCAGCGGGATCGGTCCGCGAACGCGGGCACCCGTGCGCTTCGCCGTGTTCACGATCTCACGTGTGCTGTTGTCCAGCACCCGGTGATCGTACGCCTTCAGGCGGATGCGGATATTCTGGTTGTCCATCGTTCGCTTTCCAACGCGGCAGAAACGATCGCCGGCGCTCCTGGCCCGGGAATTTCCCCCGGGGAGCGCCGGCGGCCGTGATAGAGACTCAGGCCGTGATCGAGGCGACCACGCCGGCGCCGACGGTCCGCCCACCCTCGCGAATGGCGAAACGCAGCCCCTCGTCCATCGCGATCGGCGCGATCAGCTCGACATCCATCGACACGTTGTCGCCCGGCATCACCATCTCCGTGCCTTCCGGCAACTGCACCACACCGGTCACGTCGGTGGTGCGGAAATAGAACTGCGGGCGGTAGTTGGTGAAGAACGGCGTGTGCCGGCCACCTTCTTCCTTCGTCAGGATGTAGGCTTCCGCCTTGAATTTGGTGTGCGGCGTGATCGACCCGGGCTTGGCCAGCACCTGGCCGCGCTCCACGTCCTCACGCTTGGTGCCGCGCAGCAGGGCGCCGATGTTGTCGCCGGCCTCCCCGCGGTCGAGCAGCTTGCGGAACATCTCGACGCCGGTCACCACGGTCTTTACCGTGTTCTTGATGCCGACGATCTCGACTTCGTCGCCCACGTTCACCACACCGCGCTCGATGCGCCCCGTCACCACCGTGCCACGGCCGGAGATCGAGAACACGTCCTCGATCGGCATCAGGAACGGCCGGTCGGTCGCGCGAACCGGTTGCGGAATATAGGCATCGACCGCCGCCATGAGCTGCAGGACCGCCTGCTCGCCCAGTTCCGGATTGCGATCTTCAAGCGCGCACAGGGCCGAACCCTTGATGATCGGGATGTCGTCGCCGGGAAACTGGTACGAACTGAGCAGCTCGCGCACTTCCAGCTCCACGAGCTCGAGCAGCTCGGGATCGTCGACCATGTCGACCTTGTTCAGGAACACCACCAGCGCCGGGACGCCGACCTGGCGCGCGAGCAGGATGTGCTCGCGCGTCTGCGGCATCGGGCCGTCGGCCGCCGAGACCACCAGGATCGCGCCGTCCATCTGCGCTGCACCGGTGATCATGTTCTTCACGTAGTCGGCGTGGCCGGGGCAATCCACATGCGCGTAGTGGCGATTCGTGGTCTCGTACTCCACGTGCGCGGTGGAGATCGTGATGCCACGCGCCTTTTCTTCCGGCGCCTTGTCGATCTGGTCGTACGCCGTGTAGGTGGCGCCGCCCGTCTTCGCCAGAATCTTGGTGATCGCGGCTGTCAACGACGTCTTGCCGTGATCGACATGCCCGATCGTGCCGATGTTGCAGTGCGGCTTGGTGCGTGCGAATTTGGCCTTGGCCATCGTCTTGTCTCCGTGGACCTCTGGTCCGTCCAGTTAGAGCCCGTATCTACCAGCGATAGTGGCTGAACGCCTTGTTGGCTTCCGCCATCCGGTGGGTGTCTTCCCGCTTCTTCACCGCCGAGCCGCGATTGTTCACCGCGTCCAGCAGTTCGTTCGACAGCCGGTCTTCCATCGTGTGCTCGCCGCGCTTGCGGGCGGCATCGATGATCCAGCGGATCGCCAATGCCTGCCGCCGCTCGGTCCGCACTTCGACCGGCACCTGGTACGTCGCACCGCCGACCCGGCGGGACCGGACCTCGACGGCCGGCTTCACGTTGTCCAAAGCCTCGTGGAACATGCGCACCGGATCGGCCTGGGAGCCGCCGCGCTTGCGCAGCACATCGAGCGCCGAATAGACGATCGTTTCGGCCGTTGACTTCTTGCCGTCGTACATCAGCACGTTCATAAACCGGCTGATCACGACATCACCGAACTTCGCGTCCGGCAGGATTTCGCGCTTGACGGCGCGGCGGCGGCGAGACATCGCGGGCTCTCCTTACTTCGGCCGCTTGGCGCCGTACAGCGACCGGCGCTGGCGACGCTTGGCAATGCCCTGGGTATCCAGCACGCCGCGCAGAATATGGTACCGCACGCCGGGAAGGTCCTTCACGCGCCCGCCGCGGATCAGCACCACCGAGTGCTCCTGCAGGTTGTGGCCCTCGCCGGGGATGTAGCTCACCACTTCGTAGCCGTTGGTCAGCCGCACCTTCGCCACCTTGCGCAAAGCCGAGTTCGGCTTCTTCGGCGTGGTGGTATAGACGCGGGTGCAGACGCCACGCTTCTGCGGGCAACCCTGCAGGGCCGGGACCGTGTTGCGGCCCTTCTGCGGTTCGCGCCCGTGGGCGATGAGCTGATTGATGGTCGGCATGGACCTCGATCTCGATGTTCGCTGCGGTTCGCCCGACCTTACCCCCCACCCGAGGGCGAGCGTCGTCCACGGGCGAAACCCGCGGGCGCGGGGATATCCCCCACGCGGGCGGGTTGAAACACGGACCTGCGGCCTGGGTCTTCGGGCACATCGTGCCGAAGACGGCGCCGCGGGCGGGGCTTCTGCCTGCGAAGACGACGACCGCCCGAAACGTGCCGGGGGTCGGCCGAGGGGGCGGAACCTAGAGGCCGGTCCCATGGGTGTCAAGCACCCGTCGGCCCCCTTTGGCAGCCCCGTCCCCTGCGGCCCGACCGTTGCCGGCCCGGCGCGCCCGGCGTAAAGCCGCCCGTCCCCACCGTGCCCCACAGGTTCATTTGCCCCGAAGGCCGATACAAAAGAGGTGCCGCATGGCCCCGAACACGAGCCGCGTGTTCTACGTCAACGCCGTTTCCTACCCCGTCTTCCTGGAAATCCTCGGCCGCCGGCCAGACGTCCACGTCGACCGGCTGCACGCCGACAGCCCGCCGGCCGAGGTCGCGACCGTGCTCACCCAGGCGCACGCATACCAGATCGGCGCCACGCGCGACGAACTGCCGCTGCGCTTCCATGGGACCGCGGCGCTGCTGGCCGAGACGTCCAACCTGCTGGTGGTCTCCTCCAACGGCGCCGGCTTCGACACGGTCGACGTCGGCGCCTGCACCTCGGCGGGCGTCGCCGTCGTCAACCAGTCAGGCGGCAACAAGGAAGGTGTGGCCGAGCACGTGCTCGGGCTGATGCTCGCCCTGTCGAAGCGCATCGGGGAGACCGACCGCTTCATGCGCACCCGGCCGAACATCCCCCGCACCGCCTACATGGGCCACGACATCCTGGGCCGCACGGTCGGCATCGTCGGGCTCGGCAACGTCGGCACGCGGGTGGCGGAATTGTGCCGCGGCCTGTTCCGCATGCGGGTGCTCGCCTACGACCCCTACCTGACCGCCGAGCAGACCGCCGCCCGCGGGGCCGAGAAGGTCACCCTGGAAGCGCTGCTCGCGCAGGCGCACTACGTCTCGGTGAACTGCCCGCGCAACGCGGAAACCCTCGGCATGATCGGCGCGCGCGAGTTCGCGCTGATGCAGCCCGAGGCCTATTTCATCACTACCGCGCGCGGCGGCATCCATGACGAGGCGGCGCTGGCCGAAGCGCTGGCGAGCAAGCGCCTCGCCGGCGCCGGGCTGGATGTGTGGGCGAAGGAGCCGCCGGAGCCGGACCATCCGCTGCTGCGCTTCGACAACGTCCTGGCCAGCCCGCACACCGCCGGCGTGACCCACGAGTCGCGGCGCGAGATGGGCCGCTACGCGGCTGAGCAGATCCTCGACATCCTGGACGGCAAGCGCCCGCCGCGGCTCATCAACCCCGAGGTCTGGCCGGCGTATCGCGAACGGTTCGCGCGCATCCGCGGTTTCGCCACGGCAGAGTAGCCGCGCGGGGGGGCGTTACCTGGCCTCCCCCGCGGCGTCCCAGGTGAACGCGAACACCCGCCCGTCCCCGGCCAGATAGAGCCGCCCGCCCGCCACCAGCGGGGTGACGAAATGGCGCAGCCCCGGCAATGGCGGGCTCGTGAACACCGGCCGGCCGGTGTCGCCGCGGTAGCCGCGCAGCCGTCCGTCGCCCTCGGCCCCGGCCACCCAGACGATCGGGTCGGCGTCCGGCCCCGAGGTCGTGACGATCGGAATGCCCCGCCCGTCCAACGGCGCGCACCAGACCGGGCGCAGCCCCGCGGCGGTCACGGCCAGGGCCTCCACCGCGGTCGTGCTGGACCCGCCCGGGCACAGCACGGCCGGCGCCCGGAAAGCGACCAGCACCTGCCCCCCGCTCCGATACACCACCGGGGCGGTGATGATCGGACCGGCCGCAACCTGGCGCACCGCCAGCGCACCGCCGATCCCGCCGAGATCGTCGCGGTCGAGCAGATAGGCCTTGCCGTCCTTGCCCATCGCCACCAGCCGCCGGGTGCCGTCCGGCAGATCGATCGGCAGCGGCACCGTGCCGCCGAGGTCGAGGTCCTGGGTGTTCAGGACCCGGTAGTTGGCCGGGGCGAAGAAATCGTGCGGATCGGTGCTGTGCGCCAGGGCGGGGGTTTCGCGGAATACCCCTTCCCCGTCGCCCCAGGGCGCGGCCGGATGCGGGCCAGGCGGCGGGTCGTCGGTGTTGCCGGTTACGAAAAAGAGCCGTCCGTTCGCGACGCTGATCCCGCCCGGCGACCAGACGCCGCCCTTCTTCCCGCGCGTGACCCAGGCGGCAGCCAGATGCGGCTTGGCGGTGTCGAAGCCCAGCACCGTGCCGTGGTAGTCGCCGCAATCCCCCGCGAGGCCGCCGTAGCCCAGGAACACCCGGCCATCGAGCAACGCGAGCGCCGTACGCTGGTTCTGGTTCGCGGTGATGAACGGGATGCCGCGCGCGGCCAGCGCCGTGTGGACATCGATCGGCCAGCCTTGCAGCACGGCCCCGTCGGCCAGCCGCAGCCCGAAGACCTCCTGCTGCGGGCCGTGCGGACCGGCGACCATGGCATCGAGATAGATCGCGCCGGCGGCTGGATCGATCACCGGCGTGCCGGTGATGCCGAGCGGGTCGATGTTGGTGCAGGGCAGCGCGGCCCCGCGCACCGGGGGGCCGAGCCTCGTCTGCCAGACCGGCCGGCCGGTGGCGGCATCGAGCGCCATGACGACATCGGCCTCAGTCGCGACGATCACGCGGCCCGGCCCGCCGCCGGGCGGATTCCAGAACAGCGGCTGGGCATACACGGCCCCCGGAACGCGCCCGTCGAAGCGGCGGTCGCGATGCATATGGGCGGCGGCGGTCCAGGTCAGGTCGGGCGCGACATAGTGCCCGCTGCGGGCCGGATCGGCGTGGTAGGTGAGGACGGAGGGCGCGGGCGCGGCGGCGCGGCCGGGTGCGGCGAGTGCCAGGAGCAGCAGGGCGGCCGGCAGCATATGGCGCCACGGGCGCGAGGGTCGGGCTGCGGGGCGCCGATGGCGGGATCCACTCATGCAGACACTCCTGCGGGCGGGATGTCCGCCGCGTCGTACGCGGGAACGACCGAGCCGGGCGACGCCGCGGATGGGGCGATCCGCTGGCCGCTCGGTGCCAGCCTTGCGGCCCAACCCGACGCGACACGTCCCGGATGGCGCGGACGATCCGCTCCGGTCGGCGAATGATAGCCACCATGCGCACGTGGGTGGATGAATTCGTCGGGATGATGCCGGGTCCCGCTGATGCCGGGGACCGATCGGTGGTGGTCAGACGAGGTGGGTGTGCGCCCGAAGCATGTTTCGCGGAAGACGCCCTGCATCGGTGGCCGATGCGCCCAGGGGACGAACGCATCTGGGGGGCCGCCTTGGTCCCCGGCGTTTGCGGGGCGAGGTCCGTGCCGGCGGCGAGCTTCGATTTCAACACCGAGAAGAAAGGCGAGGAAGATCGAGGGCGCAGAGGGTTCGTGTCCTGTGGCCGGGTGCGCCTCCCTCCGGCGCGACCTGCGCGCGGGCGGTGGTGGGGATTCCGCTGGCGGGGCAGCGGCCGGGCGTCCTCGGCCCGGTCGGGAGGAAGGCTTTTCTGCGAACCAATCCCGACCCTCTGCGCCCTCGGGCTTCCTCGCCTTGTCTTCTCAGCGTTGAAATCGCAGCCTGTCCGCCGCCCGAAACCCGCGATCGGACGCACCTGGCGCCTGCCCGTGGCCCCTGCGCGCGGAGCCGTTCGCGGAGGAGCGGGACGTTTTCCCCGATCGGCGGCCGTGCACGCGCCGCACGCCGTGCACGCGCAGCACTGTGCTCAGGCGACGCGCGGAGTGACCTCGCGTTCTACCCGTTCGCCCGACGCCAGCGCGGCGGTTTCCAATTCCCGGTCGCGTTGCAGGGTCAGCCAGAATTCCGGCGTGGTGCGGAAGGAGCGGGCGAGCCGCAGCGCAGTCACCCCACGCCCGCCCGTTTCTCGATCGCCGACCGCAGCAGCGCCGCCCCGCGGTACACCCCGTGCACCATCTTCGAATACGGCAGGGTCACGAACAGCGCCAGGATCACCCCCAGGTGCACCGCCAGCGCCACCCCCATCGCTCCCGTCCCGCGCAACGCGAGCAGCGCCAGCCCCGTCAGCGCGGCGAAGAACAGCAGGCCGAGCAGCGCCACGTCCGCCCCCAGCAACTCCCGCGCCGCCGGCATCGGATCATCGACCAGCTTCATGGCAAACAGCCCGAAGGTGCCCACCAGCAGCCCGATCCCCCCGATCGTGCCCAGCAGCACGGGGAGGCTGAAGAACGGATACGGCGCCGCCCAGCCGAGGAACGAATCATAGAAGAACCCGACGCAGGTCGCCGCGAAACACAGCAGGAACCCGTACATCATCGCGTGGTGCAGCCGCCGCCGCCGCATCGAGAAGCGTTCCGAATTGTCGTTGCACCCGCCGCCCCCGCCGCCGAGGTTCTTCAACGTCGCCACGTCGTGCAGCGCCGCCGCGACAGCGGCAAGCGTGATCTTCCCGCGCCCGCCCGCATCCTTCCAGAACCGCGCCGCGCCCATCCCCAGCGCCAGCAAGGAGAAGAGGAAGGTGACCAGCCCCACCGCCTGCATCGCCCAGAGCGGGATCACCCGGTAGAACGCCCCCGGCACCACCGCATGCGCGCCATACAGCGCCGCATCGGGCACGAACCCCACCGTCAGCAGCAGCACCAGCGCGATCCCCGCAGCCACCGCCCCGGCCACCACCACCCCGTTGCGCTCGAACGCGCGCGCCAGCGCCGGCGGCCACGCATATTCGGCGTAGCTCTGCGCGCGCACCTGCGCGAGCCGGCGCGGCACGTTGATCCCCCATTCGTGCGGCGGCGCGTACTGGCAGGCGTAGAAGCAGCCGCGGCAGCCGTGGCACAGGTTGGCCAGATAGCTCACCTCGCCGGCCGAGAACGCGCGCCGCAGGTTCACCGCCGGGAAGACCGCGCAGAAGCCCTCGCAATAGCGGCAAGCGTTGCAGACTTCGAGCTCGTGGCGCGCGTCGCGCAGCGCGTCAGTTTCTTGCATGGCGTGCCGCCTCTTCCCCCGCGATGCGGCCGAACACCGTGCCGATCGTCATTCCGAATCCGGCCAGGTAGCCGCGGCCGAGGATGTTGCCGGCCATGATCTCGCCGGACGCATACAGATTGGCCGCCGGCCGCCCGTCTTCCAGCAGCACCTGCGCGCGTTCGCTCACCCGCACGCCGAGATAGGTGAAGGTGATCCCCGGGCGCAGCGGGTAGCCGGTGAAGGGCGGCGTATCGATGCTGCGCGCCCAGTTGGTCTTGGGTGGATCCAGGCCCTCGGTCGCGCTGCCGTCCAGCTTCGTATTGTCGAATTTCCCCGGCCGCACCGCCTGGTTGTAGCGCGCCACCGTCGCGCGCAGCTTCACCGGGTCGAGCCCCAGCTTCTCCGCCAACTCGCCCAGGTTGTCCGCCACCACGGCGGGATAGACCGACGGCATGAACAGCGGCACCGATTTCGCATCGCAGACGGAATAGGCGATCTGCCCCGGCTGCTGCGCGATCAGCCTTCCCCAGATGGCATAGCGCTTGGGCCAGACGTCCTCGCCCTCGTCATAGAACCGCTCGGCGTCGCGGTTGACCACGATGCTGTACGGCACGCTGTCGAGGCGTGTCGTGATCCCGCCGTCGAATTTCGGCGCCCGCGCGTCCAGCGCCACCGCATGGCACTGGGTCGGATCGCCGACCGATGCGACCTTCTGGTCGAGCAGATTGCGCAAAAGCCGGCCGCGATTGAACGGCGTGCCGCGGATCACGAAATTGTCGACCGCGTCGCCCCAATACTGCCGCATCCAGTCCAGATTAGCCTGGAACCCGCCGCAGGCCGCAACCACGCAGCGCGCCGCGATGGTGGCCGGGAACCCCTTGTGGGTGATCTCCACCTGGCGCACCACGCCGTCGCGCATGGGCAGCGCGACCACCTCGCTGTCGTACAGGATATCGACGCCGATTCGTTCCGCAGTCAGGTAGTAGGCGTTCACCAGCGCCTTGCCGCCGCCGAGGAAGAAGGCGTTGGTGCGCGAGAGGTTCAACGTGCCGGTGAGCGAGGGCTGGAACTGCACCCCGGCCTGCTTCATCCAGCCGAACACGCCGGAGGAGGCGCGGATGGTCATGCGCGCCAGGTGCTCGTCGGTGTTGCCGCCGGTGACCCGCTTGAGGTCGTCCCAGTACTCTTCCTCCGCGTAGGATTCGGTAAGGACGTCCATCGGCGCCTCGTGCATGGCGCGCAGGTTGCGGGTGTGGCGGGAGTTGCCGCCGCGCATGGCGCGCGGGGCGTGTTCCACCAGCAGGACGGAGGCGCCGTGCTGGCGCGCGGTAATCGCTGCGCACAGGGCCGCGTTGCCGCCGCCGGCGACCAGGACGTCGTAGGGCTTGCTCAGGTCGGGCATGCGTGCTGTGTACGAACCAAGCGGCATCGGCGCAAGCTGGGCCGACCCAACAGGGCCCCCCGCCCCGGCGCCCGCGATCCGCCGGGGGCCCGCCGCGGGCGGTCCGCGTCCAGGAGTTTTCCCCATGCCAGATACAGCCCCCTGGTACCAGACCGCCGTCGCAGTGCTGAAGCGCCACGACATCCGGCTGGTGACCTATGTTCCCGACAACGTGCTGCGCCCGCTGATCGAGGCGGTGCACGCCGACCCTTTCTTCACCCCGCTGATCGCGACCCGGGAGGAAGAAGCGCTCGGCATCGTCTCGGGCGCCTGGATGGCGGGGATGCGGGGAATCCTGCTGATGCAGACCTCGGGCTTCGCGACGTTGCCGAACGTGATCGCCTCGCTCGCGGTGCCGTTCCAGATCCCGGTGCTGATGATGGTCTCCGAACGCGGCACGTTGGGGGAGTTCAACCAGGGCCAGGCGCTGGTGGCGAAGACCATGCGCCCGGTGCTGGACGCGCTGGCGATCGAGCATCACACCATGAGCCGGGGCGATGAGGTGGAGTTCATCCTCGATCGTTCGATCCGCCAGGCGGTGGCGACGCGGGCGCCGGTTTGTTTCATCCTGTCGCCGTTGTTGACCGGCGGCAAAGTGTTCGCGGCCTGAGGGGAGCGGGATCATGTCATTCGCAGCCAATCATCCGAGGCACCGGAACGATGCCAAGGTGATGAGTCGGGCCGATCTCACTGCCCGCCTGGTCGCGCGCCTGCACCACGAGGAAGCGGTCATTGGCGGCATCGGCTATGCCAATTTCGACCTCTGGGGCGCAGGGCACCGACCGCAGAATTTCTACATGCTGGGAAGCATGGGGCTTGCCGTGCCGATCGCGCTCGGCGTGGCGATCGCCCAGCCGGCGCGGCGGGTGGTGGCGCTGGAGGGCGACGGGTCGGTGCTGATGCAACTGGGCGCGCTGGCGACGGTGGCCGGGCTGCGGCCGGCGAACCTCGTGATCGTGATCTGGGACAACGGCGCGTATCAGATCACCGGCGGGCAGCCGACCGCGGCGGCGGCGGCGGCGGACCTGGTGGCGATCGCGCGTGGGGCCGGGATCGCGCAGAGCGCCTGGGCGGCGGACGAGAGCGATTTCGAGGAAATGATCGCCCGCGCGCTGACCGAGGACGGGCCGTGGCTGATCGGCTGCCGGATCGACGCGGTGAAACCGGTGGCGACGACGGAGCGGGATCCGGCGCGGATTCGGGATCGGTTCATGCGTGGGATCGCGGTGGGGGGGTAGGCGGGGAGGTCAGAAGGTCTTCGGCAATACTCCCCCACCCGACCCGCAACGACCGCGCCCCGCAAGGTACCGCCCATGGACATCATGCCCGGCTTCACCCTCACCGACATAGAAACAGCCGGCGCCCGCATCCGCCTGCGCCACGGCGGGTCCGGCCCGCCGCTCCTGCTGCTGCACGGCAACCCGCTGACCCACGTCGCCTGGCACAAGCTCGCCCCCGCGCTCGCCGAGCGCTTTCACGTCGTCGCCGCCGACCTGCGCGGCTACGGCGACAGCTCCGCCCCGCCCGAGGACCCGGACCACGCCAATTATTCGTTCCGCGCCATGGCGCAGGACCAGGTCGAGGTGATGCAGGCACTCGGCCACGACCGCTTCTTCGTGGCCGGCCATGACCGCGGCGGACGCACCACGCATCGCATGTGCCTCGATCATCCGGACAAGGTGATCCGCGCCGCGGTGCTCGACATCGTTCCCACGCTCGACATGTGGGCCGCGATGGACAAGGACGGCGCGATCGGCGGCTGGCACTGGCCGTTCATGGCCCAGCCGGCCGATTTCCCGGAACGCATGCTGGGCGGCGTTCCCGCCGACTGGTTCATGCGCAAGAAACTCCTGAAACTGACCGCCGATCTCGATCACATTCCCCCCGCGATCTGGGACGAATACGTCCGTTGCTTCAACGAGAAGACGATCCGCGGTTCCTGCGCCGACTATCGCGCTGCGGCCACGATCGACTGCGTGCTCGACACCGCCGATCTCGACCGCAAGCTCGCCATGCCGCTCCTGGTGCTGTGGGGCAAGACCAGCAGCGTGGGCAAGCGGTTCGCCGATCCCATCGGCCTCTGGCGGCAGCGCGCGACGGACGTGCGCGGCGCGGCGCTGCCGAGCGGTCATTACGTGAACGAAGAAGCCCCCGCCGAGGTGCTGGACTGGTTCCTGCGCTTCTTCACCGGCTAGCCCCCGCCTGCGCTGCGCCGGGATCGAAACGAACCCCGGTCAGCGTTTCCGACACCGCCCACAACCGTGCCCCCGCCGCCGGATCGCGCGCGCGCGCCGCGACACGCGCCGGCCCCGGCGGTCCGGTCAGTTCCTGGAACCCCACCGGCCCGTAATACCCACCCGCATGCGCCGCCGGCGCCGTCGCCGCGAACAGCACCGGCCACGCCCCCGCGGCCGCCGACTGGGAAAAGACAGGCGCCGCCAGCCGCATTACCCCCCGGGCCAGCCCGCTGCGCCGGTTCGCCGCCGGCTCCTTGTCGAACAGCTCCGTCCGCGCCCAGCCCGGATGCGCGGCGAGGCTCGCGATCCCCCATCCGTTCGCTTCACTGCGCCGTTGCAGTTCGAACGCGAACATCAGCATCGCCAGTTTCGACTGGGCATAGGCGGCCCAGGGCGCATAGGTCCGTTCCGAGCCCAGATCGTCAAACCCGATCCGGCCGCGCCGGTGCATCAGGCTCGCAAGGTTCACCACCCGCGCCCGCTCGCCCCGCCGCAGCAACGGCAACAGCCGCGCGGTCAGCGCGAAATGGCCGAGGTAATTGGTGCCGAACTGAATCTCGAACCCGTCCGCCGTCAGCTGCCGGGTCGGTGGCGCCAGCACGCCGGCGTTGTTGATAAGCAGGTCGATCGGCGCCCCCTCCGCGCCCAGCCGGTTGGCGAACGCAGCGATATCGGCAAGGCTGGCGACGTCCAGATGCGCGTAGCGCAGATCGGACCCCGGGTGGACCGCGCGGATGCGGGCCAGCGCGGCCGCCCCCCGCGCATCATTCCGCCCGGTCACGATCACCGCAGCCCCGGCGCCCGCCAGCGCCAGCGCCGTCTCGAAGCCGAGGCCCGCGGTCGCTCCGGTGATCACCGCACGCCGGCCGGACTGATCCGGGATGTCCTTGATCGTCCAGGCGGTCATGCACCCTCTCCGCCACTGTACGCTGCCGCCCCGGAACGCCACAGCGGCCGGAAACCGGCGCCCCGAACGCCCAGGCCAGCATACAACACGCCCGCTCGCAGCCGCACGCAACCCCGACCGCGCAATCACGGAGACGAAGGTCCAACCCCGGCCGCTCTTGCGCCGCAGACGGCGATCGCGACGTCACCACAAGAGCAATCGCTCGCGGATTCCGTTCCGGGCACCGCCGGGCCAGGCGCGACGACCCGGAACGGCCGCACCTCCCCCTATTGCGCCCGTCCTGCGCTATCCGACCTCACGCTCCAGCGCCTGCTCGTACACCCGCAGCAGGGAACTCGAATCGTCCCCGCCCATCCCTTTCGCGCGTCCGATCCGCATCAGGGTCATCACCTGCGGCGCGATCATCCCGGGCATGCCCAGCTCATCGGCCATCTCCAGTGCCAGCCGCATGTCCTTGTGCGCGAGATCCAACGCGAAGCCGGGCTTGAAATTGCGCTCGAACGCCCTCGGCCCCAGGCCGCGGAACGCATCGGAATTGCCGGACGCGTTGCAGATCACGTCGTACAGCTTGTGCACGTCGATGCCGGCAGCAGCCCCCAGCATCAGCGCCTCCGACGCCGCGGCAGCGTTGCAGAACGCCAGCATGTTGTTGCAGAGTTTGGCCACCGATCCCATGCCGATCGGGCCGACGTGGATCACTTCCTTGCTGAAGGATTTCAGCAGCGGCAACTGCGCCTCGAACACCGACGCCTCGCCGCCCACCATGATGACGATGGTGCCGTCGGTCGCGCGCGGCACGCCGCCCGACACGGGGGCTTCCAGCATCGCGATCCCCTTCGCCGCCATGCCTTCGCTCACCCGGCGTGCGGTGGCTGCGGAATTGGTGGAAAGGTCGATATAGACCGAGCCCGGCCGCGCATGCGCCGCGATACCGTCCGGCCCGAGCGCCACCGCTTCCACATGCTTCGGCATCGGCAGGGACGTGAACATCACGTCCGCCGTCGCGGCCACCGCGGCGACGGAGGCACCGGCAGAGGCGCCGACCGCGGTGCAGGCGCCGACCGCGTCGGGATTGAGATCGAACACCGCAACCTGGTGGTTGGTGTTGCGAATGATGTTGCGGCACATGGGGCCACCCATGTTGCCGACGCCGACGAAGCCGATCTTCATGAGTGCGCATCCTCCCGATCACGTGCGACTGTACGGGGCGGGAGCATGGCAGAGCGGGAGGCAGGCGTCACCCGGCCGCGGCAAGGTGCCGCGGTCACCCGTTGGAACGCCCCTTCGCCGGCAGACCGGACGCCGCCGCGGCCGATTTCCCTGCGGTGCCGACGCCGGCGACCGCACCCGGTTTCTGCAACGTCTCCAGGAAGGCGATCAGGTTGGCGCGCTTGGCAGCATTGTGCAGACCCCCGTACGGCATCTTCGTCCCGGGCACCACTTGCTGCGGATCGGCGATGTACCGGTCCAGCACCGCCGGGGTCCAGACGATATTGGCGTTCTTGTTCGCGACCGAATAGTCGTAGCCGGGCTCCGATCCGGTATGGCGTCCGACCACGCCGAACAGGGACGGGCCGATCTTGTTCACCCCGGGCTGATCGGAGTGGCAAATCGCGCATTGCGCATGGAACACTTGTTTCCCGGCGGCCGCATCCGCAGCGCGGGCGATGCCCAAGGAACCGAAAAGCCCGATCGGCGCCAGCAGTGCGACGGTGCCGAAGCGTTGAGCCAAGCTGCGCATCCGAAATCATCCTTGTTTGCCACCCGGGGCGGCCCCGGCGGATCGGTGTCGTACCCGGCCACACCGTCGCCCGGCATGACGCAAAGCGGACGACGCGATGCGGGAGCCGTGCGGAGGACCGCGGCGGGAATTCCACACCGCGCCGGCCGCGCCAATGACCTGGATCAAACGTTCCTGCGCCGATGCGATGTGTCGCGTACGCGGCGCCCGCTCACCCGGGCGGGCGGGCGTCCCGGATCGCGCGCCACACCCGCTCCGGCGTTGCCGGCATCTCGACATGCCGCACGCCGAATTCCG
>JABBNW010000251.1 GCA_019352115.1 Pseudomonadota bacterium
CCGGTCGGCGGGTGCGCGCGCACCACGTCCTCGTTCACCTCCGCGCCCCAGCCGATCCCGCTCGGGATCAGCAACTCCCCGCGCTCGATCACCGGCGGCGCCGTCACCAGCGCGTCCTTCCACGGCACCTCGTCCACATCGACCTCCATCACCCGGAAGTTCGGGATTGCGGCGCAGAAATGCGCGCTCATCAACGTGCCCAGGTGGCCGTTGAAATTATGCGGCGCGACGTTGATCTCGAAACTTTCCGCCACCGCCGCGATCTTCATCGATTCCAGGATGCCGTTCCACGGCACGTCGATGATCGCCACATCCACCGCCTGGTGCTCGAAGAACGGGCGGAACTGGCGCCGGCCGAACAGCGATTCGCACGACGCGATGCGGGTGCGCGAGCAGCGCCGGATTTCGGCCAGCGCCGCGGGATCGTACGAATCCACTTCCAGCCACGCCAGGTCGAATTCCTCCAGCGCCTGCGCGATGCGGATATAGCCCTCCGTGCGGAAGTTGAAATTGAGATCGAGATGCAGCCCCACGCCCGGCCCGGCGCCCCGCGCGAACGCCGCCATCTGCGCGCGCAGACCTTCGATCAGCCCGCGATCGATCGGCAGATCCGGCGCGAAGGGCGCGTTGAACCCCGGCATGTGCAGCCCCGGCTGCGTCCCGTCGAAGCGCATGATGTTGGTCTTCAGCCCCGAGAACCCGCGCGCCGCCACCTCCGCCCCCTGCGCCGCCACATCGTCGAGCGAGCGGATCGGCGCCGCCCCGGTCCAGGCGCGGAACTGCTCCCCGTACAACGCCCGGTACGATCCGCAATGCGACCAATAGAGCCGCAGCCGCTCGCGGATCGGCCCGCCCAGCAGCTCGTACACCGGCACGCCGAGCGCGCGCGCTTTCAGATCCACGAGCGCATTCTCGATCGCCGCGATCGCCTGCTGGTTGATCCCGCCGGGCGCCTGGCGGGTGACGCCGTGCAGGAAGGCGGTATGGCGCTCGACCGGGCGCGGATCGGCGCCGATCAGCCGCGACCCCAACCGGCGGATCACCTCGGACAGCCCCTGCGAGCCGTAGGACTCCATGTATTCCGACCAGCCGACCAGCCCCGCATCCGTGCCGATCTTCAGGAAGGAAAAATCGCGCCAGCCGGCGTTGCAGTGCAGGTCTTCGATACTCGTGATGCGCATGGTGCTTCCCCCCGGGATGCGATCGTTGCCGGGAATGCTACCCCTGCGCGTCCTCCGACGGCCAGGGCGGCGCATCGTCGCGGGTGAGGTCGCGCGCCACGGCGACCTCGCCCGCGACGATGCGCCGCGGCCCGGCCGCGGTGTCGAGCAGCAGCGCCCCGGCCGCATCGATCCCCGCGAAGCGCCCCGCGATCATGCCGGTCTCGGCGCGCCCGCCCAGCCGCACGCGCAGGGGCGTGCCGACCGGATGCGCCCGCGCCAGCCAGGCCGCGCGGATCGGGGCGAACCCCTGCGCCTGCCACAGCGACAGCCGGCCGCCGAGCGTTGCCAGCAGAAGCGGCAGCACCGTCTCGACCGCGGCATCCGCCCCGGCCGCCACCAATGCGGTCGCCGGATACGGCGCCTCCGGTGGGGGGTGTGCGATGTTCAGCCCGATGCCCAGGACGACCGCATCGCCCGCCTGCTCGATCAGGATGCCGGCGATCTTGGCGCCGTCGACCAGCACGTCGTTGGGCCATTTCAGGCGCACCTGCCGCTCCGGCGGCAGCAGTGCGGCCACCGTCTCGGCCACGGCCAGGCCGGCGAGAAAGGCAAGCTCCCCCAGGCGCTCCATCGGAACCTCCGGGCGCAGCAGGACGGAGGCATACAGATTGCCCGGCGGGCTGGCCCAGACCCGGCCTTGCCGGCCGCGGCCGGCGGTCTGCGTCGCGGCGACGACCACCGTGCCGGCGGGAGCGCCGGCGGCGGCCAGGTGCTGCGCCTCGTCGTTGGTGGAACCCAGGCGGGCGTGGCGCCGGATCCCAAATTGCAGTGTCATGCCCATCGGTTCCCAGGGGCCGATGCCGGCTTGCGGATTCTCGCGGCTGCGGCCATGTCCGCCGCTCATGCCCGGCCGGTTGCCGGCCGGCAAGCACACGGACCCCGATGGACCTCGCCGCCTTCGACTTCGCCCTGCCCCCCGATCGCATCGCCCAGCACCCGGCCCACCCGCGGGAGCGGGCGCGACTGCTGACGGTCGGCGCGACCCTGGCGGACCGGATCGTGGGCGACCTGCCCGACCTGCTCGCACCGGGGGATATACTGGTCGGCAACGATACAAAAGTGATCCCAGCTCAGCTCCGCGCCCGGCGCGGGCAGGCGCGCATCGGGATCACGCTCGACCGCGAATTGTCGGACGGCACCTGGCACGTGCTTGCCCGCAACGCCCGGCGCCTGCGCGCCGGCGACAGGCTGCGCTTCGAGCCGGCGTCCGCGGCCGTGCCCGATCCGGAGTTGACCGCGGAGGTGCGGGAGGTGGCGCCGGACGGCGGGGTGGTCCTGGCCTTCAGCGCGACCGGGGCCGATTTCGCTGCGGCGCTGCGGCGCGCCGGGCAACTCGCCCTGCCGCCCTATATCGCCCGTCCGGACGGCCCGACGGCGGCGGACGCGGCCGACTACCAGACCGTGTTCGCCCGCGCCGAGGGCGCCGTCGCCGCCCCCACCGCCGGGCTGCATTTCACCCCGGACCTGCTCGCCGCGCTGGATGCGCGCGGCGTGCACCGGACCACGCTCACCCTGCACGTCGGCGCCGGCACGTTCCTGCCGGTGCGGGAGGCCGACGTGACGCAGCACCACATGCATGCCGAGCGCGGCGAGATCACCGCCGCCACGGCCGCGGCGATCAACACGGCGCGCGCGGCCGGCGGGCGGGTGGTCGCCGTCGGCACCACCGTGCTGCGCCTGCTGGAGACCGCCGCCGCCCCGGACGGCACACTGCGCCCCTTCGCCGGGGAGACGGCGCTGTTCATCCTGCCCGGCTACCGGTTCCGCGCGGTCGATCGACTGCTGACCAATTTCCATCTGCCGCGATCGACCTTGTTCATGCTGGTCTCGGCCTTTGCCGGCACGGCGCGGATGCGGGCGGCGTACGCGCATGCGATTGCAACCGGATATCGGTTCTATTCCTATGGCGATGCCTGTCTGCTTGAACCCGGCGGGAAGGATGGCTAATATGCAGTCCAGCCCTGAGGCCGGGTCCGGCCGTAAACTCCTGGGGGGCGCCCGCGGGCGCCGGCATGGGGGTCCCTCGGGGCTATTTTCTTGTACCGCGGATCGGGCGCTTCAGCATCGTCTTGAAGGCGATCATCTGCGCGCTCGGGCGCAGTTCCATGACCACGACATACTCCGCCTTGCCGATGCGGCGGACGAAGATCGCGGTCGGCGCCCCGCGGCGGCTGACCCCTCCCGCCCGCACCGCGTCCGGTGCGCCCAGGATGGCCGGGAGCAGCGCGAGGTCCGCGGCCTCCAGAGCCGCCTGGCCGCGTTGGGCTTCCGCGCGCGGGTCGCCGTGCCGGAGCAGCGCGTGGCGGGCGTGGTTGCTCTCCAGGATCAGCAGGAAGCCAGTGGGATCGATGCCCGTCGCCTTGCGGATCGGCGCGGCATGCGGCGCCGGCCCGAGCGCGAGCACCTCCACCCGGTCGGTGGCCGCGGTGCGCAGGAAACGGCGAATCCGGTGCGCGGGCTCGGCATGGCGCCGGGCCGCTCCGTCCGCGCTGATCTGACCGTCCGGCGCCATCCGCGGCGCATCTCCCGGGATGTGACGGGGGCGATCCTGCCGGCGGGGTGTTTCGGTGCGCTTAACGCCGGCTCGCCGGATGCCGGGGCCCCGGTCGCGCGTCGGCCCGGGATCGGCGCGCAATGACCGTGCCTGGTTTCGACTTCCGCACCTTCGCCACCGACGGCCCCGCCCGCACCGGGCGGATCGCCACCGCGCACGGGCCGATCGACACGCCCGCCTTCATGCCGGTCGGCACCGCCGGCACGGTGAAGGCGATGACGGCCGATGCGGTGCGCGCCACCGGGGCGCAGATGGTGCTGGGCAACACCTACCATTTGATGCTGCGCCCGGGGGCCGAGCGGGTCGCCGCCCTCGGCGGGCTGCACCGGATGATGGACTGGCCGGGGCCGATCCTGACCGATTCCGGCGGCTTCCAGGTGATGTCGCTCGCCGCCCTGCGCCGGATCGACGCCGACGGGGTCACGTTCCGCTCCCATCTGGATGGCTCGGCGCACCGGCTGACCCCGGAGCGGGCGATGCAGATCCAGCACGACCTCGATGCCACCGTCACCATGGTGCTCGACGAATGCACCAAGTTCCCGGCCACCGAGGACCAGGCGCGTGCCTCGATGGAACTTTCCCTGCGCTGGGCGGCGCGTGCGCGGGAGGCGTTCGTGCCGCGCCCGGGCTACGCGCTGTTCGGCATCGTGCAGGGGGGCGTGTATCCCGGCTTGCGAGCAGCCTCGGCCGCCGGGCTGGACGCGCTCGGTTTCGACGGCACCGCGATCGGCGGGCTGGCGGTGGGGGAGGGGCAGGCGACGATGTTCTCCGTCCTGGACGCGACGGTGCCGGCACTGGCTGCCGATCGGCCGCGCTATCTGATGGGCGTCGGTACGCCGGACGACATCCTGGGCGCGGTGGCGCGCGGGATCGACCTGTTCGACTGCGTGATCCCGACCCGGGCGGGGCGGACCGCGCGGGCCTATACCTCGCGCGGGGTGTGGAACCTGCGCAACGCGCGGTTCGCCGCCGATCCGGCGCCGCTCGATCCTGCTTGCGCCTGCCCGGCCTGCACGCGCCATTCGCGCGCCTATCTGCACCATCTGTTCCGGGCCAAGGAGATACTGGGACCGATGCTGCTGACCTGGCACAATCTGGCCTATTACCAGGACCTGATGCGCGGCCTGCGTGCCGCGATCGCCGCCGGCGGCCTGGCCGCGCACGCCGCCGCGCTGCGCGCCGGCTGGGCGGGAGAGGAGACTGCATGAGCGATCCGCACGCCGCCGACCCGCTGGCCGGCCTGACCCAACTGGGCCGGGCCGCCCCGCTACCCGCCAGCCCCGACGCGGCGCTGCTGGAGCGGGTGGCCAACCCCGCGCCGGACCGGCCCTACGTGATCCGCTTCACCTGCCCGGAATTCACCGCGCTCTGCCCGCTGACCGGCCAGCCGGATTTCGCCCATCTGGTGATCGACTACATCCCCGCCGGCTGGATCGTCGAGAGTAAGTCGCTGAAACTGTACCTGGGATCGTTCCGCAACCATGGCGCCTTCCACGAGGCGGCGACGATGGCGATCGCCGCCCGGCTGGTCGCGGCGCTGACCCCGATATGGCTGCGCATCGGCGCCTATTGGTATCCGCGCGGCGGCATGCCGATCGACGTGTTCCACCAGACCGGCGCCCCGCCCGAGGGCGTGTGGATACCGGCCCAGGAGGTGGCGCCCTATCGCGGTCGCGGTTGATGCGGAGCGGGGGCTGATGCGGAGCGGGCCGCGGTGCGCTAGAATACCAGCGGGCAGAGGTCGAACGAGGGACCGATGAACGTCGCACTGCGCCGGCCGGAGATGACGGTCGCGGATTTCCTGGACTGGGAAAACGGGCAGGAAGACCGCTGGGAATTCGACGGCTTCCAGCCGGTGGCGATGGTCGGCGGAACGGTCGCGCATAACGTGATCGTCTCCAACCTGGTTCTCGCGCTCGGCCGCCGCCTCCGCCCGCCCTGCCGGGTGCATGTGGAAGGCGTGAAGCTCCGCCTCGCCCACAGCGTACGCTATCCGGATGTGATGGTGGTCTGCGGCCCGCTCCGCCCCAAGGCGACCGATATCACCGACCCGGTGGTCGTCATCGAGGTGCTCAGCCCCGGCACCTTCCGCACCGACCGGATCGAGAAGAACCGCGAATACGCCGCCCATCCCAGCATCCAGCGCTACATCCTGCTCGAACAGGACGCGATCGCCGCGGAAGTGTATGCGCGCGATGGCGAGCGCTGGGTGCGCTCGACCGTCACCGGGGACGGCGTGCTGGCATTGCCGGAAATCGGGATCGAGATGCCGCTCGCCGAAGCCTATGCCGGCCTCGACCCCGATCCCCCTACCGGCTGACCCACCCGCCGCTGCCGCGCGGATCCGCGCCCAGGCGCTGGCGCTCGGCTTCGACGCCATCGGGTTCGCCCGCGCCGCGCTGCGGCCGGAGGCGCGCGACCGCCTCGCCGCCTTCCTCGCCGCCGGGCAGCACGGGGACATGGGCTGGCTCGCCGAACGAACGGCCGCGCGCAGCGACCCGCACACGCTCTGGCCGGAGGCGCTGAGCATCGTCGCCCTCGGCCTGTCCTACGCGCCCGAGGGCGATCCGCTCGCCACCCTGGGCCAGCCCGACCGCGGCAACATCTCCGTCTATGCGCGCAACCGCGACTACCATGACGTCTTCAAGGGCAAGCTCAAGCACCTGGCGCAGTTCATCGCCGCCCGTTTCGGCGCGGAGGTGAAGGTGTTCGTCGACACCGCGCCGGTGATGGAAAAGCCGCTGGCCGCGGCGGCCGGGCTGGGCTGGCAGGGCAAGCACACGAACCTGGTCTCCCGCCGGCACGGCTCCTGGCTGTTCCTGGGCGAGATCTA
>JABBNW010000018.1 GCA_019352115.1 Pseudomonadota bacterium
CGAACCAACCCCGAGGGGTCCAGGGGACTAGTCCCCTGGTGGGGGTCCAGGGGGCGAAGCCCCTTGGCCTTACTTGCGATGGGTCAAACATCCCGCGGCTTGGCATCAGCCGAGGCCGGGCAGGAGGTCGAACCCCGACCGCAACGCGTCGTGCCAGGCGGTCAGCATTGCCCCCGACAGCAGCGCGAGCAGCAGCACCCCGCCCGCGATCTGCGCCGGCATCGACAGGAAATAGACCTGCAGCCGGGGGATCAGCCGCGCTACCACCCCGCTCGCCACCTGCCAGACGACCGCGGCCAGCACGAACGGCGCGGCGAGCCGCAAGGCCAGCGCGAAACCGCCCGCAACCGCCGTCGCCGCCGCCGCGGCCGTATCGCCCGCCGGCAGCAGGGCGCCCGGCGCGATCAGCCGGAAGCTGCCCGCCAGCGCGGCCACCGGCACCGCCCACAGCCCCGAGGCCAGCACCACGACCGCGGCAGCGAGCGAAAACATCCGTCCGACCGCGGTCGATTGCGCGCCGAGCCCGGTATCCGGCTCCAGCACGTTCGCGAGCCCGATCATGTAGGCCGCGATCTGACCCGCCATCGGCAGCGTGAGCACCAGCACCCGCGCCAGCCAGCCGAGCCAGAGCCCGGTCGCGACCTCGGCCAGCACCATGCCGGCGGCCGGCACCAGCCCTACCGGAACAGCGGGGATCAGCGGCTGCACCACCGGCAGCAGCAGCAGGGTGATGGCCCCCGCCATCCCGGCGCGCAGCATCGGCGGCGGCCCGCTCTCGCCGAGGCCCGGCAGCAGCATCACCGCCGCGCCGACCCGCGCCAGCACGAGGACGAACGCGAACGCCCAGCCCGGCAGCGCGGCAAGCAGCGCCGTGTCGATCGCCGTCACGATCCGCCGATCGCGACGATCCGGTCGAACAGCAGCCGCGCGTAGGCTTCGAGCGCACCCAGCATGAACGGGCCGAGCAGCACCAGGGTCGCGGCCATCGCGGCGACCTTGGGCACGAAGCTGAGGGTCGCCTCGTTGATCTGGGTGATCGCCTGGATCAGCGAGATCACCAGCCCGACCACCAGGGAGACCCCGAGCAGCGGACCGGCGAGCTTGAGCGCCAGCAGCAGCCCCGATTCGAGCAGCATCGCCACTTCGGATTGGCTCATGGCGCGCGCCCGGCCAGGTCGGCATCGACCAGGATCGGCATTGGTCAGATCGGCATCTGCATGACGTCCTGGTACGCCTGCACAAACTTGTCGCGCACCGCCGTCGCGGTCTGCAACGCGAGTTCGGCCCGGTTCACCGCCGTCACCACGTCCGTCAGGTTGCCCTGGCCGGAGATCGCGCCCATCGCCTGCTGATCGGCCGCGTGGCCGTCGCCGACCGCCGCGCCGATCGCACGTTGCAGAGTGGCGCTGAAATCGCTGCCCGCCGCATCCCCGCCCGAACCGGTCGCGCCGGCCGTCTGCCCGTACGCGCGCGCCGCAGCGCCGGGGGTGACGGTGATGGTGGGGATCAGGCTCATTTCAGCAGGTCGATGGTGCGGGTCAGCATGCTGCGGGTGGCCTGCATGACGGACAGATTGGCGTCGTAGCTGCGCTCGGCGTCGCGCATGTCCATCATTTCGATGAAGCTGTTCACGTTCGGCAGCTTCACGTAGCCCTGCGCGTTGGCGGCCGGGTTGGAAGGATCGTAGCGCAGGGGAAACGCGCTCGGGTCCTCCCCCACTTCGGCGACGGTGACGAGCTTCGTGCCGGAGCGGCTGTCGACCGTGTCGGCGAAGGTCACGGTCTTGCGGCGGTACGGGTTGGCGCCGGGGGCGCCGCCGGTCGTGTCCTGGTTCGCCAGGTTCTCGGCGATCACGCGCAGCCGCGTGCCCTGCGCGTCCATGCCGCTGGCGGAAATGCTGAGTGCCTTCGTGAGATCCATCTGCGCGCCCCTCCGGTCAGCCGTTGCCGTGCCCGAGCGTGAGCTGGAACATGGCCAGGTATTTCGTGTAGATCGTGGTCACCAGTTGCTGGTCCGTCGCGGTATCGGCGATGTTCTTCAACTGGGTATCGAGCGAGACGGCATTCCCGTCCGGCGCCCGCGCATCCGGCCGCCCCCGCCCCGACAGCAATTCCGGCGCGGCCCCGGCCAACTGGCGTGCGCTCGTGCGGCGCAAAGTCCCCGCCGCGTCCGCGAGGGTGGCCGCGAACGCCGGCAGGTCGCGCGGCGTGTAGCCGGGCGTATCTACATTGGCGACGTTCTCGGCCAGCACCGTCTGGCGCTGGTCGAGCCACTTCATCCGCTGCGCGGCGAGATCGAACAGGCCGATGTGGGTGGGGTCCATGCCGGCAAGGTGGGCCGGAATGCTTGCGCGTCCGTTAACGCCGCCCCGATTCGCGGCCGGACCGGGCTATGCCTGCACCAGCCCGCGCAGGATCAGCATCAGCGCCAGCAGCGACAGCACCGTGAGCGCGGTGGCGCGGTGCTGGCGCGGGGTGGTGCGGCGGAATCCCCACGCGCCGAGCCGCGCGCCGGCGAACAAGGTCGGGAAGGCGAGCGCGGCGAGGACCAGCAACCGCGGGCTCACCAGCCCCTCCCCCGTCATCGGCACCAGCGCGACCGAGGCGGTGATCACGAAGAACACGATCGCCGAGGCGCGCACCACCGCGGTGCTGTGCGGCAGGGCCAGCAGATACGCCACCACCGGCGGGCCGGACATGCCGGCCAGCCCGTTCATCGTCCCCGAGACCATGCCGACCCCGAGGGTCAGCAACCGCGACGGCCTTGGCGGCAACCGCACCCCGTACGCCAGCACGCCCACCGATCCCGCGATCACGAGCCCGATCGCCAGCCGCGCGTGCCCGGCCGAAAGGCTCGTCAGCACCAGCAGCCCGAGCGGCGTGCCGATCAGCATCCCCGGCGCCAGCCAGGCGAGCGAGCGCCAGTCGCACAGCCGCACGGCCACCCGCAGGTCGATCAGCCCGACCTCGATCTGCAGCAGGATCGCGAGCGGCACCACCCGGGTCGGCGGCAAGGCCAGGCTGAGCAGGGGCACGGCGGCCATCACGAAACCGAAGCCGGTGAAGCCGCGCAGCAGGGCGGCCAGGAACGCGCCCAGCACCACCAACAGGGCCGTATGGATCATGCGCGCGGCGCCGTCCCGCCTTGGCGCGCCCGCCCGCCGGCGTCGGCAACTTTTCGATCACCCATTAGGCCCATCTCCTGCGGCGCCGACGCTTCGATCTGGTAGCCCGCAGCGGTGCGAAGTTCCAGTGCCCGCGACCTTGCCGTCATTGGCGGCCGGTTCCGCGCCCCGGCTTCTCCCCCGCGCCGACGCGGTGTAGCGTGCACCCAAGAGGACCGGGGAAATCGTTCGATGGACATGCCGACCGGCGGCCCTACCGCTGCCACCGCTGCCGCCGTGAGCGGCGCCGATCCGATCGCGCGCGCCCGCGCGCTGATCCCCCTGCTGGACTCCGCCGGCCCGCGCATCGATGCGGCGCGTCAGCTGCCGGCCGACGTGGTCGATGCGATGCACGCCAACCGGATGTTCCGCCTGCTGCTGCCGCGTGCGTTCGACGGCGAGGAGCTCGACCCCGCCACCTATGTCCAGGTGGTCGAGGCGATCGCCAGCGGCGACGGCAGCACCGCCTGGTGCATGAACCAGGGCACCGGCTGCTCGATGACCGCCGCCTATCTGGAACCTCGCGTCGCGCGCGAGGTGTTCGGCAACCCGCGCGACGTGCTCGCCTGGGGCCAGGGCAAGACCCGCGCGGTGAAGGTGCCGGGCGGCTGGCGGGTGACCGGCACGTCGCATTTCGCGTCCGGCTCGCGTCATTCCACCTGGCTCGGCATGCACTGCCCGACGTTCGAGGCGGACGGCACGCCGCGCCGCCATCCGGATGGGACGGCGTTCGAACGTACGATGCTGTTTCGCCGCGAGATCGCAACGATCACCGATCCCTGGCAGGTGCTCGGCCTGCGCGGCACGGGATCGGACACCTATGCGGTGGACGATCTGTTCGTGGCGGACGAATATTCCGTGACGCGCGATCGCGACGACGAACGCCGGGAGACCGGACCGCTTTATCGGTTCAGCACCAGCAACATCTACGCGGCCGGATTCGGCGCGGTGGGGCTGGGTGTCGCGCGCGGGATGTTGGATGCGTTCCTGCGGCTGGCCGGGGCGAAGACGCCGGCACTGACCAGCACGACGATGAAGGACAACCCGGTGGTGCAGGGGCTGATCGGGCGTTCGGATGCGCGGCTGCGGGCGGCGCGAACCTGGCTGATCCAGGTGCTGACGACGGCGCAGACGCAGGCACAGGACGGGCCGCTGCGGCTCGACGACAAGATGGACATCCGCCAGGCGGCAACCTTCGCGATCGCGGAGGCGCGCGAGGTGGTGAACGCACTGTGGCACGAGGCGGGCGCGACGGCGATCTTCGATGCGCAGCCGTTCGAGCACCGGTTCCGCGACATGAACGCGGTGTCCCAGCAAGTGCAAGGCCGGGCCGCGCATTTCGAAACGATCGGCCAGCACAAGCTCGGCATGCCCGCGAACCAGCGCTGGGTGTAGTCGCGCGGGGCTACGCCGCCCCGTAGCCACCGCCGCCCGGCGTTTCGATCACGAACACATCCCCCGGCGCGAGGTCCGCGCGCGCCGTGCCGGACAGTGCCTCCCGCGTCCCGTCCGCGCGTTCCACCCATTGCCGCCCGGCCGCGCCGTCCGCTCCGCCCGCCAGCCCGAACGGGGCCACGTTGCGGCGCGAGGCGACGATCACCGCCGTCATCGGCTGGAGGAACCGGATCCGCCGCACCGACCCGTCCCCGCCGTGCCAACGCCCGGCGCCGCCGGACCCACGGCGGATCGCGAAACTTTCCAGCCGCACCGGATATCGCAGCTCCAGCACTTCGGGGTCCGTCATGCGCGTGTTGGTCATGTGGGTCTGGATCGCCGCGGTGCCGTCGAACCCCGGACCCGCGCCGGTGCCGCCGCAGATCGTTTCGTAATACTGCGACTCGGCATCGCCGAACAGGAAGTTGTTCATCGTCGCCTGCGAGCACGCCATCGCGCCCAGCGCGCCGAACAGCGCGTTGCACACCGCCTGCGACACCTCGGTATTGCCGGCGACGACCGCCGCGCCCGGGCGTGGCGACAGGAACGATCCCGCCGGGATCACGATCTCCAGCGGCTTCAGGCAGCCGTCGTTGAGCGGGATATCCTCGCCCACCAGGCAGCGAAACACATAGAGCACGACCGAGCGGGTGACCGCCGCCGGGGCGTTGAAATTGTTGTGATCGCGCTGCGCCGCGGTGCCGGTGAAATCCACTTTCGCCGTGCGCGCCGCATGATCGACTGTGACGGCGACCCGCAGCAGCGCGCCGTCGTCCATTGTATAGTCGAACGCGCCGTCGCCGATGCGCGCGATCACACGGCGCACGCTTTCCTCGGCATTGTCCATCACGTGGCGCATATAGGCCGCGACCGTGTCCCAGCCGTATTGCGCAACGACCTGGCCCAGCTCCTGCACGCCCTTCTCGTTCGCCGCCACCTGCGCCTTGATGTCGGCGACGTTCACGTCCGGACTGCGCGCGGGATAGCGCGCGCCCGCGAGCAGCGCGCGCAGCTCCGCTTCCCGGAAGCGCCCGCCGTCCACCAGCAGGAAATCGTCGATCACCACGCCTTCTTCTTCCAACGTCGTGGAGGCGGGCGGGGTGGACCCCGGCGTGATGCCGCCGATATCGGCATGGTGGCCGCGCGAGCCGACGAAGAACAGCAGCCGTGTGCCGGCGGCGTCGAACACCGGCGTGATCACCGTCACGTCGGGCAAATGGGTGCCGCCGTTGTACGGGTTGTTCAGCGCCACCACGTCGCCCGGTTTCAGGCTGCCGCGCCGATGCGCCAGCACGGTGCGCACGCTTTCGCCCATCGCGCCGAGATGGACCGGGATGTGCGGCGCGTTGGCGACCAGGGCGCCGTCGGCGTCGAACACGGCGCAGGAGAAATCGAGCCGCTCCTTGATGTTCACGCTCATCGCCGTGTTCTGCAGCACCGCGCCGGTCTGTTCGGCGACGTTCATGAACAGGTTGTTGAACAGTTCCAGCAGTACGGGGTCGGGCCGCCCGGTGCCGGCGACGACCCGGGCCGGCAGCGGCGCAATTCGGCGCAAGGTCATGTGGTCGGCCGGCGTGATCTCCGCCTGCCAGCCGGGTTCGACGACGGTGGTGGCGTTCGCTTCGCGGATCAGCGCCGGGCCGGCGATCGTGTCTCCGGCGGCGAGGGCCGCGCGGTCGAACACCGGTGCATCATGTGCGATGCCGCCGCTGAACAGCGCGACCCGGTCGATTTCCGCCGGCCCGCCGTCGGTGCGGGGCGCGAGCTGCGCTTCGGCCACCGGCTCCCCCGCGGCCACCGCCTCCACCGCGACCGCCTGGACGGTCAGCGGATGGTCGGGGGTGGCGAAGCCGAAGCGGGCGCGGTGCGCCGCGGTGAAGTCCGCAACGATACGGTCGTGGTCGGTCAGCAGCACGATCAGCGCCGCCTCGGTGCCGGTGTAGCAGACATGCAGGCTGCGATGGGTGGCGATCTGCGCCGGATCGGCGCCCTGTTCGGCCAGCGCCGCCGTCGCATCGGCGGCCAGCCGGTCGGCGAGCGCGTGCAGCTCCGGCAGGCCGGCGGCATCGAGCGTGCGCTCCACCGCCTGCTCGCGCAGCGCGGCCTGGTCGGCAAGCCCCATCCCATAGGCCGACAGCACACCGGCGAACGGATGCAGGAACACGGTCTGCATCCCGAGCGCATCGGCCACCAGGCAGGCGTGCTGCCCGCCCGCGCCGCCGAAGCAGGCGAGCGCGAAGCCGGCCGGATCGTGGCCCTTCTGCACCGAAACCTGCTTGATCGCATTCGCCATGTTGGCGACCGCGATGCGCAGGAATCCTTCCGCGATTTCCTCCGGCGCGCGCGCGTGCCCGGTCGCGGCGGCGATCGCGTCGGCCAGGGCGGCGAATTTCGTTGCCACCACGGCGCTGTCCAGCCGCTGGTCGCCGCCGGGGCCGAAGATCGCCGGGAAATGCGCGGGCTGGATCTTGCCGACGCAGACATTGGCGTCCGTCACCGTGAGCGGGCCGCCGCGACGGTAGCAGGCAGGACCGGGATCGGCGCCGGCGCTGTCGGGGCCGACCCGCATCCGCGCGCCGTCGAAATGCAGGATCGATCCGCCGCCGGCGGCGACGGTATTGATCGCCATCATCGGCGCGCGCATGCGCACACCGGCCACCTCGGTCTCGAACGCGCGTTCGAACGCGCCCGCATACAGCGCGACATCGGTGGACGTGCCGCCCATGTCGAAGCCGATGATCCGATCGAGCCCGGCCATCGCCGCGGTGCGTGCCGCGCCCACGATCCCGCCGGCGGGGCCGGACAGGATCGCGTCCTTGCCCTGGAAACTGTGTGCCTCGGCGAGCCCGCCGCTCGACTGCATGAAGAACAGGCGCACCCCGGCGAGTTCGTTCGCCACCTGGTCGACATAGCGGCGCAGGATCGGCGAAAGATACGCATCGACGACGGTGGTGTCGCCGCGCGGGACCAGCCGCAGCAGCGGGCTCGCCGCGTGGCTGGCGGAGACCTGGGCGAAGCCGGCGGCGCGCGCGAGGGCGGCGAGGCGCTGCTCATGCGCGGGGTATTTCCAGGCGTGCATCAGCACGATCGCGCAGGCGCCGATGCCGGCCGCGCGCGCGGCGGCGAAGGCGGCGGTCGCGGCGGCTTCGTCGAGCGGTTCCACCTCGGCCCCGTCCGCACCGATGCGGCCGGGGATTTCCGCGACCTGTTCATACAGCAGGGACGGCAGGGTGATCGCAAGGTCGAACAGCCGCGGGCGGGCCTGGTTGCCGATCCGCAACGCATCGGCGAAGCCGCCGTTGACCACCAGCAGGGTGCGCTCGCCCTTGCGTTCCAGCAGCGCGTTGGTCGCGACCGTGGTGCCCATCTTCACGGCATCGATGGTGCCGGGCGGGATCGGCGCGTCGGGGGCGAGGCCGAGCACGGCGCGGATGCCGGCGATCGCGGCGTCGCGGTAGCGGCCGGGGTTTTCCGACAGCAGCTTGTGGGTGGACAACGCCCCGTCCGGCGCGCGGGCGACGATGTCGGTGAACGTGCCGCCGCGATCGATCCAGAACTGCCAGCCGGTCATGGCGGCCCCCGCATGTTGCAGTGCGGTGAATACGGGCCGGGCCGGGCCGGGGCAAGCCGCCCCTCTCGCGGTGTTGAACCGGACCGGGCGGGCCTCTAGGCTGCGCGGGAGAGCACCGGGAGGCCGCGCAGCATGGACGCCACCGACATCGCCCACCTCGCCCGCCCGCACGGGCTTCCGTTCCGGATCGCGAAGATCGGCCACATCGCGCTGCATGTGGCCGACGTCACGCGCTCCGCCCGCTTCTACACCGAAGTGCTCGGCTTCCAGGTGTCGGACGCCTACGGCGACAACATGATCCCGGGCGGTGCGGCGTTCCTGCGGTGCAACACCGACCACCACGGCATCGCCCTGTTCCGCGCCGACGAAAGCCCCGGCGCCGGGCTGCACCATGTCGCCTTCGAGGTCGGGACCCTCGGCGAAGTGCTGCGCGCACGCGACCACCTGCGCGCCCGCCACGTGCCGATCAGCTTCGAGGGCCGCCGCCGCGCCGGCTGCCAGATCGCGGTGGAATTCCGCGACCCGGACGGGCATTGGCTCGAAATCTACTGGAACATCGACCAGGTCGGCAGCGACGGGCGGGTGCGCCCGCCCGAGGAATGGAAAGGCGTCGCCGGCATCGAAGCCGCGATCGCCGATCCGGTGCGCGGCCAGGACACGTCGTTGCCAGGCTGAGATGGACACGCACCACATCGCCGCCGGCGCGCTGGACGTCGCCTACCTGGAATCCGGGCCCGCGGACGGGCCGGTGGCGATCCTGCTGCACGGGTTCCCCGACGATGCGCTTGCGTATCAGGACGTGGCCCCGGCGCTCGCGGGCGCGGGAATGCGGGTGCTGGTGCCGTATCTGCGCGGCTATGGGCCAACCAGGTTCCGCGACGACGCGACCCCGCGGTCCGGCCAGCAGGCGGCGCTGGCGGCGGATGTGGTCGCGTTCATGGATGCTCTTGCGATCGGGCGCGCTGTGCTCGGCGGCTACGACTGGGGCGGGCGCGCGGCGTGCATCGTCGCCGCGTTGTGGCCGGAGCGGGTGCGCGGGCTGGTCAGCGCCGGCTACATGATCCAGGACATCGCGCGGGCGACCGAGCCGGCCCCGCCCACGCAGGAACTGCGCTACTGGTACCAGTGGTATTTCCAGACCGAGCGCGGCCGGGCCGGGCTTGGCGCGCACCGCGCCGAGCTGTCGCGGCTGCTGTGGCGGATGTGGTCGCCCGACTGGGATTTCGACGAGGCCGCCTTCGCCCGCACCGCGGCAAGCTTCGACAACCCGGATTTCGTCGCCGTTGCCATCCACTCCTACCGCCATCGCTACGGCAATGCGGCGGGCGATCCGGCGCTCGATGCGATCGAGCAACGCCTGGCCGCGGCCCCGCCGATCGCCGCCCCGAGCGTGCTCCTGCACGGGGAGACGGACGGCGTGACGCCGGCCCCCGACCCCGCCGCCGAGGCCGCGCATTTCACCGGCCGGATGCGCCGGCAGGTCCTGCCCGGGATCGGCCATTTCCTGCCACGGGAAGCGCCGCACGCGATGGCCGCGGCACTGTTGGAGGTCGCGGGCGGATAGGCCGAACTACGCCCAGATAGCCTTAGACGTCGCGGTATCGGGCGGATAGACCGAAACCGGCTTGCCCCCCTGCCACTGCACGATCACGAGGGTCGCGCCGACCCGCAGGCCCTTGGCGTCGAACTGCAAGCGGTGACCGGGGAAATACCGCGCCGGCCCGTCGGTGATGTCGATCCTGCGCAGGCCCTGGGCGATGCCGGGTTTCGTCGCCGCCGCGCCGTGTTCCAGCAGATAGCGCAGCAGCATGATGTGGCCGTAGGCAAAGATCGATTCCTGGCCCATCCAGGGTTCCTTGGTGCGCTTCATGAAGCGTTCCACCAGCGGACCGGTCCCGGGACCGGGCCAGTTGGTCACCACCGCCATCATCCCCTGCACGATATGCGTGCCGGTCGTCTGCACCACTTCCGGGGCGACCATGTGCCCGCCCTCGGTCAGCGCCGGCAGATGGCCCGACAGGCCGAACTCGTGCAGTGCGTCGAGCAGCAGCTTGTCGTCCGGCACGTTCGACGAGGCCAGCAGCAGGAAGTCCGCGCCCGCCGCACGCAGCGGCTGCACGAGGCCGGATGCATCGGCCAGCGGCGGCGTGTAGGTCTCGTCCAGCACGAGCTTGAGGCCGAGGTCCTTCAGCACATGCGTGCGCAGCGGCTTCGTGAAGCTGACCGAAGCAGCGGTGTTGTCGCCGATGATCGCGACCTTCGTCGGATGCTTCCCCGCCGCGCGCGCCATCGCGAGCATCGCCGGCACGGTATGCGCCGCCTGGTAGGAGGCCGGCGCCGACGTGTCGAAGACGTAGTGGAATCCGCGCGCGGTGATCGCATCGGAATAGCCGTGCGTGAGCCAGGGAAGCTTTGCCCGCTCGCTCACTTCGGTCGCCGCCAGGGTGAAGGTGGACAGCCAGCAGCCGATGCCCGCGATCAGGTCGGGATGGTCGGCGATCATGCGGGTGGCGCCGTCCTTCGCGCGCTCCGCGGTGTCCTGGGTATCGTAGGGCACCAGGATGAGTTGCGCCCCGCCCAGCGCGCGGATGCCGCCCGCGGCGTTCACGCCGGCGATCGCCATTTCGGCACCGAGCCGTTCCAGTATGCCCTCGCGCGCCCAGGGACCGGTAAAGGGCATCAGCATGCCGATCTTCACGGGCTTGGCGGCGGCCAATGCGGGCCGGCCCAGGCTCGCGAGGCCAAGGCCGAGGGCCGTCCTGCGGCCGATCGTGGTCGTTGCGGGCATTGTTCGTTCCCTCCCTGTTGTCCGCGCGCGGGGCGGCGCGGGATGCGGCACGTCTCCTTCGGTCGGTTCGGTTTTCGTTTCGGTCGCGCGGCGCGCCGTCCCCGGGCGGGGACGGCGCGCGCAGGCTCAGGTGGGCCAGACGGCCTTGCCGACCGCCATGGCCTCGGGGAAGACCGTGACCGGGCGGCCGTTCTGCCATTGCACGATGACGAGTTCGGCATCCACCCGCCGGCCCTTGCTGTCGAATTGCAGGTGGTGGCCGGGGAAGTAGATCGCCGGGCCGTCGGTGATATCCATGGTGCGGATCGCGTCGGCCACCTTCTCCCGGTTCGCCGCGCCAGCCTTGTTCAGCGCCCAGGCCAGGATCTGCACGTGCGCGTAGGCAAAGATTTCATTATGGCCGAACCACGGGTTGCCGGTGCGCTTCTCGTAGCGCGCGGACAGCGCGTTGAGATCCTTGCCGGGCCAGTTGGCGAGCCCGATCATGATGTCCTGCAGGATCGGCGCACCGGTGGTCTTCAGCAGCTCCGGCACCACCCAGTGCCCGCCGTTGCCGATCAGCGGCATCTTGCTGCCGGGCATGCCGTATTCGCTGAACGTGTCGGCGAGCAGCTTGTCGTCCCCGCTCGCGGTCGACAGCAGCAGCACGAAATCCGGATGCGCCGCGCGCACCGGCTGCACCAGGGTGGTCGCGTCCGACAGCGGCGGGGTGTAGATCTCGTCCACCACCGCGGTCAGCTTCTCGTCCTTCAGGATGTGCGACTTGATCGGCTTGAGGAAGCTGACGGAGGCTGCGGTGTTGTCGCCGACGATCGCGACCTTGGTCGGCCGCTTGCCGGTCGTGTCCTGCGCCAGTTTCATCAGGATCGGCACGATCTGCTCGGCCTGCGCGTTGGCGGTGGGCGAGGTCTGGAAGATGTAGTGGAACCCGCGATCGGTGATCGCATCGGAATAGGACAGCGTCAGCCAGGGCAGCTTGGCACGCTCCGTCACCTCGGTCACCGCCAGGGTGAAGGTGGAAAGCCAGCAGCCCATGCCGCCGACCAGGTGCGGGTGCTCGGAGAGCATGCGCTGGGCCGCATCCTTGGCAGTCTCGGCGGTGGCGCCGGTGTCGATCACCAGCAGCTTGAGCTTGGCGCCGCCGAGCGACTTGATGCCGCCCGCCTTGTTCACGTCGTGCACTGCCATTTCGGCGCCGAGCCGTTCCAGGATGCCCTGCTCGGCCCAGGGGCCGGACAGCGGCACCAGCAGCGCGATCTCGACCTCCGCTGGCGCGGCGACCGCGCGGGATGCGCCCGCGAGCGCGGCCGCACCGCCAAGACTGAGCGCCGCACGGCGTCCGATCGTTGGTGTTTTCATGTGGTGTCCTCCCGTTCCTGTTTCATGCCTCGCCGAGACCCAGGTAGGACCGCCGGACACGATCGTCCGCCAGCAGGGTCTCGTACGGTCCTTCCAGCACCATCCGCCCGGTTTCCAGCACGTAGCCGCGGTCGGACAGTTCCAGCGCTTCCGCCACCCGCTGTTCCACCAGCAGGATGGCGAGCCCGTCTTCCTTGTGGATCTGGGCGATGCGTTCGAAGATCGCCTCCGCCACCGCCGGCGCGAGCCCCATCGAGGGTTCGTCCAGCATCAACAGCCGCGGGGCGGACGCCAGGCCACGGCCGATCGCCAACATCTGCTGCTCGCCGCCCGACAACGTGCCCGCCAACTGGCTGGAACGTTCCGCCAGGATCGGGAACAGGGTGTGGATGCGTTCCAATGTCTGCGCCCAGCGCGCGCGACCGGCGGCGGGCCAGGCGCCCATCTCCAGGTTCTCGCGCACGGTCAGGGTGCGGAACACCTGCCGGCCTTCCGGCACATGCGCGATGCCCAGATGCGCGCGCGCCGAGGCCGGCCGGCTCAGCAGCGGCGCGCCGTCCCAGGACACGCTGCCGCCGGCGGCCGGCACGACGCCGCAGATCGTCTTGAACAGGGTCGTCTTGCCGGCCCCGTTCGGTCCCACCACCGTCACGAACTGGCCCGGTCCGACCGCGAGCGACACGCCCTGCAAGGCGCGCAGCCCGCCGTAGGAGACCGACAGGTCGCGCACCTCAAGCATGCTGGCGGGCCAGGAATTTGGAGCCGAGATAGGCCTCGATGACCGCCGGGTTCTCCATCACCGCATGCGGCGCGCCCTCCGCCAGCACGCGACCGTGGTCGAGCACCAGGAAACGATCCGCGAGCCGCAGCATCGCGTGCATCGTGTGCTCGATGATGACGATGGTAACGCCCCGCTCGCGCAGGCCGCGCAGCACAGTGAGCAGCTCGTCGCATTCCTCCCGCCCCAGCCCAGCAAGGGTTTCGTCCAGCAACAGCAGCCGCGGGGACCCGGCGAGCGCGCGGGCGAGTTCCATCAGCCGCAGACCCTTGTTGGTGAGTTCGCCGGCGGGACGCGCGGCGCGATCGGCGAGGCCCACAGCCTCCAGCGCCGCTTCTGCGGCACCGGCGGCGGCGGTGTCGTCCAGGCCCGCGCCATATGCGCCGACGATCACGTTCTCCAGCAACGAGAGGCGCGGGAAGCTGCGCACGACCTGGAAGGTGCGCCCGACGCCGCGGCGCGCGACCTGGTGGACCTTGCGGCCGCGCAATTCGGTGCCGGCGAACACGGCCGCGCCGGCATCGGCGCGCAGCACGCCGTTCAGCAGGTTGAACAACGTCGTCTTGCCGGCGCCGTTGGGGCCGATGATGCCGAGGATTTCGCCCGCGCCGACGGTGAAGGTCACGTCCTGCACCGCGCGCAGGCCGCCGAAGGATTTCGACAGGCCGCGCACGTCGAGCAGGATGCCCGCCTCGGCCCGCACCGCGGGCGGGGGCGCACGCGCGCGGATCGGCGGCAGGGCGGGGGCGCGGCGGAAAAAACGGTCGCGGAACGTCCAGAACAATCCCTCGGGGGCTGCCAGCATGATGGCGATGATGGCGACGCCATAGACCACGCCCTGAATGCCGGGGATGATGTTGCCGAGCTTCGCGTTCAGCGTCTCGGCAAGCGGGATCAGGACGGCGGCCCCGATCGCCGGACCCCAGACGGTGGCGACGCCGCCAAACAGGGTCACCACCAGCGCCTGCGCGGAGACCAGCACGCTGAACACGGAATCCGGCGTCACGATCAGCAGCACGCAAGCATACAGGCCGCCGGCGGCGGCGGCGATCGCCCCGCTCGCAATCAGACCGCGCATCTTCCACCGCCAGGTGTCGAGCCCGGCGGCCTCCGCCGCCAGCTCGTTCTGCCGGATCGCGAGCAGGGCGAGGCCGAAGCGCGAATTCTCCACCAGCATACCGGCGATCATGGCGGCAACGAACAGGCCGACCGCGACCAGGGTGGACAGCAGCGGGTTGTTGAATTGCAGGAACAGCGCCGGATGGTCGCGGTGCATCGGCAGCGGCACTTCCTGGAAGCCCAGGTATTCGAACACGTAGAGAATCGCCAGCGGATAGGCGAGCATGGAGAGCGCGAAATAATGCCCGCGCAGGCGGAACGTCGGCAGCCCGATCAGCCCGCCCGCCACCGCGCCGGCCAGCATGCCGAGCGGAATCCCTATCCAGGGCGTAAGATTCCAATAGACCAGCGCCAGGGTCACGACATAGGCGCCGATGCCGAAGAACGCCGCATGGCCGAACGAAACCAGCCCGCTCATGCCGGAAAAGAGGTTCCACCCGAGCCCGAGCACCGCCCAGATCGGCACCAGGGTCAGCATGAGCTGGTAGTAGCTGTTGTGCACGGACGCCGCGAGCCCGACGTAGATCACCGTCACCACTGCCAGCGCGATGCCGTCCCGCCGCAGCCGTGCCGCGCCCCCGACCCGCATCAGGCGCGTTCCGCCGAGCGGCCGAACAGACCCTCCGGCCGGAGCCCGACGATCAGCAGGAAGACGACGAAGATCGCCGCGTTCTGCAATTGCGGCGGCAGCACCAGCGCCGAGACCTGCTGGACGAAGCCGACCGTGAGCCCGCCCCAGAATGCGCCCAGGATACTGCCCATCCCGCCCAGCACGACGCCGGAATACATGATGATGACGTAATCGAGCCCGACGAACGGGGTGAAGGTCAGGTACGTTGCCATCAGTCCGCCGGCGATCGCGGTGATCCCGGCGCCGAGGCCGAAGGCGATGCGGTAGGCCCGATCGACGTCGATGCCCATGTAGGTCGCCGCGACCGGATTGTCGGCCGCGGCGCGCAGGGATTTGCCGAGCCTGGTGCGCTCCATCACCAGCCACAGCACGATCGCGACGACGATCGCGACCGCGCAGGAATAGACGCGCGCCTGGTTCAGGAACAGAAGCGCGCCGCCGGGGAACGGGCCGAGGATGAAGGCACGCGCCGACAGCGGCGTGAGCACGCTTTTCGGCGTCGAGCCGAACACGATCAGGCCGCCGTTCTGCAGGATCAACGAAATCCCCAGGGTGACGATGAGCTGGCCGAAGCCGCCGGTTTCAGTGCGAGAGGCGATCGAAAGCCCGGACACATGCGAGATCAGGAACCGGTGCAGCAGCGCCCCGCCGACGAACAGCACCGGACCCGCCAGCAGGGCGGCGACGAAGGGTCCGATATAGGGGCCGAGGATGCCGAGGGCCACGAACCCGCCTACGAGATACAGGCTGACATACATGCCGAGCATCAGCAGCTCGCCCTGGGCGAAGTTCACGACCTTCATGATGCCGAAGATCAAGCCGAGGCCGATGCACATCAGGCCGTACAGGCAGCCGATGATGAGCCCCGCCGCGACGGCGTTCAGGACGTTCTCGAGCAAGGCGCCTCCCCGCCCCGGCGCTGTCGCCGGTGGCTTGATTATGGCAGCAACGACCGTCCGCCGGACGGTCGCGCTGGGCGCCGGGACGGTTTCCCGCCACGACAGGCCTATAGCCTGCCCCAACGTCGTGCTGGACGCCACCCCCCGGTCGCCCGCCGCGCTCTTGACGATCTCGCGGGCGCCTTCCTACCGTCGCGGCACGCCGCGCGTGGCGCGAACGCAAGCCCGGAGACCGCGGCGTGGACGTTGCCTGCCCGAACGAAACGCCGGACGCCGTCCTGGCACGGCTCGAAGCCGCGGCCGCACGGATCGACACGCCCTGCGGCGACGGGCGGATGGTCTGGCACGCATGGGGCGCCGGGCCGCCGCTCGTGTTGCTGCACGGCGGCAGCGGGTCGTGGCGGCACTGGGTGCGCAACATCGACGCCTTCGCGCGCGACCGGCGGGTGATAGCACCCGACCTGCCAGGGTTGGGCTGCTCGGATCTGCCGCCGCAGCCGGGGGACGCGCGGGCGATGGCCCGGATCCTGGCTGACGGCCTGGAGGTGGTTGCGGGATCTGAGCGTTACGACCTTGCCGGGTTCTCGTTCGGCGGCGTGATGGCGGGCTGCCTCGCGGCGGAGATGGGCGCGCAGGTGCGCAGCCTGACGATCGTTGGCTCGAGCGGGCTCGGCACGCCGCGCGCGGCGGTGGAGCTGGTGAAGGTGCGCCACCTGAGCGGGGCAGCGCGGATCGCGGCGCACCGGACCAATCTGGCGCGGCTGATGATCGCCGATCCGGCGCGGATCGACGACCTGGCCTTGGCGATCCAGGACTGGAACACGGAGCATTCGCGGCTGAAGACGCCGCAGATCTCGCGCGGGACGTGGCTTGCCGACGCGCTGCCGGCGGTGCGCTGCCCGGTTGCGGGCATCTGGGGCGGGCAAGATGCGCCGTCCCTGCCCGACATCGGCGCGCGCGAACGGGCGCTGCGGGCGTTACGGCCGGAGCTGCGGTTCGTCGTGATTGCGGGCGCCGGGCACTGGGTGGCGTACGAGCAGGCGGTGGCGTTCAATACGGCGCTGGCCGTGTTGCTGGCGCAGGTTGCCTGATCCGCCGGGCGCACCATACCACCCGCAAGGCTGCGTAGGTTCGCCCGCCCCTGCCTACGGGCGCACGGAGGCGCCGGGCTCGTGCGGTTTCGTTTCGGCCTCGTCGGCCTGCCCCGACCGCCCCGCCCCGCCCAGGAGCACGAGCGCGGCAACGCCGCAGACGATCGCCGCGTCGCCGATGTTGAACACGTACCACGACCAGCCGAACGCATGGGCACGGATGAAATCGACCACCGCCCCGTAGCGCAGCCGGTCGGTCACGTTGCCCAATGCGCCGCCGGCGATCGCACCGAGCGCGATTGCGGACGAAACCCGATCCGTCCGCCGCAACCAGACGCCGAGCGCGGCCACGATTACGAGCGCCAGCGTGGCCAGGATGGCGACGCTCCATCCGCTGCGGCCGGTGAGCAGGCCGAACGTGACGCCATGGTTCCAGACCATCGTGAGGTCGAGCACCGGCAGCACCCGTACGTCACCCAGGCGCGGCAGGTCGAGCCCGTGCAGGATCCAATACTTGCTGCCCTGATCGGCCGCGTAGACGACCAGACCGATCAAGGCGCCGAGCGAGGTGAGGCGGTTGCGCCGGGTCACGCTTCGGTCGCGCGGCAGACGAGGCCGGAGTCCACTGCGTCGGCGCAGCGGAGGCAGAGGGTCGGGTGGGCTTCGGTTTGGCCGACTTCGGGAAGCACGCGCCAGCAGCGGGCGCATTTGGTTCCGGGGGCAATTTCGATCCCGACCGGCCGGAGGTCCGACGGCTCGTCAGGAGAGGCGCCGGAGGGACGCGGCACGATCACTGCTGCGTCGTCGTAGATATTCAGCCGCGAGACGATCGCCACCTCGGCCCATTCTTCCGGGGTCAGAAGGCCTGCCTCATCGGCGCTAAGCGGCAATTGCACCGTTGCCTGCAAAGACGATCCGATAAGCCCATCCTTGCGCTTCACTTCAAGATGGGCGGTGACGCTGCGGCGGATGTCGCGGATGCGCGCCCACCTCTCCGCCAGCGCGTCATCCCGCCACGCCTCCGGCAACTCCGGGAACAATTGCAGATGCACGCTGTCCGCATCCCCGAACCGCGCGCACCACGCCTCCTCCGCCGTGAAGCACAGCACCGGCGCGAGCCAGGTGCACAAGGCCCGGTGCAGCACGTCCAGCACCGTCCGCGCCGCACGCCGGCGCAGGCTGTCCGGGCGGTCGCAATACAGCGCGTCCTTGCGGATATCGAAATAGAATGCCGACAGATCGGTCGCGCAGAAATGATGCAGTTCCGGATAGACCCCGGTCCAGTCGTAGCTCACGACCGCGGCGCGCACCCGCGCATCGAGCTCGGTCAGCCGGTGCAGCACCCAGCGCTCCAGCTCCGGCATGTCCGCCACAGCCACCCGCTCCGCCTCGGAGAACCCATCGAGCGCCCCCAGCAGCCAGCGCAACGTGTTGCGCAGGCGGCGGTAAAGCTCCGCCTCCTGCTTCAGGATTTCCGCCCCGATGCGCAGATCCTCGGTGGTGTCGGACATCATTACCCAGAGCCGCAGGATATCGGCGCCGTACTGCTTCTCCACCGCCTCCGGCGCCACCACGTTGCCGAGCGATTTCGACATCTTCCGGCCCTGCTCGTCGGTGACGAAGCCGTGCGTCAGGATCGCCTGGAACGGCGCCCGCCCGCGGGTGCCGATCGCCTCCAGCAGGGACGAATGGAACCAGCCGCGATGCTGGTCCGATCCTTCCAGATAAAGATCGGCCGGCCACGGCAGCCCGCGCGCCTCCAACGTGAACGCATGGGTCGATCCTGATTCGAACCAGACATCGACGATGTCGCGCACCTGCTCATACGCGTCCGGATCGCGGTGCGGACCCAGGAAGCGCGAAGGCGGGGAGGCATACCACGCATCCGCGCCCTCGGCGGTGAACGCGGCAACGATGCGCGCGACCACATCCGGATCGCGCAACGGCTCCCCGCTGCGGCGATCGACGAACACCGGGATCGGCACGCCCCAGGCACGCTGGCGGCTGATGCACCAGTCCGGCCGCGCCGCAACCATCGATCCGATGCGGTTGCGCCCCGCATCCGGCACGAACACGGTTTCATCCAGCGCCGCCAACGCCCGGTCGCGGATGTGCTCGGGTCCGTCCATGCGGATGAACCATTGCGGTGTCGCACGAAAAATCAGCGGCGCGCGCGACCGCCAGGAATGCGGATACGAATGCACCAGCGACCCGCGCGCCAGCAGCCCGCCGGCGGCGATCAGCGCGGCACAGACCGGCTCGGCGGCCTTGTAGACATGCACGCCGGCGAAGCTCGGCACCCAGGCATTGAAGGTGCCGTCTGGGCCGACGGTATCGGGGATTTCGATCCCCTGCGCACGGCCGAGCTGAAAATCCTCCTCGCCGTGGCCGGGCGCGATATGGACGAAGCCGGTGCCCGCCTCGGTGGTGACGAAATCGCCGAACAGCACCGGCACGTCGTGGTCGTAGCCGTGCCCGCGCAGCGGATGCGCGCACACCACCCCGGCAAGTTCCGCGCCTGCCAGCACGCGCAGGACGTGGTGGGTGGCGATCTTCGTTGCAGCCAGGGAACCGGGCAGCAGGTGCAGCGCGACCAGCAGCCGATCGCCGGCGCGCACCAGTGAGCCTTCCGAAACGGTATCGACATGGATCAACGCGTAGTCGATCGCCTCCCCGGCCGCGATGGCGCGGTTGCCTGGCATGGTCCAGGGCGTGGTGGTCCAGATCACGATCGCCGCGTCGGCCAGGTCCGCCGCCGGCGCCGTCACGATCGGAAAGCGCACCCAGATCGTCGTGCTGGTGTGGTCGTGGTATTCGATCTCGGCTTCCGCCAGCGCGGTCTTCTCCACCGGTGACCACATCACCGGGCGCAGGCCGCGGTACAGCGCGCCGTTCAGCAGGAACTTGCAGATCTCCCCGGCGATCGCGGCTTCGGACGGGTGGTCCATGGTGGCGTAACGATCGGCCCAGGCGCCTTCGACGCCGAGGCGGCGGAACTCGTCCTTCTGCACCGACATCCAGTGCGCGGCGTAGGCGCGGCACTCGGCGCGGAAATCGAGCAGCGGGACGGCGTCCTTGTCGCGGCCCTTGGCGCGGTACTCCTCCTCGATCTTCCATTCGATCGGCAGACCGTGGCAGTCCCAGCCGGGGATGTACAGCGCGTCGTAGCCGGCCATCTGGCGGGTACGGTTGATGACGTCCTTCAGGATCTTGTTGAGCGCGGTACCGATATGGATGTTGCCGTTCGCGTACGGCGGGCCGTCGTGCAGGATGAACAATGCCCGCCCGGCCGCCTGCGCACGCATCCGCCCCCACAAATCCATCGCCTCCCACCGGGCGAGCAGCGCGGGCTCGCGCTTCGGCAGGTCGGCGCGCATGGGGAAGGACGTGCGCGGCAGGAACACGGTGTCGCGGTAGTCGCGCGGCGCGGGATCGGTGGGGCTGTCCATCGGGGTCTCTGGCGGTTCCGGCGCGGCAGCCGGCGAAGGAGAAGGCCCGCGCGCGTGCGGGCCGGCGGACGGTCCCGGCGCTCTCAGCGAGAGGCCGGGCGGATAATTCGCGCCTGGCGCGGGCCCGTGCTCATGGGCGGACTAATGGAAGCGCCCGGCGGCGGGGTCAAGGCCGCGGCCCCGCAGGCGGGCTCAGCAATCGCGCGGCGGCCGGGCACGCGCGCGCTTGACGCCGCCCTGGCGGGCCTTCTCGGTCAGCCGCCGTTCGCGCGCCGCCTTCCCCGGCCGGGTCGGCACCCGGCGCACCGGCGCGATCGCGGCGGCGCGGATCAGGCGCAGCAACGTGTCCATCGCCTGCGCCCGGTTGCGCTCCTGGGTGCGATGGCGCTGGGCGGTGATCACCAGCACGCCGGCCTGGCTCAGCCGCCGCCCGGCCAGGCGCGCCAACCGCGCGGCCACCGCCTCCGGCAGGCCCATCTCGGCCAGCACCACCCGCAATTCCACCGCGGTGGCGAGCTTGTTCACGTTCTGCCCGCCGGGACCCGAGGCGCGCACGAAGGTCTCGGTCAGCGCGCGGTCGTCGATGCTCAGGGTCGCGGTGACCGGGATCGACGCCATCAGCGGCCGAAGCGACGGTCGCGCGATTGGAAGGTGCGGATCGCGCGCAGGAAGTCGATGTGGCGGAACGCCGGCCAGTTCACGTCGGTGAAGTGGAACTCGGTATAGACCGACTGCCAGAGCAGGAACCCGGACAGGCGCAGCTCGCCCGAGGTGCGGATGATCAGATCGGGGTCCGGCAGGCCGGGGGCATAGAGATGCCGCCCGATCGCCTCCGGCGTCACCGCCGCCGCCGCGTCTTCCGCCGACAGGCCGCGAGCGGTGAATTCGCGCATCAGGGAACGCATGGCGTCGACGATCTCCTCCCGCCCGCCGTAGTTGGCGGCGATCGTCAGGGTCATCTGCCGGTTCGCCGCGGTCGCTGCCCGCGCCTGGTCCAGGGCGGCGACCAGGGAGGGCGGCAGCAGGTCGAGCCGCCCGATCGTCTCGACCCGCACGCCGAGGCGGTGGATGCGCGGATCGGCGGCGAGGCTGATCATCTTGGCCTCGATGGCGGCGAGGATGCCGGTCAGTTCCTCGGCCGGGCGGGACAGGTTGTCGGTCGAGCAGACCCACAAGGTGACCGCGCCGACGCCGAGCCCGGCGCACCAGTCGAGCACGTCGTCCAGCTTGTGCGCGCCCATGGCGTAGATGGCGCGGAAGTCGCTGAGGCCGCGGTCGCGGCCGTGGCGGCGGTTGCCGTCCAGGATGATGCCGATGTGGCGCGGCATCGGGCCGTCGTGGATTTCGCGCAGCAGGCGGGCTTCGTACCAGCGGTAGATGCCGCCGCGCGCCAACCGGCGCAGCAGCTTGAGCCGCCACGGGCGGGGCCATCGCCGGGACCGCGCCGGCGCGGCGGGGTCCGGGTGCGCCTCTTTCACGAACGAGACCATCGGGGCGGGAGTATCGGTCTGCCCGGGCGGCGGCGCCAGGGGGACTTCAGCCCGCCCCGCCCAGCTCCGCCCGCACGATCGCCGCGCCTTGCGCCAGCGCGCGCAGCTTGCCCTGCGCGCTCGCCCGCGGCAGGTATTTCATGCCGCAATCGGGCGCGGCGACCAGCTTGTCCGGCGCCACCCAGCGCAGCGCAGCGCGCAACCGGGCGGCAACCGTTTCCGCCGTCTCGACCGCCGGATCGCCGAGATCGAGCACGCCGAGCAGGATCGTCTTGCCGGCCAGATCCGCCAGCACGCCGAGGTCGAGCTTCGGCTGCGCCGCCTCGATCGAGATCTGACTGGCCGCGCAGGCGGCGAGCTGGCCCAGGAAGCTGTAGCCGGTCGGCTTGTCCTGCACCACCGCCGCATAACCGAAACAAAGATGCACGACGGTGGGGCCATCGATCCCCTCCAGCGCGCGATCGATCGCGGCGAGACCGTAGGCGCTCGCGGCCTCGGGCGCGGTGCGTACCCAGGGTTCGTCGAGCTGGACCACGTCGACGCCGGTCGCCTTCAGGTCGCGCAGTTCCTCGTTGACGGCGGTGGCGTAGTCCATCGCGAGTTCCGCGGGGTCGGCGTAGAACGCGTTCTCCACCTGGCGCGAGAGGGTGAACGGCCCGGGCAGGGTGATCTTGGTGGCGCGATCGGTATTGGCGCGCAGGAATTCCGCGTCGCGGCGTTCCACCGGTCCGCGACGGCGGATGCGGCCGACCACGCGCGGGACCGGCGTCACCCGTCCGCCGGCGGAGCGCACCTCGCCCGGATGCGCGAGGTCGATCCCCTCCAGCGCGAGGGCGAAACGGTTCGAGTAGCTCTCGCGGCGTATTTCGCCGTCCGTCACGATATCGATGCCCGCACGTTCCATATCGCGGATGGCGAGGATCGTGGCGTCGTCCTGCGCGGCTTCCAGCAGCGCGGGCGGGATGCGCCAGATGTCGGCCGCGGCGACCCGTGGCACGCCGTGGTGGGCCAGGGTGGCGCGATCGACCAACCAGTCCGGCTGCGGGAGGGAGCCGACCACGGTGGTGGGCAGCAAATGGGTAGGGTAGGGCATCGACGCGTCCTCGTGAGTGCGGTTGACCCGCAGGCTAGTGTCCTGCGGGATCAGCCTTCGGCCACGCCGAGCGCGCGGCGGAAGCGGTCCGCGAGATAGGCGCCGTCGCGCGGCGGCAGGTGACGCGGCACCTCGGCGGGGGAGATCTTCAGCACCGCGAACAGCGCCTCGGAGCGCAACCGGGGCGTGAGCGCGGCGACCGCGTCCATGTCGCGCGCAGTGGCGACCTCGGCCCAGCCGCAGGCGGCCGCGACGGCAGCGAGGTCGGTCGCATGGCCGGTGTGGGAGCGCTGGGCCCCCGTCTCCCCGAAGCGGGCGTTATCCAGCACGGCGATCGCGAGGTTCGGGGGCTTCGCCGCGGCGATGGAGGCGAGCGCGCCCATGCCCATCAGCATCTCCCCATCCCCGGTCAGCACCAGCACGTGCCGGTGCGGCTGCGCCAGCGCGAGCCCGAGTCCGATCATCGCCGCCCCGCCCATCGCGCCCCACAGATAGAAATTCAGCGCCCGGTCGCCGGCGGCGCCCACGTCGTAGGTGGCCGAGCCGAGGCCGCTCACGACCAGCAGCTCGCCCGGGTCCCGCACCAGCTCCGCCACCACGGCGCGGCGGTCGAGCGTGCCTTCGTTGTGCATGCGATCGGGACTCATTTCACGAACACCTTGCTGCCGATCAGGCGTTGGGAGAACAGCACCGCGACCGGCACCGCCGAATCGAACGCGAGCGACGCCGCGGCGGCCACCGTCTCGGCGGCCTCGCCCGGATGGTCGGCGCGGCGCACGTGCACCCCGGCGGCGGTCAGCACGGTGGGCGTCGCCGCACCCATCGGCACCTGCCACGGATTGAACTCGCCCCACTCGCCCCGCATGGTCACGAGGGTCAGGAACGGCATTCGGCAATTCACCGGCAAGGACAGCATGTTGATGCAGTTGCCGACGCCGGAGGATTGCATGAGCAGGCAGGCGCGCTTGCCGCCCAGCCAGGCGCCGGCGGCGAGGGCGATGCCTTCTTCCTCCGTCGTGAGCACGATCGCCTGCATATCGGGGTCGGCGTGCGCCGCCTCGATCAGATGCGCGTGGCCGGCGTCGGGCACGTAGGCGAGTTGGGTGATGCGGGCGGCTTGCAGCGCGGCGAAGACATCCGCCTGCCAGGTCGGTCGGTCCATGGTCCCTCCGGGGTCGGGGCGCATCCTGCAAGCGGATGCGGCGGAGGGCAAACCCGACGCTATTTCAGGACGGCAAGCCCGGCGAGGCCGGCGGCATAGGCGGCGACCAGCACCGCCAGGATGCCCCACATATAGAGCTTGCCCGGTTTTTCGCCGAGATCGGTGCGCAGGTCGCCGCGCAATTGGGCGAGTTCCGCCCGGGTCGCGAGATGCGGCAGGCTGGCGGCGAGCATCGCCTTGATCTCGACGAGCGCCGTTTCCACCCGCGCGATCCCGGCCTGCATGTCACGCATGTCGTCCTCCACCCGCGAAACGCGGCGATCGAGGCCGGGATCGTAAGGGAACGGCGCATGGGGTGCAACGGGCGTGTCGGGCATTCCGGCATGCTGCCAGCGCTGGGTTAATCAAAGGTGGAGGCAGAAACATCGGCATTGCACACGATCGTAACCGTCACGGCATGGTTCCGTTTGATCCAGGTCAATGCCGCCCCCCGGCCACTCCCCCACCCCTTCGCGCCACGGCCCCGCGACACCACCGGGGGCGGGCAGGAGGAATCACCACCATGCACCCCACCGAAGCCCCGCTGGCACTGCTCGACGAGGCCGCGATCGCCGGGGCCGAGCTGCGCCAAGACCCGTACGACTACGCCTTCGTGGACCGGGCGATCGACCCCGGGTTGAAGGACGCGGTGCTGTCGCACGCCCCGCGCATCCCCGACCGCGGCAGCTACGGCCTGCCCGACCTGCGCTACGGCCCGCGCTTCGGCGCCGTGGTGCGCGACCTGCTGAGCCCGCGTTTCCGCACCCTGGTGGAACGCAAGTTCGACATGGACCTGTCGCCCTATCCGCCGGTGATCGTGATGATGGGCAACACCACCGGCCACTACAACGAGGGCCACGCGCACCCGGATTCGAAGCACAAGATCGTCACGGTGCTGCTCGGCTTCTCGCGCGAATGGCCGCACGAGCGCGGCCGGCTGCGCGTGCTGCGCAGCAGCGACCGGGAGGACTACGCTTTCGAGTTCGCGCCCGAGTTCGGCCGCATGCTGATGTTCCGCGTCTGCGACCATTCCTGGCACGGCTTCCTGCCGCAGAAGGGCCAGCGCATGAGCTTGCAGCTCTGCTACGTGGACAGCCCGTGGTATGTACGCAGCGAATACTGGCGCCACAGCGTCAGCGCCTTCGCCAAATCGGTGCCGGTGCTGCGCAAGCTGATCGAATACGCGCCGCGCTGAACCGGAGCGTGCACATGACCTATCCCCCGGTGCCGGCGGCCGACGCGATCGCCGATCATTTCGCCGCCGCGCTCGGCGCGGCCCGCCGCGACGACACGCCGTATCGCCACTGGATGCTGGACGACGTGCTGCCGGAGGCGCTGTGCACCGCGATCCTGGTGCTGCCGATCGTCCCGCCCGCGCTCGGCCGCACCGACGGCACCCGCAACAGCTACAACGACCGCCGCTGCTTCATCACCCCGGCGATGCGGCGCGACTTCCCCGCCTGCGCGGCGCTGACGGCGGCGCTGCAACGCCCCGACGTCGCCGCCCTGCTGGGGCAGACCCTGGCCATCCCCGCCGCCGGCAGCTTCCTGCGCATGGAATACATGCAGGACACCGACGGCGCCTGGCTGGAGCCGCATCGCGACATCCCGGAGAAACTGTTCTCCATGGTGATCTATCTCTGCACCGGACCGGAGGCCACCGGCTGGGGCACCGATATCTACGATGCGGACAAGCGCTGGGTCGGGCGGTCGGAGGCGAGATTCGATTCGGCGGTGATCTTCGTGCCCGGCCCGGCCACCTGGCATGGGTTCGAGCAGCGACCCATCCTCGGCGTGCGGCGGCTGATGGAAATCAATTACGTGCGCGCGGACTGGCGCGACCGCGCGCAACTGGCGGATCCCGAACACCCGATCCGGATCGCCTGACGCGCGGGGCCGGGATCGCCTTCAAGCAGGCGCTGATCGAGGCGTCGCTGAACGCCGCGCTGACGCAGCGAGCGGGCTACGCGCCGGGCGCGGACCGACCGGCGTCCACGACCAACCAGCGCAACGGCGTTGCCGCCAAGACGGCCTGACCGGCGACGGCAAACTACGGATCGAGACACCGTGCGACCGCAATGAGGGTTTCGAGCCTTTGCTCGCGCAACCATTCGCGTTGCCTTCCGAGTTGGTAACCTCGTCGGCGCCCGGGGCTTGCGGCTTTCGCGGCTAATTGGTCGGCCCTGACCGGACGCGCCTGGCCGGCACGCAAGGGCGAGCGTCGAACTCGGAGCGGGTTCGTATCAGCTCGCCAGCTTGCGGGGGGAATACCGCTCGTTGCATTCGACCCTGGACAGCAAAAGGTCGATCCGAGAGCAGCACTTTCAGTACTCTTCGCGCTTGGTGGATCAAGTCATGGCCAAAGCCCGACAAGGCGGGTCGTTTCAACTCCCTGTTCAGGATGCGCGTCTGGTTGCCTCATTGATAGTGGCAAATTCACTGGCGACGTATCCGGTCAACCCGCCCCCATCAGCGCTACGCATTTCCGCATCACCGACGGCAGCGCCGCCTCCGCCAGCCCCGCCACTGGCCGCAGCAGCCCGCCCGCCGCTATCGCCGGCGCCGCGATCGCGCCCACCGTCGCCGCATACACGTCGATCGTCAGGGTGAAATGCGTGAACCCGTGCCGCACCTGCCCCGCTTCGCGCCAGGCGGCGGCCATCGGCGCCAGCGCCAGCGCCTCCGCCGGCAGCCACGGCGCGGGGCGCCAGTCGGTGCCCGGCAGTTCCGTCATCCCCCCGAGCAGGCCCGACGGTGGCCGCCGGCGCAGCAACACGCATCCCGCGGCATCGGTCAGCCAGAAATGCGCCCCGAACCGCGCCGGGCGGGCCGGTTTCGGCGCCTTACGCGGCAGCTCGGCCGCGATCCCCAGCCGGCGCGCCGCGCAGCCGTCCCGCCACGGGCACAGGCCGCAGGCCGGGGCGGCCGGCGTGCACAGGCTCGCCCCGAGGTCGAACAGCGCCTGCGCGAAATCGGACGGCCGCGCGCGGGCGGCGGGATCTTGGCCCAGCGCCTCGGCCGCGGCCCGGATCGCGGCCCGCGCGCCCGGCAGCGGCGCCTCGATGGCCGCCACCCGAGCGGCCACCCGCTCCACATTGCCGTCCACCGGGACGCCCGGCACCCCGAAGGCGATGGCGGCGATCGCGGTCGCGGTATAGGGCCCGATCCCCGGCAGCGCGCGCAGCCCCGCGACGTCGCGCGGGAAGCCGCCCGCAGCCACGACCGCGCGGGCGCAGGCGTGCAGGTTGCGCGCCCGGGCGTAGTAGCCGAGGCCGGCCCAGGCGCTCAGCACGTCGTCCAGCGGCGCCGCGGCCAGCGCCGCGACGTCGGGGAACCGGCTGACGAAACGTTCATAGTAGGGTATGACCGCGGTGACCGTGGTCTGTTGCAGCATCGCCTCCGACAGCCAGACCCGATAGGGGTCGGTCGTCGCACCCGGCGGCGCGCGCCAGGGCAGGCGGCGGCGATGGCGGTCGTACCATGTCAGCAGCGCCGCAGCCGGCGCGTGAGGGGCGATGACGGAAGCGGACACGCGATCGGGTATGGCAACCGGGGCGCGCCACGTCTACGGCCCGCGCCCGATCGGCGCGCTGGTGCCGGCTCTGACCCGTGCCGCCTTTCGCCGCCGCGCGCCGGCCACGGCCCAGGTGCTGGCCGACTGGGGGCTGATCGTGGGGCCGGCGCTCGCCGCGGTGACCGCCCCGCGGCGGCTTTCCGCCGGCACCCTCACGATCGCCTGCGCCGGGCCGGTGGCGCTGGAGTTGCAACACCTGAGCGAGGAATTGCGGGCACGCATCAACACCCATCTCGGCGCGCCCACGGTGCAGCGGCTGCGCTTCCTGCAGGACGCGCCGCGCGCGCCCGCCGCGCCTGCTCCGCCGCCGCCGCCGGATGCGGCGGGGCTCGCGCATGTGGAGGCGGCGGTGGCCTGCCTGCCGGACGGGCCGCTGCGTCTGGCGCTGGCGGCACTCGGCCGTGCGACCCTTGCCCGCCGCTGATGCGGATCGCGGCGGCTGCGTCCCGCGCGGGAAGGACGGTCCGCCGGGGATGCCGCCGCGCTCGACCTTCGGGGGCCGCTGCGGGTAGGAACCGCCCAAACCGGGTCATCCCGGCCCGTCGTCCGCGCATGCCCCGCCATCATCCGGCAGCCACCCGCCACGCCCGCCATCCGCCGGCCCCTCGCCCACCCCTCGCCATCCACCAGAACGCCACCCACCAGAATAGGTCGCCCATGTCGCACAACGTCTCCGCCCCGTCCGGCCGCACCCCGCTTCGCCGCCGAACCCTGCTGCCGCTGCTCGCGGCCGGGCTTGCCGCGCCGTCCGTCCTGGTCCGCCCGGCCCAGGCCGCAACCGCGGCGACCTCGGACCAGGCCGCGGCCACCGCGGCCCAGACCGCTGCCTGGGAAACCCCGCGCACCCTCGGCAAGGCGGACGCGAAATTCGTCGTGGAGGAGTGGTTCTCGCTCACCTGCACCCATTGCGCGGACTTCTCGCAGACGACGTTCCCGGAGCTGCGCACGAAGTTGATCGACACCGGCAAGGTGCGCTGGGTGTTCCGCGATTTCCCGCTCGACAAGGTGGCGTTGCAGGCGGCCCAGGTGGCGCGCGCCCTGCCGCCGGACCGCTACGCGGCCTTCGTCCTTGCCCTGTTCGCCGACCAGGACCGCTGGGCCTTCGCGAGCGGGACGCACTACGTGAAGGCGCTGTGGCAGATGGCCGCGCTCGCCGGCATGGACCGCCCCACCTTCGATGCCGCGATCGGCGACAACGACCTGCGCGACTGGATCCTGGCCCAGCAGACGATGGCCGAGAAGAAATGGAAGATCGACGCGACTCCGAGCTTCGTGATTAACGGGCACATGGTGGCCGGCGAGATGCCCTACGCGCAGTTCGTGAAGGAGCTGCCCGGCCTAACCTGAGAGGGGACCCACGCTTGCCGGTCAGCTTCGCCCGCCTGCGCATCGCCGGATTCAAGAGTTTCGCCGAACCCGCCACGGTGGAAATCCGCCCCGGCCTCACCGGCATCGTCGGCCCGAACGGCTGCGGCAAGTCGAACGTGGTCGAGGCACTGCGCTGGGCGATGGGCGAATCGAACGCCCGCACCCTGCGCGGGGCCGAGATGGACGACGTCATCTTCGCCGGCACCGCCGGCAGGGCGTCGCGCAACCTCGCCGAAGTGGTGCTGACCTTGGAAGAAGCGGCCGGCCTCGCGCCGCCGCCCTTCCACGAGCAGGCGGACCTCGAGATCGCGCGCAAGCTCGAACGCGGCGGCGGCAGCGTCTATCGGGTGAACGGCAAGGAACTGCGCGCGCGCGACGTGCAGACCCTGTTCGCCGATCTGGCGTCCGGCGCGCGCGCCTCGGCGATGGTGAGCCAGGGGCGGGTCGGCGCGCTGGTCGCAGCAAAGCCGGAAGACCGCCGCGCGGTGCTGGAGGAAGCGGCCGGCATCACCGGCCTGCACGCGCGCCGCCACGAGGCCGAGCTGAAACTGAAAGCCGCCGAGGCCAACCTGGCGCGGGCGGAGGATCTGCGTGGCCAGCTCGAAGCCCAGCTCGGCGGGTTGAAGCGCCAGGCGCGCCAGGCCAGCCGGTACCGTAATCTGTCGGGCGCGATCCGTGCCGCCGAGGCGGAATGGCTTGCGATCCAGCGCGCCGTCGCCGAAGCCGCCCGTGCCGTCGCCGCCGCCGCGCTGGCTGCCGCGCGGGACGCCGCGGACGCCGCTGCCGACACCGCGCGGGACCACGCCGCCCGGGCCGCCGCGGCCGCCGCTGCCCTGCCGCCGCTGCGCGAGGCCGAGGCCGTCGCGCGGACCACGCTGGAACGCCTGCGCCTGACCCAGGAGCAGCATGCCGCGGAGGAAGCGCGCGCCCGCGCCGCTCTCGGCGAGGCCGAACGCCGGCAGGCGCAGATCGCCCGCGACCTGGCCCACGCCGAGCAGGTCAGCCGCGACGCCGCCGCCGCCGCGTCCCGCTTGGCCACCGAAGCCGCCGCCCTGACCGCGGCGGCCGAAGCCCATCCCGACCGCATGGCCGCCGCCGAGACCGCCGCCACTGCCGCCGCCGAAGCCGCCCGTGCGGCCGAGGCCGAGGCCAACCGCGCCACCGAAGCCGCCGCCGAACAATCCGCCCGCGCCCAGGCCGCCACCCAGCAGCGCGAGGCCGCCGGCCAACGCGCCCGCCGCCTGACCGCCCAGCACGCGGAGGTGGCCCAGGAGCTTGCCCGGGTCCGCGCCCAGGCGGTCGATCCGGCGCGGCTCGCCGCTGCTGCCGCCGCCGAACAATCCGCCGGCGCCGCGCTGGCCGACGCCCGCGCGGCGCTGGAAACGGCGGAGGCCGCGCGCAACGCGGCCCAGACCGGGCTTGCCGAGGCACGGTCCCGCCACACGGCGGCCGAATCCACCCGCGCAAGGCTGGCGGCCGAGGCGCGCGCGCTGGCCGAGGTGCTGGGTGTGAAGGACAGCGAGCGCTGGCCGCCGATGGTCGATGCGCTGATCGTGCCGGCCGGACTGGAAGCGGCGTTGGGCGCGGCGCTCGGGGAGGAACTCAGCTCCGCCGCCGATCGCGCCGCCGCGCGGCACTGGCGCGAACTCCCCCCGCTCGCTGCCCCGCCGCCGCTGCCCGCCGCCGCGACCCCGCTCGCCACCGGCGACACGGGTCCGGACGGAACCGGCAGCCGTCTGGAGGAAACCCGGGCGCGCGACCGGGTCGCCGGGCCGCCGGCGCTGGCGCGCGCGCTGTCGCAGATCGGGCTGGTCGCGGACGACGCCGCCGGGGATGCCGCCCAGGCAGGGCTGGCGCCGGGCCAGGTCCTGGTCTCGCGCGCCGGCGCCGTCTGGCGCTGGGACGGCTATACGATCCGCGCCGGCGCGCCGACCGCCGCGGCCGTGCGCCTCGCCCAACGCAACCGCCTGACCGCCCTGCGCGCCGAGCTTGCCCTGGCGGAAGGCGCCGCTGCCGCCGCCGCCGCCGCCCGCACCGCCGCCGAGGCCGCCGAGCGCGATGCCGTCGCCGCCGAAACCCGTGCCCGCGCCGGCCGCCGCGACGCCGAGCAGGCGGTCGAACGCGCCCGCGCCGCCGGTGGTCAGCTCCGCGCTCAGGCCGCCGGCGCCGCCGCCCGGCTCGCCGCGGTAGAGCAGCGATTGGCCGCCCTTGCGCCCGAACAGGCGGACGCCGCCGCAACCCTCGCCCGCGCCGAGGCTGCGTTTGCCGCGCTGCCCGACATCGCCGCCCTGCGCGCCGCGGTCGGGGCGGCCCGCGCCGCGCTCGCCGCCGCCCGGGGCACGGAGGCGGAAACCCGCAGCGCGCGCGAAGCCCTGGCCCGCGAGGACGCCACCCGCACCGCCCGGTTGCGCAGCATCGGCGCCGAACAGGACGGCTGGCGGGACCGCGCCGCGGACGCCGCCGCCCGGGTCACCGACCTCGCCGCCCGCCAGCGCGAGGCGACCGCCGAACGCGCCACCCTCGCCGACGCCCCCGCCCGCGCCGCTGCCGCGCGCGCCGAGGGCCAGGACGCGCTGGCCGCCGCCGAGGCCGCGCATCGCCGCGCCGCCGCCGCCCTCGCCACCGCCGATCGCGACGCTACCGCCACCGATCGCGACGCCCGCGCCGCCGAGACCGCCGTTGCCGCCGCGCGCGAACAGGCCGTGCGCACCGAAGCCGCCGCCGAGGCGGCCGACCACGCCTGGGGCACGGTTGCCGAACGCATCCTGGACCGCCTCGGCGCCACGCCCGTCCTGCCCGAAATCCCCGCCGACCTCCCGCCCGACGCCGAGGACAAGGCGCGCCGCCGGCACGACCGCCTGGTGAAGGAACGCGAGGAGATGGGCCCGGTGAACCTGCGCGCCGAGATCGAGGCCGGCGAGATCGAGCAGCAGATCGCCGCCATCGACCACGAGCGCGCGGAAATCACCACCGCCATCGCCAAGCTGCGCGGCTCCATCGGCCATCTGAACCGCGAGGGCCGCGAGCGGCTGGCCGCCGTGTTCGCCCAGGTGGACCGGCATTTCCAGGCGCTGTTCTCCCGCATGTTCGGCGGCGGACGGGCGCACCTGGCCCTGGTCGGGTCGGACGATCCGCTCGCCGCCGGGCTGGAAATCTACGCCCAGCCCCCCGGCAAGAAGCTCGCCACCCTGTCATTGCTATCGGGCGGGGAACAGGCGCTGACCGCGCTGTCGCTGATCTTCGCCGTGTTCCGCTGCAACCCCGCGCCGGTCTGCGTGCTGGACGAGGTCGACGCGCCGCTGGACGATGCTAATGTGGAACGTTTCTGCGCGCTGCTGGAAGACATGGTCCGCGAGACCGCAACCCGCTTCCTGGTGGTAACCCACCACCCGCTGACGATGGGCCGGATGGACCGGCTCTATGGCGTGACCATGCAGGAACGCGGCGTGTCGCGCCTGCTGTCGGTCGACCTCGGCGCCGCAGTCGCAATGGTCGAGCCGGCACGCCTGGCGGCGGAGTAGGCGGCGCGGCGCGGAAGGAAGGGCCAGCGCCCCCTGGCCAGCCCCCCTGGCCTTGCCGACGAGCCGATCGGTGGTCGCCGTCACCCCGCGACGACGGCATCCGCGAGGTGGCGCAGGCGCTGCGCGCCGGCGGGGCCTTTCAGCGCGTCGCGCCAGGTGGCTTCGGCGACCCTCTGGTGGGCGGCGACGGCATCGTCGGCGGCCGTGATCATGGCGACGCCGGTTTGTACCCCGGGTGAGGTTTCGGGGCGAAACGGGTTGATGGCGAGGCTGATCCGATCGCGCGCGCGCAGCACTTTGAAGAGCGAGGTCGGCTCGACGCCGTCGAGCAGGCCGAACTGCAAGCCCATGGGTTCGGCTTCCATCAGCGCGGCCATGTTTTCGACCTCGGTGGCGGCGACCTGGCGGCCGATGCGGCGGATCCGGTCGGATACGGGCAGGCCGCCGGCGATTCCCTGGTCCAACAGGCGCTGCACGCCGCTCACGGTGACCATGCAGATGATGTTGGGGCGCCGCATGTTGTACATCCGCTTGCGGGCCGCCAGAATGCCGAGCACCTGTTCGGCCTGGCTGCGCAGGGCGGCGCGCTCGCTGCCGGACTTGTCGGCCAGTTCCTCGAACGCCTCCGACAGCGCCAGGTCGAACGCGTCCGACGTCGTCAGGTAGCAGAGCGGGCCGAATATCTCGAGGATCTGGTCGGCGGTTTCCTCCAGCTGGCGCAGCCGCTCGAAATAGCCGACCGAGCGGTTGTAGTACTCGATTCCGATGCCGAGCAGGGACAGCGGCGAGATCTTCAGCAGCTCCGCCAGCCGCTTGATCGTGTCGAGCTTGATGACCTCGCCTTTTTCATAGCGATACAAGGCGGCGCGGGACACGCCGAGGCGGGCGGCGATCTCCTCGGCGCGCAGACCGGATTCGAGCCGAAAGGCCCGCAACTGGTGGCCGATCTCGTTGAAACGCATCGACATGGTGTCCGCCCGCTCCCCGCGCCCTGCGCCCCAGTTTCAGGTGCGGGCCCCCGCCCGCACGCATTCTTGAGGATAGAGGCCGCTTCGGGTCGGACGCAACGGGCAATTCACCGCATGCGACCCGTCTCCCCCCGGGTCGCACGCGCTCACCGCATGGCTATTTCGTAACGCGGAGCGAAAAATCCGCCAGCCCCTCGATCGCCGTCACCAGCGCCGAGTGGTCGAGGTCGGCGCCGCCGTGGGCCGCGCAGGAGGACATCATCTGCTGCGCAACCGCCGTGTTGGGCAGCGACAGATTCAGCGCCCGCGCCGAGGACAGTGCCAGGTTCAGGTCCTTCTGGTGCAGCCGGATGCGGAAGCCGGGATCGAAATTCCCTTTGATCATCCGCTCCCCATGCAGTTCGAGCACGCGGGAAGCGGCGAACCCGCCCGAGATCGCGGCCCGCACCTTGGCCGGATCGGCCCCGGCCTTCGCCGCGAAGACCAGGGCTTCGGCGACCGCCTGGATGTTCAGGGCGACGATGATCTGGTTCGCCACCTTGCAGGTCTGCCCGTCTCCGTTCTCGGCGCCGACATGGGTGATGGTCTTGCCCAGGACGTCGAACAGCGGCTTGGCGCGGGCGAAGGCCGCGTCCGGGCCGCCGACCATGATCGTCAGGCTGGCCTGCCGGGCGCCCACCTCGCCGCCGGAGACCGGGGCATCGAGGTAGTCGCAGCCCTTCGCGTTCACCTGGCGCGCATAGTCCTTGGTGGCGATCGGGCTGATCGAGGACATGTCGATCACCAGACTGCCGGATGCCAGCCCCTCGGCCGCCCCGTGCGCGCCGAACAGCACGGCTTCGACATCGGGCGTGTCCGGCACCATCAGGATCACGACCTCGGAGGCCGCGGCGACGTCGCGCGGGGTGCCGACCACCGTCGCGGCCTGCCGGATCTCCGGCGTGAGGCTGCTCCGTTCCGGCACCGTGAGCGTGTGGCCGGCCGCCTTCAGATTGAGCGCCATGGGGCGGCCCATGATGCCGAGGCCGATGAATCCGATTTTCATAGCGGGGTGATCTCCTGTTACCGAAAACCTCCCTCCCCCCTTGCGGGGGAGGGCCGGG
>JABBNW010000252.1 GCA_019352115.1 Pseudomonadota bacterium
CTCCGCGGTCGGCGGCGCTGCCCGGGTGTCCATGGGGGCGTCCCCGGGGGCGTCCGTGGGGGAACGCAGGGGCGCGGAGACCTCCGGCCAGCGATCGCCGAAGACGTCGATCGTGCCGTCCTGCAGTTCGATGCCTTCACGTTCCAACGCGAGGCCGAAGCGCGACCGGAAGCCATCCCGGTAGAAAGCGCACGCGGCCGGCCGGCACAACGCGAGCTTGTTCGGCACCAGCGCCACCGGCACCAGCCCCGGCGCAGTCGCCAGGAACGCGAACAAGCCCGAAACGACCCCGGTCCAATGCGGGTTCAGCACGTCGTCCAGCCAGCACACGCCGTACGGACCGAGCACAGCATCGGCGATGTGCAGGTCGTTCTCCGTCAGCGCCCGGGTGTGGCCGCCGTCGATCGAGATCATGCGCAGCCCGGCGAGCCCGGTCGCCGCCTCCGTCCCGCGCAGCCGGCGGGAGGAGCCTTCGATCACCTCCACCCGCGCGGCAGGGAAGAAGCGTGCCAGGTTCGAGAGGAACACCGCGCGGTTGCCGCTGCCGTAGGCGGCGACGTCGTAGTCGGCCCGCTCGGCAGCAGAATCGCCCGCATCGAACAGGTCGATCGCGAACAGCCGTTCCCCCGCGCGCGCGCCGGCCGCGAGCGCGAGGAAGGACTTGCCGCGGTAAACCCCGATCTCCGCCAGGTCGCCGGCGATCCCGGCGCGTTCCTGCATCCACAGGGTCTCGATAATCGCGAGCGCCGTGGTGGGCGACAGCCACCCCTCGATGCTGTCGAGCCGGTCGAGATAGTCCAGCGCCGCCGCGATCCGCGCGGCCGCGACGGTCATACCCTGGCCGCCACCTCCTCGCGGAAGCGGCGCATGTTGTCGAGCGTCGCGGCCAGGGTCGGGCCGAACAGCCCGAAATCCACCGCGGTCACGCCAAGGTCGCGCAGGCTGCGGATGTCGCCGGCGAAATCCGCCGCGCCGCCGGTGAACAGCTTGCGCTCGCCGTCCACCATGCCCTTCGGTTGCGCTTCCGGATTGGACGAGACGCGGTAGGCCAGCGCCACGGCGGCCGGATCGCGCCCGGATTTCTCCACCAGCGCGCGCAGCCGCGCAACGCCGGCCTTGTAGCGGCTGAGCGTATCCATCGGATGCGCCGGGTTGGTGCCGATCGGATACCAGGCGTCGCCATAGGCGGCGGTGCGGCGCAGCGCCGGGCCGCTTTCGCCGCCGATCCAGATCGGGATCGGCTGCTGCACCGGTTTCGGCTCGAACACCACGTTGGAGAACTTCACGTAGGTGCCGTCGAAGCTCGGGTCCTCCTGCGACCACAGTTCCTTGCAGGCGCGGATGGTCTCGTCCGTGACCGCGCCGCGCTCGGCGAAGGGGGGCGTGCCGACGGCGGCGAATTCCTCCGCCATCCAGCCGGCACCGATCCCCAGGGTCAGGCGGCCCTTGGACAGCACGTCCAGGGTCGCCAGCAGCTTCGCGGTCAGCACGGGCGGGCGGTGCGGCACCACCATGACGGAGGTGACGATGCGCAGTTTCGATGTCTTGGCGGCGATGAACATCGCGGTCATCAACTGCTCGTGCCGATCGACCCGCGCGCCGGACGGGAATTCCCCGCTGTCGGTGTACGGGTAGCGGGACGCGATATCGGTCGGGATGATGAGGTGGTCGCTGACGGTGACGTAGGCGAAGCCGAGCATCTCGGCCTCGGTGGCGATGCGCGCGATCGTGTCGGGGTCGGTCAAGGCGCCGGCGGTGGGTGCGCTGCAGCCGATCTGCATGGGGGGTCCTCCGGACGGGGATTTGCGTCGGGGGCGACGTTACCACAGGATGCCGCCCGCAGCACGGCGGGGGACGGCAGGCGTGGAATTCGGCATCCATATCGGCGCGCGCGGGGCCCTGGCGGCGCCGGCGCACCTGGCCGCGGTGGCGCGGCAGGCCGAGGCGCTGGGCTATGCCACCATCGGCATCCCCGATCGGCTGGTGCTGCCGCGCGCCGTCGCGACCCGCTATCCCTACACGGAAGACGGGGTGTGGGTCGGCGCGCAGACCGGGGAATGCCTCGATGTGATCGGCGCGCTGTGTTTCCTCGCCGGCATCACGCGCCGGGTGCGGCTGCTGCCGTCGGTGCTGGTGGTGCCGTACCGGCCGGCGGTGGTGGCGGCGAAGATGCTTGCCACGGTCGATGTGCTGTCCGGCGGGCGGCTGATCGCCGGGGTGGGTGTGGGCTGGCTGGAAGAGGAATACGCCCCGCTCGGCGCCCCCGCGTTTGCGCGCCGCGGCGCCGTGACGGATGCGTATCTGGCCGCGATGCAGGCGCTGTGGACCGAGGAAGCGCCGAGCGTGGCCGGCCCGGATGTCGCGTTCGAGAACCTGCTGTTCCAACCGAAACCGGTGCAGTCCCGCGTGCCGGTGTGGGTGGGCGGGGAGAGCCTGGCCGCGATGCGGCGCACGGTGCGGTTTGGGGATGCGTGGTATCCCGCGTCGCATAACCACGCAACGCCGTTCGACACGCCGGAGCGCCTGGCCGCCGGCATGGCACGGCTGGCGCAGGCGGCGGACGCGGCGGGGCGCGATCCGGGCACGATCGGCACCGTGCTGCTTTGGTTCAAGCCGGTGGACTGGACGGAGCGGCGCACGACCGACGGCGCGCGGCGGATGTTCACCGGCAGCACGGCCGATCTGCGCGAAGACGCCGCGGCGCTGGCGGCGATCGGGGTGCGGCAGGTGATCGTCGTGTTGCAGGCACCGACGATCGAGGAAACCGAAGACCGGCTGGCACGCTTTGCCGCCGATGTGATCGCGCCCGCACAGGGCTGACGTGGGAAGCACCGGATCGATGACCGACTTTGCTGCCGACCTGCTGGGCGCCCCGTTGCCGGAGCTGATGGCGCGTGCCTCGGCCCGACGCGATGCGGCGTTCGGGCGCACCGTTTCCTACTCGCGCAAGGTGTTCATTCCCCTGACGCAACTTTGCCGCGACGTGTGCCACTACTGCACCTTCGCGCACAGCCCGCGCGCCGGGCAACCCGCGTTCCTGGCGCCGGAGCAGGTGCTGGCGATCGCGCGTGCCGGGGCAGAGGCGGGGTGCACGGAGGCGCTGTTCACCCTCGGCGACAAGCCGGAATTGCGCTACCGCGCGGCGCGGGAGGCGCTGGCGGCGCTGGGGCATGACAGCACGATCGGCTACCTGGCGGCGATGTGCGCGGCGGTGTTCAAGGAGACCGGGCTGCTGGCGCATGTGAACCCCGGGGTGATGACGCGCGCGGACATCGCTGTCCTGCGCAGTGTGTCCATAAGCCAGGGCGTGATGCTGGAATCGACGTCCGCCCGGTTGTGCGAACCGGGCGGGGTGCATTACGGTTCGCCCGACAAGCGGCCGGAACGGCGGTTGGAAACCATCCGGTTGGCGGGCGAGCTGGCGGTGCCGTTCACGACGGGCATCCTGATCGGCATCGGCGAGACGCGGGCGGAACGGATCGATGCGCTGATGGCGATCGCGGCGCTGCACGCCGCGCACGGGCATATCCAGGAAGTGATCGTGCAGAATTTCCGCGCCAAGCCCGGCACCAAGATGGCGGGCGCGGCGGAGCCCGATCTTGACGACCTGCTCTGGAGCATCGCGGTCGCGCGGCTGATCCTGCCGGACGATGTGCATGTGCAGGCGCCCCCCAATCTTTCGCCGGGCGTGTATCCGCGGTTGCTGGCGGCGGGGATCGACGATTGGGGCGGCGTTTCCCCGGTCACGCCCGACCATGTGAACCCGGAAGCGCCGTGGCCGGCGATCGCGGCTTTGGCCGAGGGCAGCGCGGCGGCGGGCAAGGTGCTGGTGCCTCGGCTGGCGGTGTATCCGGCGTTCGCGTTCGCGGCCGATCGATGGCTGGTGCCGTCCCTGGCCGGTGCAGTGCGGCGGGGGATCGATTCCGACGGGTTCGCGCGCGAGGACGACTGGGCGCCGGGGCGCGCGGTGGCGCCGGTGTTGGCGGCGCCGCGCCTGGCTGCGGCCGATCCGGCACTGGTGCGCGCGGTGGAACGGGCCGCGGGCGGGACGCGGCTGGATGAGGCGGCGATCGTGGCGCTGTTCGCGGCGCGGGATGCGGATTATGCGCATGTGACGGGTGCGGCGGATGCGCTGCGGCGTGCGGTTTCGGGCGATACCGTCCGCTATGTCGTCAATCGCAATATCAACTATACCAACATCTGCTATTATCATTGCAAATTCTGTGCTTTCTCCAAGGGTCGGACGCACGAGGCTCTGCGCGGGACGCCCTACGATCTTGATCTGGAGGAGATCGTTCGCCGCGCGGTGGAGGCGTGGGACCGGGGCGCGACCGAGGTCTGCCTGCAAGGCGGCATCCATCCGGACTATACGGGCGCGACCTATCTGGCGATCTGCCGCGCCATCAAGCAGGCGCTGCCTGGGATGCATGTGCACGCGTTCTCGCCGCTGGAGGTGACGCAGGGGGCGGCGACGTTGGGGATTTCGGTGCCTGCGTTCCTGGCGCAGTTGAAGGACGCGGGGTTGGGGACGTTGCCGGGGACGGCGGCGGAGATCCTGGACGATGCGGTGCGGAAGGTGATCGCGCCGGACAAGATCATGACCCGGCAATGGCTGGACGTGGTGCAGGCGGCGCATCGGTTGGGGCTGCGCACGACGGCCACCATCATGTATGGGCATGTGGAACGACCGGAGTCCTGGGCGCGGCATCTGCTGGCGCTGCGCGATGCGCAGGCGGAGACCGGGGGGTTCACGGAATTCGTGCCGCTGCCGTTCGTGCACATGGAAGCGCCGATGTATCTGCGCGGGCTGGCGCGCAAGGGGCCGACGTTCCGCGAGGCGGTGCTGATGCACGCGGTGGCTCGGCTGGTGCTGCATCCGCTGATCCCGAATATCCAGACCTCGTGGGTGAAGATGGGGCCGGAGGGGGTGGCGGTTTGCCTGGCTGCGGGGGCGAACGATCTCGGCGGGACGTTGATGAACGAGAGCATCTCGCGCGCGGCGGGGACGGAGCATGGACAGGAGTTTCCGCCGGAGGCGATGGAGGCGCTGATCCGGGGAATCGGGCGGGCGCCGGCGCAGCGGAGCACTTTGTACGGGGGGGTGGGGAACGAGCGGCGGGCGCGGTCGTTCGGGGCGGCGGAGCTGGCGCCGGTGGTGCAGACGAAGCCGCGGAAGGTAGTGGCGGTGGGGTAGGGGGACGCTTGGGCGCCCTTCGCTGAGTGCCTTTCTGCTTGACTGGTTGTCCACAGCGTTCGCAACTAAGGACGAAATGCAAAGCTCTGTGCTATCTCCCAGCCAAGTAGGCATCGCGCAAAGCTTGCCAAAACTTACTCATTAGAGCCAATCGAGCGGTGGTGAACCAAGCTCCCTCGTAATCATCGGTCCGTAGCCCAGCAAATTCGCCGTGCGATATCACCTCCCGGAATGAATCCCAAAAACGCGCCTCGCCAATCGGAAACGGCGGGTGTACCGGACGCTCGGCGCTCAGCGCTACCGGCAGCCAATCTTGCTCGCCTTGAAATCTGAATGCAGCCTCAAGGATAGGACCGACGTTAATCCACGACAGGCGAACTCGGGCATCAGGGAACCCGGCGTTGGTTCGCCTGAACGCGAGCACCCACGTCTCTGGGGTAAGAGCTTCCCGATCTTGGTTCCCTTCGATCGCGATACCAGAATCGATACGGCGTTCTAGAAAAATCTGCTTCTGTCTGCGGGATGTCTTGTGTGTGTTCTGGGTTGGTCTCCCATTCGGAGTCTCCGTACCACCAAATCAACGGCAGATTATGCGCGGTCAGTTCAAAGTCGGCAAACGATGTGAGTGAGGGCTTGGAAGCTTGCCGAGATTTCCATGCCGCTTTCGCATTTCTAATGTCGTCGTCTTCTATGGGCCGGCTTTCGTGCCAAATGCGTTCGAACCAGCGCCCGATTTCCTCCACCATCTTGTGTTCCTTGGTGAACACTCCAGCCTCGTGCCAAGCGGCCTGTTCCCGCCCCTCAAAGCCAAGACCATTTGCAGAGGCATTGGCGGAGGCCACGATCGCGGCCGTCTCACTGATATAGACTTTCGCGTGAAGAGTGTCGTGCTGCTGGACCGTGAGGCGATGCAGAAGATGCTCGTCCAGAGTAAATGGGTTAGTGCCCCCCATTCTTAGATTGCAGACAATCCGAATATCCTGGTTGCAGGCGGCAGGGAACAGCGTCTCGGACCCAGCTCCCCAGAAGGCCACCGCACAACGTACCCTTTTGCCAGACATTAACTCCATGATGGCATTGCTCAGTTCGTTTCTGCTTAGGAATTTCATGTCGCCGCCCCATTCGGCTCGCGTTTCACTGCCAGAGACCTATCGTAAGCGATAACATTCGTGTCTGCAACGGCGCCGTCGTCGGCCAGCGGCCGGCTCGCGTAGGTCGCCGTGTCATCGTTGCTGCGTGCGAGTCACGGCAACCGTTACTAATACCCCAACAATATACATGACTCTACGCGGCGTAACGAACATCCTTGTGCCTGAAGTAAGCCTTGATCCGATCCGGCTGGCGCTGGAGCGACCGCAGCACCGAGGTCGTGCCTCGGACCAGTTCCTCATGCGTGTCCGGCCG
>JABBNW010000253.1 GCA_019352115.1 Pseudomonadota bacterium
TTTTGACGTGCCCCCTCGCCCACGCCAGCATGCCGGGAAACGCCGCACGGCACGCCGAGGGAGAACGCCACCGCCATGACCGCCCCGCCCCGCATCGCCGCCGAGGACTACCTGGACGCGCTCGCCGCCCAGGGGATCGAGCACCTGTTCTGCAACCCCGGCACCGATTTCGCCCCGATCGTCGAAGCCTTCGCCCGTGCCGCGCGCACCAACCGCGCCGTGCCGAAGCCGATGGTGATCCCGCACGAGAACGCCGCCGTCGCCATGGCGCACGGCTACACGATGGTCACCGGCCGGCCGCAGGCGGTGATGACGCACACCAACGTCGGCACCGCCAACGCCATCAACGCCCTGATCGACGCCGCCCGCGACCGCATCCCCATGCTGCTGACGTCGGGGCGCACGCCGGTGATGGAATCCGGACCGTCCGGGGCGCGCAACGTCTACATCCACTGGGCGCAGGAGATGTTCGACCAGGCCGGCATGCTGCGCGAAGTGGTCAAGTGGGACTACGAACTGCGCCGGCCCGACCAGATCACCGACGTGGTGGCGCGCGCGATGGAGCTGACGACCGCCTCGCCCGCCGGCCCCGTCTATCTCAGCCTGCCGCGCGAGGTACTGGGCACGGCGGTGGAAGCGCCCGGCGCCGTGGCCCGCGCCCCGCGCGCCCGCCCCGCCGCGCCGGCGCCGGGCGCCGAGGACGTGGCGCGGCTCGCGGACTGGATCGCGCAGGCGCGAATGCCGCTGATCATCACCGGCTCGCTCGGGCGCGATCCGGCCGAGAACACGGCGTTGGCGCGGCTGGCGGAACGGTTCGCGTTGGCGGTGGTGCCGTTCAATCCGCGCTACCACGCGCTGTCGAGCCGGCACCCGATGTACCAGGGCGGCGATCCCGGCCCGCTGCTCGCCGAGGCGGACCTCGTGCTGGTCTGGGAAACCGACGTGCCGTGGTATCCGGACAGCCACCGGTTGGCCTCCGGCGCGCGCGTGGTGCAGATCGGCGAGGACCCGCTGTATGCGCGCTATCCGATGCGCAGCTTCCCCTCCGACCTGACGTTGCGCTGCGCCAGCCTGCCGCTTCTGGAAGCGCTGGCGCCGGCGCTGGCCGCGCGCGCGCCGGAGGTGACGGCGCGGCGCGGCGCCCTCGCCGCCCGGTCGGAGGCACTGCGCGCGGGTTGGGCGGCGGAGGCGGCACGCGACGGGGCGGGTGGCGTCTGCACCATGACCTGGCTCAACCACTGCCTGCGCGGGATCGTGGATGCGGAAACGATCGTGGTCAGCGAGTATTCGTTCCGCCAGGATCATTGCCCGCTCGACGCGCCCGGCAGCCTGTTCGGGCTGAGCCCGGCGGGCGGGCTGGGCTGGGGGCTGGGGGCGGCGCTCGGCGCCCGGCTGGCCGCGCCGGACAAGCTGGTGATCGCGGTGCTGGGCGACGGAGCTTATATGTTCGCCAACCCGACGGCGTGTCATTTCGTCGGCGCGGCGCATCGGTTGCCGGTGCTGACGGTGATCTACAACAACACGTTGTACGGCGCGGTGCGGCGGTCCACCTTGGATATGTATCCCGACAGCATCGCGGCGACGGAGGACGGGCGGCGGCTTGCCGAGCTTGGCCCGAGTCCGGCGTACGAACGCGTGGTAGAGGCGCATGGCGGGCATGGCGAGCTGGTCGCGCATCCGGCCGAGCTGCCGGCGGCGCTGGCCCGCGCCGCGGCGGCGGTGCGCGGGGGGCGGCAGGCGGTGGTGAACGTGCTGTGCCCGGGCGGGATGTCGGGCGGCATGAGCGAGCGGCGGACGGGGTGAGGCGGGTGCGCGACCGCGCCCTCATCTTCACCCGCGCATTCGCCTGGCGGTTCGCACATCCCTGAGGGCTCAGCCGTGAGCAGCTGATCGGGAGCGCCGGGGGCCGTGTCGGACGGTGATCGGGCCTGGGGGTTTGAAAATCCGTCCCGTCCGCCGCGCTTTGATATGATCCAGGGGTGCCTCGCCCACCCTACACGGATGCGTGATGCTGCGGCGCACGGACGATGTTTGCATTCGCAACGGGAACCGGCGCACCCTCCCCTCCCCGTCGCCCCGGGCGGCGGTCCGACCAGGGGAGTATTCGCCATGACCATGGTAGCCGCGATTCTGCGCCACAAGGGACATGAAGTGATCGCCGTCGCCCCGGACGCTCCGGTGCCGGAGGTCACCGCCGTGCTGCGCGCGCGCGGCATCGGCGCGGTGCTGGTGACCGACCGGCTGGATCAGTTGCTCGGCATCGTGAGCGAACGCGACATCGTGCGCAGCCTCGCCGTGCGCGGCGCGTTGACGTTGGAAATGACGGCGGCGCAACTGATGACCCGCGTTCTGACCACGGCCACGCCAGGCACCACTGTCGAGCAGGCGATGCGCCTGATGACCGAAAACCGGGTGCGCCACCTGCCGGTGTTGGAAGGCGACCGGCTCGTCGGGATGGTCAGCATCGGCGACATCGTCAAGGCACGCATCATGGAGCAGGAGGAGGAAGTGGACAGCCTGAAGGCGTATATTTCCGGCGCGGCGTAAAGGCGACGGCGCGGCGGTTCCGGCCCGGCAACTACGCCTTCCGTCGGCCGATTGGCAGCGGCCGATCGGCCGTGCCCGGCTGCTGCGCCTGCCGCTCGGATTCGCCGTTGACCGCGGCGCCGAGCAGCACGACGAACACCGACAGCCACATCCAGGTCAGCAGGACCAGCAGGCCGCCCAACGCGCCGTAGGTCCTGTTGTAGCTGCCGAAATGGTCGATATAGACGCTGAACAAAATCGATCCGACAACCCACAGCAGCGTAGTGACGATCACGCCGGGCGAAGTCCACTTCCACTTCGGAACCATCTGATCGGGTCCGTAGCGGTAGATCAAGGTCACCATTCCCATGGCGAACAGGATCAGCAGCGGCCATTCGACGGCCAGGCCGATCCAGCGCCCCGGTTCGCTCATGCCCTCCGCGTTCAACGCGACAGGCAGGCCGACGACGAGTGCGAGGGCAATCAGCCCGCCGACGATGGCCGCGACCGTCAGCAGCAGGGCAATCGCGTTGAACCTGATGAAACCCCGCCGCTCCGTCTGATTGTAGGCGATGTCGAGCGCCGTCATCATGCCGCTCATTCCGCGTACGGCGCTCCAGAGCGCGATCGCGATGCCGATGACGGCGCCCAGGCCGAGGCTTTTGGGGGAGGCCGAGACCAGTTGGTGCAGTTCGTCGCCGATCAGCGTCACGGTGGCGGCCGGCAGCATGCCTGACAGCGACTGGACGCTTTTCGCCACGTCTCCCGGGTTGGCGAGCAGACCATAGACCGAAACCAGCGCGGCCAAAGCGGGGAACAGCGCCAGCAGCAGGAAATAGGTTACCCCGCCCGCGACGAGCGACAGGTTATTCTGGCCGATCGTCTTCCAGGCGCCGCGCAGGATGTCCGCCCAGCCGCGCGCCCGGATCCGCCAGGGCGCGTCCGCTTCCTGCGCCCGATCCCGCTGCATCCTGTCCAATTCCTTTCGCCGAAGGGCTGACTTCGCTGTGATCTGCAACGACATCGGCGACACGAAAATAGCATGACCGCAGCGGCCGCGGAAGGTGCGACGGCCCGAAAGTCCATAACCCGGCGCCGGCGCGCGCTACCCACACGGGTTCGTCGCCTCTCTCGGCGAAGGTCTCGAAACCCGGATGCGGCGCGTGGACAACGGCCGGATGCGGTGGGTCTTTCGTGGACCTGCCGGACGCGATCCGCCTGCGGGAGCGCCAAGCGCGCGGTCGCACCGCATCGCCCGCTGCGTCATAGGGTTGGCACGCGTGCCGGTTTGCGGCTGAATGCGGGCTCCTTCACCGCACGCCGGAGCACTCATGGCCCGCCACGACCTCATCTTCCGCAACGCCACCGTGATCGACGGCACCGGCGCCCCGCGCTTCGTCGCCGACGTCGCGGTGGATGGCGACCGCATCGCCGCGGTGGGCGACCTCGGCGCGGCGAGCGCCGATCGCGAGATCCTCGCGGACGACCGGGTGCTGGCGCCGGGCTTCATCGACGCCCACACCCACGACGACCGTGCGGTGCTGTGCGGACCGGCCTGCATGCTGTGCAAGATGTCGCAGGGCGTGACCACGGTGGTGGTCGGCAACTGCGGCATCAGCCTTTCGCCGGTGCGCATGGGGCGCCGGCCGCCGCCGCCGCTCGACCTGCTCGGCGACGAATCCTGGTGGACCTTCGACAGTTTCGGCGACTACGCGCAGCGCCTGGCCGCCGATCCCGCCCCGGTCAATACCGTGGCGCTGATCGGGCATATGTCGTTGCGGGTCGAAGCGATGGGCGGGGATACCCAGCGCGCCGCGACCGATGCCGAGGCCGAGCACATGCGCCGGCGCCTCGCCGAGGCGCTCGCGCAGGGCGCGTCGGGCTTTTCCACCGGGCTCTACTACCCGCCCAACATGGAAGCCCCGACCGAGGAAGTGATCGCGGTCGCCGAAGCCCTGCGTGCCGCCGGCGCGCTGTACGTGACCCACATGCGCGACGAGGCGAACGGCGTCGTCACCTCGATCGAGGAGACCCTGCGCATCGGTCGCGAAGCCGGCGCCCCGGTCGTCATCAGCCACCACAAATGTTCCATGCCGGAGAATTTCGGCCGCTCCACCGAGACCCTGCCGCATCTGGAAGCGGCGGCGCGCGCGCAGAAGGTCGCCTACGACGTCTATCCCTACGCCGCCGGCTCGACCGTGCTGATGCCGGAACGCCTGCGCGCCGACGTGCCGGTGCAGGTCACCTGGTCGGTGCCGCATCCTGAGATGTCGGGGCGGATGCTGGAAGATATCGCGCGGGAGTGGAACCTCACCGCGCGCGCGGCGGCGGAACGGCTGCTGCCGGCGGGCGCGATCTTCTTCCAGATGGACGAGGCGGACGTGCGTCGCATCCTGGCCCACCCGATGGCGATGATCGGCAGCGATGGCCTGCCGCACGACACCTACCCGCATCCGCGCCTATGGGGCACGTTCCCGCGCGTGCTGGGTCATTACGCCCGCGATCTGGGCCTGTTCAGCCTGGAGGCAGCGGTGCGCAAGATGACCGGGCACACGGCGGAGGTGTTCGGGCTGGAGGGGCGCGGCGTGATCCGGCCCGGCGCCTATGCCGACCTGGTCCTGTTCGATCCCGCGACGGTGCGCGACGCCGCCGATTTCTCCGCGCCCACCCGGCCGGCCGAGGGGATCGTGGAGACCTGGGTGAACGGTCAGGCCGCGTTCGCCGCCGGCGCAGCGACCGCAGCGCGGGCCGGCCGGCTGGTCACGCGCGGGCAGGCATAGGCGGCCACCGGGCGGGGCTGGGCGGGGAGCGCCGCCGGGGGCCGGTCGATGGCTTCAGGCGGGTCGATGCCATCAGGTGCGGAGCGATTCGGCCGCTGGGGCCGGCTCCGACGGGGCGTCCAGCAGACGGTAGGTGAGGCCGATCAACTGCTCCGCCAGTGACCGGAAGCCGGCGTCCTCCAGGTCTTCGGCAAGATACAGGAGCCGATCGCAAAGGCTCGCGCCCCCAATACCGGGCGAGAGGGGTACGGCACGGCCCGGCGTATCTGTCGTCATCGTCCAACCGCTCCCTGAAGGTTGCTCGGGCCCGAACCCGGAAGGGGAAGCCTACCCAGCGACATGAACCCGCAACGGCGGCTCCGACGTTGATCCAGATCAAGTTTACGCGAGGTTGGTTACGAACCGACGCGCGAGGGCGGCTCGACCGCGCCCGCCTCAGGAAATGGTCACGCCGGAATCGACCGGCAGCACCTGGCCGGTGATCCGCACCGATCCGTCCCCGGCCAGGAACAGCGCGGCGGCAGCGATGTCCTCGGGCGCGATCAGGCCGAGCAGGTGGGAGCGCGCGAGTTGGCCGACCGCGGCATTGCCCGCCATCAGCTTCCGAACCCGCTCGGTCATGGTGGCGGAAGGCGCGAGCGCGTTGACCCGCACCTTGTGCGGTGCGAACTCCACCGCGAGCGAACGGGTGAGCGCCGCCACCCCGCCCTTCGCCGCGGTATAGCAGTCCCGCCCCGCGATCCCCATCAAGGCCAGGTTGGAGGCCATGTTGATCACGCTGCCCCCGCCGGCGCGGATCAGCTCCGGGATCGCGAAGCGGCAGCCGAGGAAGGTGCCGAACAGATCGAGCTTGATGACCCGCCAGAACTCCTCCAGCGGGGCATCGATGACGGTGTTGTCCTCCGGGGTCGAGCCGCCGGCGTTGTTGTGCAGGATATGGATGGCGCCGAAATGATCGACGGTGCGGCGCACGGCGGCAGCGAGGCTGTCGGGGTCGGTGACGTCTGTCGGAATGGCGATCGCAGTGGGGCCGGCGCGGTGGGCGGCCTCCTCGCCGGCGATCCGGTCGCGCTCGGCGATGGCGACGTTGGCACCTTCGGCGGCGAACAGGAGCGCGGTGGCGCGACCGATGCCGTTGCCGGCGCCGGTGATGAAGGCGGTCTTGTTGGCGAGGCCGGGCATGGGCGGGTTCCTCCGGGGGCGGCGCTTGGTGGCCGGTTGCGGCGGCGGAGCGTAGGCAAGGA
>JABBNW010000254.1 GCA_019352115.1 Pseudomonadota bacterium
CGCCGGGCAGCAGCGCGCGCAGCAGATCGAGGAAATGGATGCCGAGGTTGAGCAGCGCCCCGCCGCCGGCGGTGGCATGCGACAACATCCAGTCGCAGCCTTCGGCGCGGTAGCGTTCGACCAGGCCGCCGATGAATTTGAAGCTTGCGACCTGGAGGGCCTCGCCCGGCGCGGTGCTGCGGATCGTCGCCAGCAGCGCGCTGTCGCGGAACACGAACGGGACGGCCACGAAACATCCGGCGGCGGCGGCGCGCGCGGCAAGGTCGGCCACTTCGGCGGCCGAAATCCCGCCCGGCTTCTCGATCGCGAAGGGGATGCGCGCCGCGATCAGCAGCCGGGCGCTCGCGGCCATGTCGCAGTGGCGGCCAAGAACGAAGGCGAAATCGGGCCGGGTCTGCGCGCACAGCGCCACCGGATCGGCGAAGGACGGGCAGCCGGCGCGTGCCGCGACCGCCGCCGCGCGGGCTGGATCGGGATCGCTCACGCCCACCACGGCGACGCCGGGCAGCGCGAGACAGGGGTCGAGGTAGAACGGCGTGTGCCAATGCCCCACGCCGACCAGCGCCACCCGCATCGGCCCCTCCCCTCGCGTCTGCATCCGGCCTATCCTGCCCCGCATACCAACCGGAGGAAACAACCATGTCGGAAAGAACGACGACGGCGGCGAAGCCGCGCGGACTGCTGCTGGTGATGGTCGAGGTCGAGCCCGCGCATGAGGCGGATTTCAACCGATGGTACAACGAGGAACACGTGCCCGAACGCCTGTCCGTCCCGGGCATCCTGAACGCGCGCCGCTTCGTGGCGGTGGAGGGGGAGCCGAAATACCTGGCGCTCTATGACCTCGAAAGCCCGGACGTGCTGCAGACGGAGGCCTATACGAAGCTGCTGGCGGGCACGCCGTGGACCAACGAGACGAAGAAGCACTGGATCCGTTCCGTCCGCAACGTGTACCGGGAAATCCCGACCACGCCGTAGGCGCGCCGCGGGGCCGGCACGAGCGGCGCCGGCCCCGCGATGCGAGTCAGAGCTTGTGAAAGAAATCGAACTTGTGAAGGCAGGCCCCTTGCAAGTGACTGGCTTCATTTGGCGACATTGTCGGCAAGGGGCCTGCCTTCACAAACTCTCAGCCCGCGGCGAGGCGCTCGGCGACGAAGTCGAGCCGGTCCTGGCCCCAGAAGATTTCTTCGCCGATGACGTAGCTGGGCGCTCCGAACACCCCGCGGTCGAGCGCGGCCCTGGTATCGGCCGCGCGCCGCTCCGCCCATTGCGGGTCCGCGCCGAGTTTCAGCACCGCGTCCGCATCGAGGCCGACCTCGGCGATCAGCCCGGCCAGGGTCGCCACGTCGCCGGTGTCCTTCTCCTCCTGCCACAGCGCGCGCAGCACGCGATGCGCCAGTGCGATCGCCGGCGCATCGCCGATCGTCTCGCGCACGGCGATGACGCAGGAGGCCGCGGGCAGTTCCGACGCGGGGAAGAATTTCGGCCGGATGTGGATCGGGAGGCCGAGCCGGCGGCGCCAGCGTTCGAGTTCCATCAGCCGGTACGCCTGACGTTGCGGCGCGCGCTTCGGCAACGGCAGCCCGCCGGAGGCGGGGAAGATGGTGCCGAAATCGACCGGATAAATCCGCATGCTGGCGCCGTGCGTGGCCGCCAGCGCCGCGATCCGGTCGGCGCCGAGATGTGTCCAGGGTGAATTCAACGAGGCGTAGTAGTCGATATGCAGGCCCATGCGGTCCTCCCCGGACGGTGTCGTTGCTGGCGCGGCACCGACGGCGCGTGCCGGACTTGCCCTGCCGAGGCGGCCGATCCCGCCTGCCCCGCCGCGATCCTGGTCGCGCCGGCAGCGTCGCGCAAGGCGGGCCGGCCGCGACCGGCGCTCAGAGACAGTTGCCGGTGCAGACCGCCGCGCGATAGGCGCCGGCCGCGCGCGACCAGCGGAAGCGCAGATGCGAACTCGGCGCCAGGGTGAACGTCGTGCGCACCAGGGTCACGTCGAACGGTGCCTGCCCCGGACGGCGGATCGTCAGCACCACGCGCCCGCCGAGCACGCCGTTCATCGCCGCCGCGACCGCCTTGGCGTCCATCCCCCGCACCGTGTGCCCATCGATGCGCGCAATCCGGTCCCCCGCGCGCAGCCCGGCTTGCGCCGCCGGGTCGCCCACGATGGTCGACTGGATCGTCACGGTTCCGTCCCGTTCGGCCACCGCGGCGCCGATGCCGATCCTGCCGCTCCAGGGCCGCGCGGCGTAGTCGGCGTTGGTCGGGCGCACGATCAGGTCGAAATGCCCCGCCGTGCGGGTGCGCGCTACCACCAGCAGGTTGGCCGCGTCGATGTCCTGATGATCGCGCGTGCCGTTCTTGTGCCAATCCCCGGCGATCAGTTGCTGCGCGTGCATCGGCACGGCGAGGACGCGGCGGAGCCGGCCACCCTCGATCGCATACAGGCACAGCGCGGAGAAATACCCGCCGCCGCCCGAATACATGTCGCGCCAGGACACGCGCAGCCCGAACGCGGTCTGCCCCGGGGCGATGCGATAGGCCGCGAGATCGAATCGATCGATCCGCGCCGGCGGAACCGGCCCCGGGGCGCCCTGCGCCGCGTCCGGCGCGGGCAGGTCCGACAGGCCCCAATCGACCGCGGCCCGGATCGGACCGCCGCCGGCGATCAGCCGCGGGGCAACGCCGGGACCGGCCGCGATCACGCCGAGATAGACGTGCAGCTTCGGCTCGGTCTTGCTTTCCGGCTGCGCGCAGCGCGGCGCGTTCGGCGTGTCCGAGTAGGGCGCGGCCCCGCCGGTGCAGACGATCGCGACGAACCGGCCGGGGTGGCCCGGCCAGGGCTTCGCACCGACCAGGCGGCGCGGGGCGGTGTCCGTGGCGGGCACCAGCAGGGCCGCGATGCGCGCGGCGGGCAGCGCCGGCGGCGGCGGCACGCCGAGCCCGGAGGCGCCGGGTGCTGCGGCGATCGCTTGCGCCACCGGGGCGGCGGCGAGTAGCCACAGGAGCGCGGCGAACATCCGACACCGCAACGGGGACATGAGACGGGCGACAGACATGGGATCGGCTCCGGAGCGATCGGGGGGGCGGGCTGCTGGGGTGCCGATCCTGACGCATGGTGCCGGCGTCGGCGGTCGGGATCGGCGCACCTGTTCTTTCGTTTCAGGGACCTGCCGATCCCTGAAATGGGAAGGCGTTTCAGGGGCGGAACGTTAGCGCGATCCGCGCGCCGCGTCAATACGATCCCGCCCCGTTCCCTTGTCTGCAACGCCGGCCCGGCGGGCCTGATGCCAACCCGCCAAGAGACTGGCGGACTTCTAGCCTCGCCCCCCTCCCGTCATGGCCGGCCCCTGAGCCGGCCATCTGCGCACGGGCGATCCTGGGTCGGTGACCGGCTCAGGGCCGGCCACGACGGGAAGCGCCGGACCGGCACGCAAGGGCGCGAGTTAAAACCCGCACGTTTTGGTTTAATCCGCCGTGCCCGCCGCCGGAACGAGGTGGGAGAGGAACACTTCGGCGCACGCCCGCCAACTGAAACGTTCCGCATGCGCCCGGCAGGCGGCGCGATCCCCGTCCAGCGCCCGGCGCACCGCCGCGCCCAGGTCAGCGTCCACCGCCCCCACCCGCCCCGCCGCGTCGGCAAGCACGTCGATCGGCCCGGTCACCGGGAAGGCTGCGACCGGCGTGCCGCAGGCCAGCGCCTCCAGCAGCACGAGGCCGAACGTATCGGTAAGGCTCGGGAACACGAACGCATCGCCGCCGGCATAGGCGCGCGACAGCGCCGCGCCGTACAGCGGGCCGGTGAAATGCACTCCCGGATAGCGCCGGCGCAGCGCCGCCAGTTGCGGACCGCCGCCGACCACCACTTTCGATCCCGGCAGATCGAGGTCGAGGAAGGCGCCGATGTTCTTCTCCACCGCCACCCGCCCGACATAAAGCAGGACCGGGCGCGGCAATCCCCAGTCCTCGCGCTGGTCCTCGCACGGTTCCGGATGGAACAGATCAAGGTCGACGCCGCGCGACCAGGCGCGCAGGTGGCGGAATCCGCGCCCGGCAAGATCGTGGCGCAGGCTCTCGGTCGCGACCATCGTCCCGCAGCCGGCACCGTGGAAGCGGCGCAGCCAGGCGTACATGGGGCGCACCGGGATCCGTGTGCGCGCCTGGAGGTATTCCGGAAAGCGGGTGTGGAACGCGGTGGTGAAATCGAACCCCTGCCGGCGCGCCCAGCGCCGGGCGGCGAGGCCGAGCGGGCCTTCGGTCGCGATGTGCAATGCCTCGGGATCGAACGCCGCGATCATCGCCGCCAGCCGCCTGCCGGGGCGCAGCGCCAGGCGGATGTCGGGATAGGTCGGGCACGGAATGGTGCGGAATCGGTCCGGACCGATCACCTCCACCACATGGCCCATGGCGCGCAGTTCGCCCGCCACGGTGGAAAGGGTGCGCACGACGCCGTTCACCTGCGGCATCCAGGCATCGGTGACGATCAGGATACGGTGCGAGACGGCCGGTGGCAGCACGAGGATGGGCTCCGGCGCCGGCAGCGGGGGCGCGAGAAACGGGGGCGCAACAAGCAGCGGGTCCGGGAACCCGGGGATCATGTCAGGCAGGTTGCACCACCCCGACCGCGCGCGGCGCGGCGAAGGACAGGCCTTGACGCGCCGCCCAGTCGATCAGCTCCAGCCGCCCGTCGTGGTGCTCCACCAGGGCGGTGCAGCTTTCCACCCAGTCGCCGTCGTTGATGTACAGCACGCCTGCGACCTCCCGCATTTCGGCATGGTGGATGTGCCCGCACACGACGCCGTCGAGCCCGCGGCGGCGGGCCTCGGCGGCCAGCGCGGTTTCGAAACGGTCGATCGCCTTCACCGCCTCCTTCACCCGCCGCTTGAGCCAGGCCGACAACGACCAGTACGGATAGCCCAGTCGCCGGCGCACCGCGTTGAACCAGCGGTTCGCCACCAGCGCGGCGGTGTAGGCATGATCGCCCAGCAGGGCGAGGAACTTCGCGTAGCGCACCACGCTGTCGAACGCATCGCCGTGGATCACCAGGAGCCGCTGGCCGCGCGCGGTCACGTGCACCGCTTCGGAGGCGAGACGGATGCCCGCGATCTCGAGCCCGCCCGGCATCGCCGGATCGACCCAGGCACGGAACAATTCGTCGTGGTTGCCGGGGATGTAGGTCACCTCGGTGCCGGCGCGGGCGTGGCGCAGGATCAGGCGCAGCACCTCGTCGTGCTGCGCATCCCAGTACCACGACCGGCGCAGCCGCCAGCCGTCGATGATGTCGCCCACCAGATACAAATGCGCGCATGTCGTGCGGCGCAGGAAGTCGGCCAGGAAATCGCTGCGGCAGCCGCGGGTGCCGAGGTGGGTGTCGGAGATGAACACGGCGCGGTACTGCGGGCGAAGCTTGGGGCCGGCGGCCCCGAGGCTGCCCGGCATCCCGATGGCGGCGGTGCTGCTGTGGGTCATGACAAAAGCACAAGAACCGTTGCGCTCGCGCCGCACGAGTGAAACTTCCATGACCCGCGCCGAAATGGCGGTGTCGGTGCAAAGTCATCGGCCGGTCATGCGACCGTCATCGCTCCGCCACGCCCGGGTGCGATGGGAGCGATTCACCCCACCGCCGTGCACCGAGTCGTATCATTCCCATGCCATGGTGATCGTGTTCAATCCCGCTGCCGGCAACCGCCGGGTCTATCGGCTCTGGCGCGTGCTCGACATCCTTGCCGCCAACGGCATCCGCTGCGAGGTGCTGCGCACCGGCGGCGCCGGCGACGCACGCGCGCTGGCGGCCGCCGCCGCCGCGGCCGGCGCGGAGCTTGTGGTGGCCGCCGGCGGCGACGGCACCATCGCCGAGGTCGCGTCCGGGCTGATCGAAACCGGCGTGCCGCTCGGGGTGATCCCGCTCGGCACCGCCAACGTGCTGGCGCGGGAATACGCCCTGCCGTTCGCCCCGCGCGCCGTCGCCGCGGCGCTGGCGTTCGGCCGCACTCGCCCGCTCTGGCCCGGCCTCGCCACCCCGTCGGAGGGGCCGGCGCGGCTGTTCGTGCAGATGCTGGGCGTGGGCCTCGATGCCGCGGTGGTGCACGCGATCCGGCCGCGGTTGAAGCGGCTGCTCGGCCGCGGCGCCTATGTCGTCGAGACCCTGCTGCGGCTGCCCGGCTACGATTTCTCCCCGATCCGGGTGCGCCTCGACGGGGTGGAGACCGAGGCCGCCAGCGTGATCGTGACCAAGGGCCGCCTGTATGGCGGGCCGTATCTGCTGGCCCCGGAGGCGCGGCCGGAGGAGCCCGGCTTCTCGGTGGTGCTGTTCGAGCACGCCGGCCCGCGCGCCGCCCTGTGCTACGGCGCTGCCCTGCCGCTCGGGCGGCTCGCCCGCATGCCGGGGGTGCGCCGGGTGCGCGCGGCGCGGGTGGAATTCCCGGGCAACCGGGCGCGGCCGGCCCAGTCCGACGGCGACCCGGCCGGCATGGCGCCGCGCCTGGTCACGGACGCGGCGGCGCCGCTCGCGCTGGTGGTGGGATGAGGCGTGGAGTGCCGGGGG
>JABBNW010000255.1 GCA_019352115.1 Pseudomonadota bacterium
TCAAGCGGTTCAAGACCGCGGCGATCACCATAGCCGGGATCGAACTGCTGCGACGATCCGCAAGGGGCGGTTCAACCTCGGCCCCCTGCGTCTTCGGGGTCGACGTGCGCCTGCTGTCTGGTATGCAGTCCTGGCAGCCCGATAAAGCGACAATGTCGCAGACCTCGCAACCACGACCTTTGGCTCGTTACGCCATTTGCACCAGAGCCCCATTTTGCACCAGAGTCATATCGATTGGGTTTCCGCGCGGGCTCGGTGCCGGGTGAAGCTGTATCGGCGGATCCTCAGCCCGGCAGGTTGATGGCGGTATCGAACACGACCAGGTCGCCCCGATAGCGGCCGATGCCGACATAAACGACGCGGCCGTCGCTATCGGTGATGACGCGCCGGACGATGCCGATGGGGGCGTTCGCCTCGACGCCCAGAAGCCGCGCGGTGTCGAGGTCGGCCCGGCCGATGTGCAGGCTCTGGCGCATGCGCCGCAGCCGCAGTCCCGGCACCTGTTGGAGCAACGCGATCACCATGTTGCTATCGAAGCCGTCCGGATTGGTGTTGTACACCGCTCGTGCCAGGTAGATTTCGATGACGCAGTAAGGCACGCCGTCGCAGCGGTGCAGGCGCCGCATGTAGCGGTAGGCCGGTGCCGGATCACCGTCTTCCGGCTGGATCGGCGCCGCATCGACGCTCTCCTGGAGCGCCAGCATCTCCGGGTCGTTGCCTTCCAGCATGTGCAGGAGCTGCTGCCAGCTGGATTCGAGCCGCACCACCCTGGGCTTGCGCGGGTCAGACGCGACAAATGTGCCGCGCCCCTGGCGGCTGAAGACCAAGCCCTCATCGATGAGCACGGCCAGGGCCTGACGCACGGTGACGCGCGCCACGCCGAAGCTGCGCGCCAGTTTGTCGATCGTCGGGATGCGCTCGCCCGGAGCGAGCTTGCCGGAGCCGATATCGGTGCGCAGCAGACCGGCGATCGAGCGATAGAGCGGCGCCTGCGCGCCCACCAGAACCTCACGCATCGCTGTTGACACAGGACAGGACTCCATTGGCTGCCGACGGGACGACCGACCGGACCGCGGATCGACAGGGGCACGCCGCCGGCCTGGGCCTGCGGAGCGGCCGCATTGGGTTCCGCAGTCCGGCCAGCTGGCGCGTACGGTTATGGGCGATGGCGGCGGCGGCGGCGCGCCAGATGGCAGCCTGACCAAATCTTAGCACGACTGCCTCCGTCCATGACCAAATAATAAGCACATTATGGTTAACTGGTCAACCAGACGATTAGTGTTCCGGTCTTTCTGATCTTGGCATGATCCTCGCATCAGGGCCGCATACCACAACCTGTCTGCTATATCAGGAGCCCGCCATGAGCAGCATGATCTCCGGCCGTGCCTCACGCCGCACCGTCCTCGGCGGGTTGGCCGCGGGCGGCCTTGCCAGCCTCTCGTTCCGTTCCCGCAGCGCCCGGGCCGCACCGGTGCCACTGCATGTGGCCACCCAGATCGGCCTAGCCTATCTGCCGCTGCACGTCATGCTGCACGACCGGCTTTGGGAAAGCCACGCGGCGTCGCGCGGGGTCGCGGCCAGATTCACCTATTCGCGCCTCGGCGGCGGCTCGGCGCTGAACGACGCGCTGATCTCCGACGCCGCCCAGGTCGTCGCCGCGGGGGTGGCGCCACTGCTGGTCATGTGGGACCGGACGAAGACCAATTATCGCGTCACCGGATTATCGGCGTTGAATGCCTCGCCGATGGACCTGCTCGGCAACCGGCGCGGGCTGCGCACGATCCACGATCTGACGCCGAAAGACCGCGTGGCGGTCCCCAGCCTGCGGGTGTCGATCCAGGCCGTGATCTTCGAGATGGGGATCGTCAAGGCCTTCGGTGCGAACCAGCTCGACCGCTACGTGCCCACCGAGGTCGTGATGGAACACCCCGATGCGCTCGCTGCGCTGATCAGCGGCGGGACACCGATCACGGCCTACATGTCGTCTTCCCCGTTCCAGGAGATCGGCCTCCAACACAAGAGCATCGTCAAACTGACGGACTCGTTTGCGATCCAAGGCGGGCCGGCCACGTTCAGCGTAGCGTATGTCAAGCAGCGCTTCTTCGAGAGCAACCCCAAGCTGGCGGAAGCCTATTATCCGGCGCTGGACGAGGCGATCGACCGGATCCATCGCGATCCGTCGGCCGCGCTCGACACCTATGTCGCGATGACGGGTGATCGCACCAGCCGCACCCTGCTTGAGGGGATCCTGCGCGGCAAATACGGCCAGTTCAGCTTCAGCCCAGTGCCGTCCCGGACCAAGCCGGTGGCCGACTTCATGGCCCGGACCGGCACCCTGCATAGCGCGCCGGCATCGTGGAAGGCGTATTTTGCCCCGGCGCTGCACGGCATGGCCGGCAGCTAGGGCGATGGAAGCGGGCGTCGAGGCGACCGATCCTGCTCGGATGCTCCCGAGCTCTGCAGTTCTGCAGGTACGCGACCTGACGTTGCAGTACCGCACCCGCAGGCAGATGGTGACCGCCACCTTCGGCGTCTCCTTCGATGTGCACGAGGGCGACCGTTTCGTCCTGCTCGGGCCGTCCGGCTGCGGCAAGTCCTCGTTGCTCAAAGCGGTCGGCGGGTTCCTGCCGCCGCACGACGGCAGCATAGCGCTCGGCGGGGCGCCGGTGCGCCGCCCGGGGCCGGACCGGATGATGGTGTTCCAGGAATTCGACCAGCTGCTGCCGTGGCAGACCGTGCGCGGCAACATCGCCTATCCGATGCGGCTGAACCATCGCTTCCCTGCCGCGGAGATCCGCGCGCGCACCACGGCATGGCTAGAGCGCGCCGGTCTGGAGCAGTTCGGCGATGCCTATCCGCACCAGCTCTCCGGCGGCATGAAGCAGCGCGCCGCCATTGCCCGCGCGATGGCGATGGAACCGGTCATGCTGCTGATGGACGAGCCCTTCGCCGCCCTCGACGCGCTGACCCGCCGGTCCATGCAGGAGGCGTTGTTGCGGCTATGGCAACAGACCCAGGTGACGACGCTCTTTGTCACCCACTCCATCGAAGAGGCGATCTTGGTCGGCTCCCGCGTGCTGGTGCTGTCGCCGCATCCGGGCCGGGTGCGGGCCGAGCTCGGGGTGGAGCATCTCGGCTTCGCCCATCTCGGCACGCCGGCCTTCCGCGCGCTACACGATCGCATCCATGCCCTGCTGTTCGAGCCCGGAGAGATCGCTGATGCCTGAGCGTCCCGGAACGGCCGCGGCGGCGCGACCGGACTACGTCATTGCGCTGCGCAAGCCTCCCGCAACGCTCCGGGCGGCGCGGGAACGTCCGCGCTGGGTGCGGCTGCTCGACAGCCGCTTTGTGCGCCGGCTGGCCATCCTGACCGTGCTGGCGCTCGCGTGGCAGGCCTACGGCCGGGTCGCCAGCAATGACCTGATCTTCCCGACGCTCACCGAGACGGCGCGCACGTTCTGGCAAATTCTGGTGCATGGGCGGCTGCTGACTCACACGCTCATCTCGCTCGACCTGCTGCTGCAGGCCTACGCGATCGGCGTCGTGCTGGCGTTCTGCCTGGTCGTGCCGGCGGTCTCGTTCCGGATCGGCGCGGATGTGCTCTCGACGTTGACGGCGATGTTCAATCCGCTGCCGGCGATCGCACTGCTGCCGCTGGCGATGCTCTGGTTCGGCCTGGGTCAAAGCAGCATCGTCTTCGTCACCGTCCATTCCGTGCTGTGGGCGGTCGCGCTCAACGCGCTTGCCGGGTTCCAATCCGTGAGCGAGACGGTCCGCATGGCCGGGCGCAACATGGGCATGCGCCGCCTGCGCTATGTGTTCTGCCTGCTGATCCCCGCGGCGCTGCCGTCGATTCTCGCCGGCCTGCGGGTGGGCTGGGCGTTCGCCTGGCGCACCATCATCGCCGCGGAGATGGTCTTCGGGGCCAGTTCTGGTCCTGGCGGGATCGGCTGGTTCATCTTCGAGAAGCGCGACACGATGGACACCTCCGCCGTGTTCGCCGGTCTCGCCACCGTGGTGCTGATCGGCCTCGCGGTCGAAAGCGCGCTGTTCCGGAACATCGAGACCCACACCGTTCGCAAATGGGGAATGCAACGCTCATGAGTGACCTGCCAGCCGGATCGCTGCCGGACCGCATCGGCTCCGGAGCGCCCGAACCGGAGGCCCCGTTGCCGAACTGGCAGCCCGCCATGATCCCGGTTCCGTCGGAGGCGGCCGGTACGGTCGAGATCGATCGCACCGGTCCGTTCGAGGCCGGCAGCCTGCAGAGCTTCATCCTGACCTATCGCGCTGGCCGCTATGGGATCGACGACTCCGGATCGCTGAAGATCTGCTGGCGCTTCGCCTCGGACCAGGGCCAGCCGCAGTTCGATCGCCCCGACCGGGCCAACTACGTGAGCGTCGAGGCGTCGAACGGCGCGAAGCTTGCGGTGCGCTTCGATCCCAAGCAGAATACCCGGCCCTGGGACCGCACGCTCTATATCAAGGTGGCGCAGCACTTCCTACGCGAGGCCGATACTATCACGGTCCGGTTCGGCGATCCGCGCCAGGGCAGCCCGGGCCTGCGCATGCAGAGCTTCGCCGATCCGCATTTCTCCTTGCGGGTCCTGGTCGATCCGATCGCCACCTACACGTATGTGGAAGTGCCCGGCATGCCGGTGCTGCCGATCGTGGCGGGGCCCGCCGCGGTCTGGCACGCCGTGCTGCCGAGCTGGCGCCATCCTGGCGCGACGTTCGCGCTGGGGGTTCGTTGCGACGACCGCTGGGGCAACCCGGCGCCTGCGCCCGGCGGGCGGTGCCTCATGCTGAGATCGAACCTGAAGGTCGAGGGCCTGCCCGAGACCCTGGAGTGGCCGGACGGCGCCGCGGCCGTGCGGTGCGACGGCATATCGGTGCGCGCGCCTGGTACCGTCGTCATCGACGTGCTGGACGCGGCGGGGACGCTGCTGACCCGGTCCAATCCCCTGGTGGTCGACGCCGCGACCGGCGCGCAGGCGTATTGGGGCGACCTGCACGCGCAGAGCGGCGAGACGATCGGCTCGGGCTCGGCACTCGACTACATGCGCTTCGCCCGCGACCATGCCTTCCTGGACGCGGTCGGCCATCAGGCTAACGACTTCCAGGTCACGCCCGAATTCTGGCAGCAGCTGAACACGCTGATGGCGAGCTGGAACGCGCCGGGGCGGTTCGTGACGGTCCCCGGCTACGAGTGGTCGGGCAACACCGCGCTCGGCGGCGATCGCAACGTCTTCTTCGCCACCGAGGACCGGCCGATCCGGCGCTCGTCACATGCGCTGGTGGCGGACCGCGCCGATGCCGATCTCGACTGCCTGAACGTGCACGAGCTGTTCGCCGCCCTGTCGGCAGCGAACGAGGATGCGATCGTCTGGGCGCATTGCGGTGGCCGCTATGCCGACATCGCCTATGCACACGATCATGCCCTGGAACGGGCGGTCGAGGTCCATTCGAGCTGGGGCACGTTCGAGTGGCTGGTCGAGGATGCGCTGAGCCTCGGCTACCGGGTCGGTATCGTCGCCAACAGCGACGGCCACAAGGGGCGGCCAGGGGCCGAGATGCCCGGCGCGAGCCTGTTCGGCGCGCCTGGCGGGCTCACCTGTTACTGGCTGCCGGAGCTGACCCGCGCGGCGCTGTTTGCGGCGATGCGCGCACGCCACCATTACGCGACCACGGGATGCCGCATGCATCTAATGGTCCGGGCCGAGCTGGAACGTCCGTCGGTGCTTTGGCATGACGACCCGCGGGTCCCGGGGGCAAGCAGCCAGCGCGGCTTTACGGCAATGATGGGCGACATCGTGCAGGGCGCGGGCGAGCGCGTGCGTCTGTCCATCGAGGTGGTCGCGGCTTCTCCCATCATCGGCGTGGAGCTGCGCCGTGGCACTGAAGTGGTCGAGACAGTCCGGCCGCAGAGCGACCTTCCGCTCGGCCGCCGCGTTTGGGTCGCCTGGAGCGGCGCCGAATATCGTGGGCGTGCTCGGCAGACGGTGTGGGACGGGCGGCTGCAGGTGGCCGGAGCGGGCATCGCGCGCGCCACGCCGATCAACTTCTTCAACCCGGACCGAGTGTTGCAGCGTGTGTCGGATCACGAACTCGGCTGGGCGTCGATCACGACGGGAAATTTCTCGGCGGTGGATCTGCTGCTGGACGATACCGACGCGGACATTCGGGTCGATACGCCGCATGGCGTGCTGCATACGTCGGTTGCCGCACTCGGTCTGACCCCGCTCCGCGTCGATTGCGGCGGGCTGGGGCGGGAATTGCGCGCCAGCCGGCTGCCGGAAGCGGCGGCGCCGAGTTCCGTCAGCTTCAGCCGCGAGCTGGCGCTGCGGCCCGGCGTGGACAACCCATTCTACGTCTGCGTCACGACGGAGGATGGCCATCAGGCCTGGTCCAGCCCGATCTACTGCATCCCCTAGTGCTCTGACTCAAACGGAAGCTCCAGGCAGACGGTCGAGTTTGGCGAGGATGACGTCGGCTGGCTTGGTCCAGACGAATGGTTTGGGATTGCGGTTGTGC
>JABBNW010000256.1 GCA_019352115.1 Pseudomonadota bacterium
TCGAAGCTGCGCGCCTCGGCCAGCACCGCATCGATGGCGGCAACCTGCTCCGGTTGCGGCCGCACGAAGTGGACGTGTACGCCGTGCGGGCTGACCGCCCGCACCGTGCAGGTGATCGGCCCGATCCGGTCGAACGTCAGCTCGATCGTCTGCCCGTTCAGCGCTTCCGGCGCGGTTGCCAACAGCAAGGCGCCGGTCCGGGACAGGTCGCCGGTGCTGGCGCGGAGTGAAAATCCCGGGCTCGCGGCACTGAACCCCAGCCCCACCGGCTCGCGCTCCAGCCCGCGCCGATCGCCGGCCTGGGACGAGCGGAGGATCACCAGCATCCGGTGCTGCAAGCCCGCGATCCCGGTGCTGACGGCGTGGGCCAGGGCCTCGAAGCGCCGGGCCGAGCGTGCCGTCTGCCCGGCCTGGTCCAGCAGGTCGTGCGCCGCACCCGCCATCGTTTCGGTCTGCTGTGCGGCGATGCCGACGCTTTGCATGATCTCGGCGGTGGCCTCGCGCTGCTGGTTGGTGCCGCCGGCCACTTCGACGGCGATCTGATCGACGCCGCGCACCTCGTCGGCGATCGCATCCACCGTGCGCGCAGCCCCCGCGGTGGCGGCCGCGATCGCGCCGGCCTGAGCGCTCACGTTGCCGATCGCGTCCTCGGTCTGCCGGGCGAGGCTTTTCACTTCGGTGGCGACCACGGCGAAGCCCTTGCCCGCCTCGCCGGCGCGCGCCGCCTCGATCGTCGCGTTCAGCGCCAGCAGCTTGGTCTGCCCGGCAATGCGCCGGATCAGGGTCACCACGTCGGCGATCGCGGTGGACGCGGAGCCGAGGCTCTGCACCGTCACCTGCGCCTCTTCCGTGCGGCGCACCGTATCGGCCGCCTTGGTGGCGGCGCGCGCGACCTGGGTCGCGATGTCGCGCGAGGAGGCCTCGAGCTCGGTGGTGGCACTCGCCACGGTCTGCACGTTGTTCACCGTGGCGGCCGCCGCTTCCCGCACCGCTTCGGCCATCGCGCGGGTCTGCACCGCGACTCCGCCCAGCTGTTCGGCACCCTCCGCCAATTGTTCCGCCTGCACGGCGATCTCGGCCGCAGCCGTCTGCAACTCGTGTTCCAGCACGTCCGCGACGGCGAGCATTTCGTCGCGCACCCGGTTGGCCTCGCCGCTGCTGACGTAGGTGGAGACCGCCAGGTCCATGTCGAGGAAGGCGGCGCGCAGCATCGCGGCGAGGTCGGCGGCCAGGTCCGGCTTGCCGTGATGGCGGCGCACGATCGCCGCCGCCAGGCGTTCGATGGTGAGGCAGTAGCCGCCGAGGTACCAGCGCGGCGCCAGCCCGATCCGCTCGTGCGCATGGCCGACCGCGACCGCCCGATCGAAATAGGCGGGATCGAACGTGCCGGAGAACAGCCCGTCCCAATGCGCCGCCTGGGTCTGCTTCAGCCGCGCGATCCGATCCGCCCCGCCCAGCAGGGCGGCCAGGCGCGGCTCCGCGCCGATATGCGCGTAGAAGGCCCCCACCGTCTCGGTCATGCAGCCCGCGACCACCGGACGCAGCGCGCGCAGCCGATCCCGCGCCGCCGGGTCGAGGCGCATGAACGCCAGCCGGGCGTCCCGGTCCAGCGGATCGTCGGTCGCGGCCGGGGCCGCGTGGGTCGTCGTGCTGTCGAGCGGCATCGGACAGTCTCCTCCGCCCGGCGGAGGAGACCGCGAGCGATCGGGCCAGGATCGCGGCAAGAAGTTGCGCGAGCGTGAACGCCCGCGCGGCCGGCCCTGGCAGATGCGCTTTGCCGCGGTCTGCGCGGTCATGGTACAATCCTTGACGCAGGATATTGGGCCTTGACGTGGGATACTGGGGCAAGATCATCGGTGGGATGGCCGGCTTCGCGGTCGGCGGACCGATGGGCGCGGTCTTCGGCGCCGCCCTCGGCCATGCCGCCGATTCCGGCGCCGTGCCGCATATGCGCCTGCCGTTCTCCGCCGCGGATCCGCTGTTCGCCTCCGCGCGCATGGCCGCGCGGCTCGGCCGGCGCGACCAGGTGTTCGCGCTCGGCGTGGTGACGCTCGCCGCCAAGCTCGCCAAGACCGACGGGCCGGTGCGGCGGGAGGAAATCGCCGCCTTCCGCCGCCAGTTCCGGGTGCCGCCCGAAGCCGTGCACGATATCGGCCAGCTGTTCGATCAGGCGCGCCAAACCGCGGACGGCTACCAGGGCGCCGCCGCCCAACTGGGCGAGAGCTTCGCCGACAGCCCCGCCGTGCTGGAGGACGTGCTCGCCTCCCTGTTCGCCATCGCCCGCGCGGACGGGGCGGTGAACCGGGCGGAACACGAATTCCTGTCGCATGTCCACGCGGCCTTCGGCCTCGACCAGGACGCCTGGGACCGGGCGCGCGGCGCCGCGCCGCCGCGCGCGGCCAGTGGCGATCCGGACCCCTACGCGGTGCTCGGCGTCCCCGCCGCGACCAGCAACGAGGAATTGCACGCCGCCTGGAAGCGCCTGATGCGCGAACACCACCCGGACAGCCTCGCCGCGCGCGGCGTGCCGGCCGACATCATCGCCCGCGCCGGCGACAAGGTCGCGCGCATCAACGCCGCCTGGGACCGCATCAAGCGGGAACGCGGGCTGTGACGCCGCCCGGCGCAGCGCCCGCGCCCCCAGGAAACGCGTCCCCTGGGAACGCGTCCCCTGGAAACGCGTCCCCGAAACACCCCCCATGAGCGTCGCCATCCGCGAACTGGCGAGCCCGAACCAGGACGACCGGCCGGCGGGCGTCCCGATCGATACCATCGTGCTGCATTACACCGGCATGCGCAGCGCCCGGGCGGCGATCGAGCGGCTGCGCGATCCCGCCGCCCGCGTGTCCTCCCACTATCTCGTCGACGAAGACGGCGGGGTGCTGCGCATGGTGGCCGAGGACCGGCGGGCCTGGCACGCCGGGGTGTCGTACTGGCGCGGCCAGCGCGGGCTGAACGACCGCTCGATCGGCATCGAGATCGTCAATCCGGGCCACGAATGGGGCTACCGGGACTTCCCCGTGCTGCAACTGGCCGCGGTGTGCGACCTCTGCCTCGCGATCTTCTCCCGCCACCAGATCCCGCAGCGCAACGTGGTGGCGCACAGCGACATCGCCCCCGATCGCAAGGAAGACCCGGGCGAGAAATTCGACTGGGCGCAACTGGCGCTGAGCGGGGTCGGCCTGTGGCCGCACGGCACGCCGGACGCCGGGACCATCGGCATCGTGCGCGATGCCGCCGGCCTTGCCCCGGTGCGCGCCGCGCTGGCGGAAATCGGCTACGAGGTCGGCCCGCACGGGCCGCTCGACCCGGCGCTTGCGACCACGTTGCGCGCTTTCCAGCGCCACTGGCGCCCGGAGGCGATCACCGGCCAGGCCGATTCCGGCACCCTGCTGCGGCTTGCCGCGATGACGGCGCTGGTCCGGGGTCGGTAGGCCACGCGCGCCCCAGGGTGAGCGGCGCCGCGTGGGGGGCGCCGGGTGGGGGGGCCCGTTCCGTTGCGGCGAGGCGAGCGCCTGGATCGCCGTGTGGCCGGCGCTTCATGCACCCCCGCGGGAGAGCCTGGGGACACCGATCCGCCAAGAGGGTGACGTACTCGCCAGCCTCGGACCCCTCCCTCCGTGGCCGGCACGCAAGGGCGAGGGTCAAAACCCGCACGGGTTGGTATGACACCGGTCCGCCAACGGGTGACGTACTTGCCAGCCTCGGACCCCTCCCGTCATGGCCGGCCCCTGAGCCGGCCATCTGCGCACGGACGATCGGGGGTAGGTGGCCGGCTCAGGGCCGGCCACGACGGGAGGCGCCGAGCCGGCACGCAAGGGCCCGAGTCGAACGCGAATCGGGCTGACCTAACTCTGGGGGATGTCAGCGCCGGGGGACATTTGGCGGGGATTTTCGGGAGGATATTAGATTCGTTATCGTAACAATTAGGACGTGCGTAGTCCGCGCCGACCCTGCCCCGAATTTGCGTCCCACCCGACACCGTCGGCCCCGCGCACCCGCGCCGAAGCGAGGACCTGGCGCGACCAACGGGGGCGCGCCAGGCCGCACCGCGCGGCGATGTCCGCCAGGAAAACATACGGCAGGGAAACATGCGGCATCCGGGCGCCGGCGTTGTCGACCACGGCCGTTGCGGCGTCCGCGCGGCCGTCGGGCGGCAGGATCGCCGGCGAGGGTCGCAACCGCGCGACGGGCAGCCGACCGCGCGATCCATCCCGAACATCCGGTCCGGCGGGGGCGGCATCGGCGGCTAGTGTGGCGGCCAGCGCAGGATCATGAGCGTCCCCCGCCGGTTCGCACTTCGACTCTTCGCGCTCAGCCTGTTCGCGCGCCGCATGCTCGAACTCAGCCTGCTCAAGCGCCGCCTGCTCAAGCTCAGCCTGTTCCCGCTCAGCCTGCTCAAGCTCAGCCTGTGCGCGCAAGGCGTTCCGTTCGCGGATCTCCGCGAGACGCTCGGCCAGCCAGACGAGAATGGCCGTAAGACGGTCGATGAAGGAGGCGGGGATCATGTGTGCGAACATATATAGAACATTTTCCCGGGCAAAGCAACATATTTCTGCGAACGGTCGCGATTCCCCCGCCGCCCGCCCCGCGCGCAGGATCAGGCTCGCGCCACGAGGGGGAGAATGCCGCGGTGAAAAGCCTGTCCAGCCACCCCTGCCTCGGGCCGCAACAGGTTGCACCCGGCCGCGGTTGGCGACGCGCGCTCTACGATCTCGATCGTCCTCGCCCTCATCTTCTCTGAGACCGACCCGACAGGAGACCGACGGACTGCCAGCCTCGGCCCCTTCCCGTCAGGGCCCGCCCTGAGCCGGCCTTCTGCGCACGGACGATCGGGGGTGGGTGGCCGGCTCAGGGCCGGCCACGACGGGAGGCCCCGGGCGGCACGCAACGGCGAGCGCCACACCCCGCGCGGACCGGCATGAGTTGAAAGCGGCGCCCGCACGCCGGACCGGACCCCGATGCGGTCGCGCTCGACGCCACGTGCGGGACCCCGGCCGGCACGCGACCGCCCCGCGTGATCGCGGCCCCCCCGCGATCGCCGCCCCCGCTATGGCCCCGCCGCGCTATGGCCGCGCCGCGCGGCGGGCTATAGAGGGGGCCGCATGGCCGCTGCCCGCTCGCTCCCCCGCATCGCCGTGAATGCCGCGCTGGATTTCGCGCTGGCGGCGCTGGCCGTGCCGTTGGCCGGCTGGATCGCCGATCCCGCCGCGCGCGGCCTGCCGCCGCTGTGGGCCGCGCCGCTCGGCGCCGTGGCGTTGCTGGCGGCCGGGGTTCCGTTCCGGTTGTCGCGCCAGCACTGGCGCTTTGCCGGCCTCGGCGACCTGGCCGCGGTCGGGGCGGCGGCGACGGTCGGGGCGGCCCTGCTCGCGCTGATCGTCCTGCCGTTCGCCCCGCTGTCGCCCAATCCCGCGTTCCCGTTCGTGCTGGCGCTGGTGCAGACCGTGCTGCTGGCCGCGCCGCGCATTTTCTACCGGCATGCGCGAATCCGCCCGCGGGTCGCACCGGAACCGGCCGTCGACCCGGCGCGCGCCCTGCTGGCCGGCGCCGGCGAGGACGCCGACCTGTTCCTGCGCGCGCTGGCGCAGGACCGGCGGCAGAGCCTGCGGGTGATCGGGCTGCTCGGTTTCGGCTCGCGCCAGACCGGGCGGCGCATCCTGGGCCAGCCGATCCTGGGCACGGTGGCCGAAGCCGGCGCCGTGCTCGCCCGCCTGGCCCGCGAGCACCGCCTGCCGCGCATCCTGGTCGTGGTCAGCGCCGACCTGCCCGGCGCGACGCTCGCGACCCTGCTCGAGGATGCCGACCGGTTCGGCGTGCTGGTGCGCCGCGCGCCGCAACTGACCGCGCTCGATTCCGCCGCGGCGCACCCGCCGGCGCCGGGCCGACCGATCGAACTGCGGCCGGTCGAGATCGACGACCTGCTCAACCGCGCCCAGGTGCCGCTGGATCGGGAGGCGATGGCGCGGCTGGTGCAGGGGCGGCGCGTGCTCGTGACCGGCGCCGGCGGCACCATCGGTTCGGAACTCGCGCGCCAGATCGCCGCCCTCGGGCCGGAGCGGCTGATCCTGCTGGACAACGGCGAATACGCGCTGTGGCAGATCGACCTGGAGCTGGGCGAGCGCCATCCGGCGGTGCCGCGGCTCGCCCTGATCGCCGACGTGCGCGACGAGGCGCGCATCCGCGCGGTGTTCGCCGCCGAGCGCCCCGACCTCGTGTTCCACGCCGCCGCGCTCAAGCACGTGCCGATGGTGGAGGCGAACCCGGCCGAGGGCCTGCTGTCGAACGCCGCCGGCACCCGCCACGTGGCCGATGCGGCGCGCGCGGCCGGGGCGCGGGCGATGGTGCTGATCTCGACCGACAAGGCGGTGAACCCGACCTCCGTGATGGGCGCGTCGAAGCGGCTGGCCGAGATGTACTGCCAGGCGCTCGACATCGCCGCGCGAAGCCAGCGGGACGGCGGGATGCGCTGCATCACGGTCCGCTTCGGCAACGTGCTCGGCAGCACCGGCTCGGTGGTGCCGCTGTTCCAGCGCC
>JABBNW010000019.1 GCA_019352115.1 Pseudomonadota bacterium
TGCCGACCACGCCCTTGCGCCGCAGCATCTGCGTGACCGTCAGCACGAGGTCGGTCGCGGTCGCGCCCTCCGGCAGGCGCCCGCTCAGGCGGAAGCCGATCACGTCCGGGATCAGCATGGCGATCGGCTGGCCGAGCATCGCCGCCTCCGCCTCGATCCCACCCACGCCCCAGCCCAGGATGCCCAGGCCGTTCACCATCGTCGTGTGGCTGTCGGTGCCGTACAAGGTATCGGGATAGACGAAGGTGTCGGCGCCGTCGGTCGCGGTCCAAACGCACTGGCCGAGATATTCCAGGTTCACCTGGTGGCATATGCCGGTGCCGGGCGGGACGACGCGGAAATCGGCGAATGCCTCCTGGCCCCAGCGCAGGAAACGATAGCGTTCGCCGTTGCGTTCGAACTCGGCTTCCACGTTGCGCGCCAGCGCATCGGGGCGCGCGCTGACGTCGACCATCACGGAATGATCGATCACGAGATCGACCGGGATCAGCGGGTTAACCTTGGCCGGATCGCCGCCGAGCCGGGTGATGCCGTCGCGCATCGCGGCCAGATCGACCACCGCGGGCACGCCGGTGAAATCCTGCATCAGGATGCGCGCCGGACGGAACGGCACTTCGCGGTCCGAATGCCCGCCGGGCAGCCAGCCGGCGATGGCGCGCGCGTCGTCCACCTTGTAGCTTGTTCCGTTCTCGAAGCGGAGGATGTTCTCCAGCAGCACTTTCAGGCAGACCGGCAGGCGGGAGATGTCGCCGATCGTCTTCGCCGCTTCGGGCAAGGAGAAATACTGGTAGGTCTTGCCCTCCACCGTCAGGTTGCGGCGGGTCTTCAGGCTGTCCTGGCCAATCGCGCTCATGCTGCTCGCTCGTCCCGCAGGACGCCTCTCGCTTGTTGTGTCGCGCGCCGCGCCGTGGTTAAGGGCGCGCGCGCCCTCGCGCGCGGCTTTAACCACACCGGCAGGGGATCGTCCACCGATGCGCCCCGGCCATGACCCCAGGCGGACCCGGCGGTGTTGCAGACCGAAAACGTGGCGGCGTTCCGGGGCGAACGCCTGGTGTTGCGGGATATCACCCTGCGCGTGCCGGCCGGCGGCGCGCTGATGCTGGTCGGCCCGAACGGCAGCGGCAAATCCACCCTGCTTCGCCTGCTCGCCGGTCTGCTGCGTCCCGCCGCCGGACGTGTGCTGTGGCAGAATGAGGATGCGGCTGCCGACCCGGCGGCACACGGCGCCAGGCTTGTCTATGTCGGCCACCAGGACGCGGTGAAGCCGGGCCTGACCGCGGCCGAGAATCTGCGTTTCGCCGCCGTCGCCGGCGGCGGGGATGTGGCCGTCGGTCTTGCCGCCGTGGGCCTGACGGCGCTTGCCGATCTGCCGGCGCGGGTGCTCTCGGCGGGGCAGAAGCGGCGCCTCGCGCTGGCACGGCTGGCGGTGTCCTCGGCGCTGCTGTGGCTGCTGGACGAGCCGACCCTGGGGCTCGACGCCGCCGCGGTCGATCGCTTCGGCGGCCTGCTCGCGGGCCATCGCGCGCGCGGCGGCGTCGTCGTTGCGGCCACGCATCTGCCGCTGCCGCTCGCGGACGCGGCGGAGCTGCGGCTCGGATGAAACGGTTTCAAGCGGTCCTGGCGCGCGAGCTGCGGCTTGCGCTGCGCCACGGCGGCGACACGCTCGCGGCCTTGCTGTTCTTCGTCGTCGTGGTGATGCTGTTCCCCCTGGCGCTCGGCCCCGGGCCGCAGTTGCTTGGCAGCATCGCGCCCGGGATCGTCTGGGTGTGCGCGCTGCTCGCGGCCTTGCTGCCGCTCGATCGGCTGTTCGGCGCCGATTTCGAGGACGGCTCGCTCGATCTGTTGCTGCTCTCCGGCCTGCCGGCGTTTGCGGTGGCGGGGGCGAAGGCGCTGGCGCACTGGCTGGTGACCGGGCTGCCGCTGCTGGCGGCCGCGGCGCCGCTGGCGGTGATGCTGCGCATGCCGCCGGCCGGCGTGCCGGTGCTGCTGGCGGGGTTGCTACCGGGAACGCTGCTGTTGTCGCTGCTCGGCGCGACCGGGGCGGCGGTGGTGCTGGGGGCGCGGCGCGGCGGCGTGCTGCTGCCGTTGCTCGTGCTGCCGTTGGCGGTGCCGGTGCTGATTTTCGGCGCGGCGGCGGCCGAGGCGGCGGCGTCGGGGGAAACGGCGCGGCCGGAGTTGCTGCTGCTCGCGGCGCTGCTGGCGGCGGCGCTGCCGCTGTGCCCGATCGCGGCGGGGGCGGCGCTGCGGGCGGCGGTGGAGTAGGGCGGGGCGGGACCGGGCGGCGCTACGCCAGGAGATGGTTCGGGATACGCAGCCCGAGCCGGGTCGGCACGTCCCAGATCTCCCGCACCTGGCGCAGCGGCCGGAACCCCGCGCGCAGGTAGCCCGGCAGCGCCCGGGCGTGATCGGCGGTGCAGGTATTCACCGTCATGCCCCGTGCCCCTTGCCGCCACACCGCATCGACCGCCTGGCGCAGAAAGGCGTAGCCAACGCCCGTCCCGACCGCCCAGGGCAACAACCCGAAGTAGCTGAGGTTGATATCGGGCCAATAGCGGGCGTCGAGTTCGAAGAACCCGGCCGGTTCGCCTCGCCGATACAGCACATGGATCGAGACCAGCGGATCGGCGAGCAGCGCGTCCAGATCCTCGTCCGCCATGGTCCGGCGCAGCCACCAGACATGGGCCGCGCCGACGTTATCGTAGAGGTAGCGATAGAACGGCACCGAGCACACCTCGGCCCGCACCACCTGGCAGCCCACCGGCAGGGTCGGCGCGGGGTCCGCGGGCGCGTGATCCATCCTGAGGAACGTCACCGTCACCGCCACGCGGGTCGTTGCGTTCATCGGCGGTCAGGGCGACACGGGCGCGGGGACGCGGACCATGCTCAATCGTCCAGGAAGCTGCGCAGCCGGCGCGAACGCGACGGGTGCTTCAGCTTGCGCAGCGCCTTCGCCTCGATCTGGCGGATGCGCTCGCGGGTGACGTTGAACTGCTGGCCTACTTCTTCCAACGTATGATCGGTGTTCATCCCGATCCCGAACCGCATCCGCAGCACCCGTTCCTCGCGCGGCGTCAGCGAGGACAGCACCCGGGTCGTCGCCTCGCGCAGGTTCGCCTGGATCGCGGCATCGAGCGGGATGATCGCCGCCTTGTCCTCGATGAAATCGCCCAGATGGCTGTCTTCCTCGTCGCCGATCGGCGTTTCCAGGCTGATCGGCTCCTTGGCGATCTTCAGCACTTTCCGCACTTTCTCAAGCGGCATGCCGAGTTTTTCCGCGAGTTCCTCCGGCGCCGGCTCGCGGCCGATCTCGTGCAGCATCTGGCGCGAGGTGCGCACCAGCTTGTTGATCGTCTCGATCATGTGCACGGGGATGCGGATCGTGCGCGCCTGGTCGGCGATCGAGCGCGTGATCGCCTGGCGGATCCACCAGGTCGCGTAGGTCGAGAATTTGTAGCCGCGGCGGTATTCGAATTTGTCGACCGCCTTCATCAGCCCGATGTTGCCTTCCTGGATCAGGTCGAGGAATTGCAGCCCGCGATTGGTGTATTTCTTGGCGATGGAGATCACCAGCCGCAGGTTGGCCTCGATCATCTCCTTCTTCGCGCGCGCGGAATCGCGTTCCCCGCGGGAGACGGTGGCGAACACGCGGCGGAATTCGCCGATCGGCAGCCCGGTATCGTTGGCGACCGCGCCGATCTGCGCGCGGATGGCGGCAATCTGCGCCGGATCGCGGGTGGCGAAGGCTTTCCAGCCCTTGCCGGGCAGCTTGCTCACCCGCTCGAACCAGTGCGGATCAAGCTCGCTGCCGCGGTAGTGCTTCAGATATTCCTCGCGGTTGACCTTGTTCGCCTCGGCAAGCCGCAGCAACTGGCCTTCCAGCCCGGTCAGCCGCTGGTTGAGTTCCTTGAGCTGGGTGACCAGCTCCTCGATGCGATTGTTGTGCAGTCGCACCTGGCCGACCTTCTCGACCAGCTCCTCGCGCAGCTTCTCGTAGCTTTTCTCCGAGCGCGCGTTGACTTCCTCGCCGCTCGTCATCGTCTCCAGGCGGCGGGACTGCATCTTCTGCAGCTTCTTGTACAGGCCTTCGATTTCCTCGAAGGTCGCGAGCACCTCGGGCTTGAGCTTCTCCTCCTGCGCCGACAACGAGAGGCCGGCGCCTTCGCCTTCCTCCTCGGGATCGGCTTCCTCGTGCACCTCGAAGCCGTCGCGCACTTCCGCGCCGGGCTCGGCCGCGACCGCGGCGTCGGCGCCGCCGCCCTGGGTCGCTTCCAGGTCGATGATGTCGCGCAGCAGCATCCGCCCGGCCTTGAGCTGGTCCTGCCAGGAGATGATCGCCTTGAAGGTCAGCGGGCTTTCGCACAGCCCACTGATCATCATGTCGCGGCCGGCTTCGATACGCTTGGCGATCGCGATCTCGCCCTCGCGCGACAGCAGCTCGACGCTGCCCATCTCGCGCAGGTACATGCGCACCGGGTCGTCGGTGCGGCCGGCGGTTTCCTCGTCGATATTGCCGGATTGCTCTTCTTCGGCTTCCTCCGGCTTGTCGGCCGGCTTCACCGCGACGGCCTCGCCGTCCTCGGTTTCCTCGTTCTCGACGACCTGGATGCCCATCTCATTGAGATTGGCCATCACGTCCTCGATCTGCTCGGAACTGTTCTGTTCCGAGGGCAGGACGGCGTTCAGCTCGTCGAAGGTGATGTAGCCGCGCTCCTTGCCGCGCGCGATCAGTCGCTTCACGGCGGCGGCGGAGACGTCGAGCAGGGTCGATTCCACGTCGGCTTCGGCGGTGGCGGTCTCAGAGGTTGCGGCGGGCTTGGTCGCCATCTTCACGGCTCTCCGGAAATCGGAAGCTTGGGGGCAATCGGAATCTTGGGGGCAATCGGCAACGCGGCGATCCGGGGCGGGGGCCGATCGGCGAGGCGGAAGGTGACGACATGGAAACGGGTCAGGTTTCGGTCTCGCCCTGTTCGCCGCGGCAGAGCGCATCCCGCGCCGTGCACAGCGCGATCAGGCGCCGTTGGGTGGCGTCGTCGGTCAGGCGCGCGAACTCGCGGTTCGCCGCCGCTACCTCGGCTTCCAGCCGGTCGCGATGCATCAGCCCGAAAATATGCCACCACCCCGCCTCGGCCTCGCCAGGCATGGCCGAGGGCGACGCGCAGCCCGGCAACGGGACGGGGGTGGTTGCCAGGATCCGCGCCGCCTCGGCAGCCAATCCAGAAGCCGTCAGGTGGTCCATGACCCCTCGCGAGTCAAGGAGTTCGGCCTGATCCGCCCAGTCGGCCAGCGCCGCGCGCACGGCCCCGAGCGTGGGCGGCAGATCGAGGCCCGCCAGCGCCGGCCCCACATCGGCCCACAGCTCAGGATGGCGCAGCAGGATCGCGAGCAGGATGCGCATGCGTTCGGCGGTTGCGACCGCGTCCGACGGCACGGGCCGCGGCGGGGTGCGCCCGGGCGGCTGCCAGGTCGGCCGGCCGCCGGACCCGCCTCCGAATCGGGGCCGCGGCCCGCCGCGCTCCCCGCCCGGCGTCGGCCGCATGCGGGCACCTCGCGCGGCGTAGAGGCGGTCGAGCAGCGCCTGGCGGTATTCGGCGGCCAGGCCGCGGTCGGCAACCCGTTCCGCCGCGGCCAGCAACCGGCGCCGGAAGCCCTGGCGCTGCTCGGGCGTGGCGCTGGGCCCGGGATCGGCCTGCTGGTCGAACAGCACGTCCACGAAGGGGCGCGCGGCGGCCAGCACCGCCTGGAACGCGGCCGGGCCGTGGCGCAGCACCAGCGTGTCCGGGTCCTCGCCGGGCGGCAGGGCAGCGAAACGCAGCGAGCGGTCCGGCGCCAGCAGCGGCAATGCCAGCTCTGCGGCGCGGGCGCAGGCGCGGGCGCCGGCGGCGTCACCGTCGAAGCACAGGATCGGGGCGGGCGACAGGCGCCACAACTCGGCCAGATGCTCCTCGGTGAGCGCGGTGCCGAGCGGGGCGACGGCGCCGCCGAATCCCGCCTGGTGCAGCGCGATCGCATCCATGTAGCCTTCGACCACCACCACTTCGGGCGTCGCCGCGCGGTGCGCCCCCTTCGGGTCCGAGGCCCCGGCCCCGCGCAGCGCGGCGCGCGCGAGGTCGAGCGCGTAGAGGTTGCGCCGCTTGGCAAACAGCGGCGTTTCCGGGCCGTTGAGGTATTTGGGCTTGCCGTCGCCCAGGGTGCGGCCGCCGAAGCTGATCACCCCGCCGCGGCGGTCGCGGATCGGGAACATCACCCGGTTGAAGAAGAATTCACCGCCGCGCGCCGGCGGGTCGTCCGCGCGCAGCAGCCCGGCCTCGATCAGCAGGTCGGGGTCGATGCCCTCGCGCCCCAGCTCGCTCACCAGCGCCCCGCGGCCCTCGCCCGACCAGCCGAGGCCGAAGCGGCGGATGGTCGCCTCCGACAGCCCGCGGCCCAGCAGGTAGTCGAGCGCGGCGCGCCCCTCGGGCAGGAACAGCCGGCGCTGGTAGGCCGCCGCCGCCATCTCCAGCGCGCCGGCCAGGGTGTGGCGGCGGCGTTCGGCCTCGGCGACGGCGGGGGAGAGTTTCGGAACCTCGAGCCCCGCCTCGCCGGCCAGCCGCTCGATCGCCTCCATGAAGCCGGCGCCGTCGGATTGCATGACGAAGCTGATGGCATCGCCATGCGCGCCGCAGCCGAAGCAATGGTAGTGGTCTTCGTAGATGTAGAAGCTCGGCGTCTTCTCGCCGTGGAACGGACAGCACGCCTTCCATTGCCGCCCGGCGCGTTCCAGCTTGGTCCGCCGCCCGATCAGGGGGGCGAGCGGGGTGCGCGCGCGCAGTTCGTCGAGGAAGGCGGACGGGAGCGCCATCAGCCGCCGAGCTTCGCTTTCACCGCCGCCCCCGCCCGCGCCATGTCGAGGCTGGCGGCGTGACGGGCGCGCAGCTCGGCCATGACCTTCCCCATGTCCTTGACCGAGGTCGCGCCGGTGGCGGCGATCGCGGCGTCCACTGCCGCTTCCGTGGCGGCCGCGTCCAGGGTCTGCGGCAGGAAGGCTTCGATCACTGCGATCTCGGCTTCCTCCTTGGCGGCGAGTTCCGGTCGGTTGCCCTGGCGGTAGAGGGTCACCGATTCGCGGCGCGACTTCACCATGCCGCGCAGCATGGCGACGATCTCCGCGTCCGGCACCGCGGCGATGCCCTTGGGGCGCGCGGCGATATCGGTGTCCTTCAGCTTCGCCAGGATCATGCGCAAGGTGGAGGTGCGGGCCGGGTCGCCCGCCTTCATGGCGGTCTTGAGCTGGTCGGTGAACTGCTCGCGCAGGCCCATGGCGTGACTCCTTTCCCGGAATTATCCACCCCGGCAGGCGCGGTTTCAGCACCACGGGCCGGGCGCGTCCAGCGACCGACCCCTTATATCCGCCTGCGGCCCCTGGAGGATGGGAGATAATTTCCCAGCCTGGCGAGGCGGCCTTGCGGTGGGAGGAAATTTCCCATAGGGTGAGCGCATGCCCTTTTCCGTCGATGACATCCTGGATCGTCTGGGCGGGTCGGAGGCCGCGGCGCGGCTCGCCGGCGTCGGCCCCGAAGCGGTGCGCAAATGGCGCCAGGGCCACGCCATCCCGGCGCGGCACTGGCCCGCGGTGCTCGCCGCCACCGGCCTCGCGCTCGGCGACCTGCCCGGGGCGGATGTGCCGACGGGCGACCGGACATCGGGCGATCGGGCATCCGGTGATCGGACATCCGGCGACAGGACGACGGCACACGGGACCGCAGGGGAGCGCGCAATGGGACCTCAGCCTGGCGCCGAACACCTGGACGCAGCCAACGAACCCGGCCCGGCCGCCGCGCCGCCGCCCGGGGCCACCGCGGCCCTGGTCCTGGCCGACGGCAGCGTGTTCTGGGGCCGCGGCTTCGGCGCCCGCACTGGCGGCGGCGACGGCGCCTCAGTGGGCGAGGTCTGCTTCTCCACCGGCATGACCGGCTACCAGGAAACCCTGACCGACCCGTCCTTCGCCGGCCAGATCATCACCTTCACCTTCCCCCATATCGGCAACGTCGGCGCCAACCCCGAGGACCTGGAGGCCGCCAGCGTCGCCGCCCGCGGCCTGGTGGTGAAGCAGGACGTCACCGAGCCTTCCAACTGGCGCGCCGTCCAGGGGCTGGACGCCTGGCTCGCCGGACGCAGCATTCCCGGCATCGCCGGGGTGGATACGCGCGCGCTCACCTTGCGCATCCGCGACGGCGGCGCGCCGTCCGGCGTGCTCGCCTATCCGGCCGACGGGCGGTTCGACCTGCCGGCCCTGCGCGACCGCGCCGCCGCCTGGCCGGGGCTGGAGGGCATGGACCTCGCGCGCGAGGTCACCTGCCGGCAGACCTACGAATGGGACGAGACGCGCTGGGCCTGGCCCGAGGGCAGCGGGCGGCAGATGACCCCGCGCTTTCATGTGGTGGCGGTGGATTACGGGGCGAAGCGCAACATCCTGCGCTGCCTCGCCTCCTCCGGCTGCCGGGTGACGGTGGTGCCGGCGACCGCCTCGGCCGAGGACATCCTGCGCCACCGTCCGGACGGGGTGTTCCTGTCCAACGGGCCGGGCGATCCGGCGGCGACGGGGGTGTATGCGGTCCCGGCCCTGCGCGGGGTGCTGGAGAGCGGGGTGCCGCTGTTCGGGATCTGCCTCGGGCACCAGTTGCTGGCCTTGGCACTCGGCGGGCGCACCTACAAGCTCGCGCGCGGGCACCGGGGCGCCAATCAGCCGGTCAAGGACCTGACGACCGGGCGGGTGGAGATCACCAGCCAGAACCACGGCTTCGCGGTCGATCCCGAGACCTTGCCCGAAGGCGTGCGGGCGACCCACGTGTCCTTGTTCGACGGCTCCAACGAAGGCATCGCCTGCGACGGGCGGCCGGTCTTTTCGGTGCAATACCATCCGGAGGCGAGCCCCGGGCCGTCCGACAGCCGTTATCTGTTCGCCCGCTTCACCGCGCTGATGGAGGCGGGGCGGTGATCGACCCGGTGGTCACGATCCTGGCGACCGCTTTCCGCCACCCGATCAGCGCGCCGAACATCGAGGCGGGCTACGAGCGCTTCCGCGCCCTGTCCGCCGACGCGCTGGACGAGGACGGCTTCCGCGCCGGCGTCGCCGAATGCCTGCGCCGCGGCCTGATCCGCGAGCCGATCCGCCTGCCGGAGGGGGCCTTGCAGTGCCACTGGCATCTGGAATTGACCCCGGCCGGAGTGGCGGCGGCGCGCGGCCTAGAGAATGACTAACGCGCTTCTCGCAAAGTCTGTTGCAGGCTGGGGCGTTGGATTCGACGGCGGAGGGCCGCATGCGGCGGCCGGCGCCCTGTGGCCCCGCAAGGAAGCCAAGGACGGTCGAACGCAGATGCACGCAAATAGACGCAGATGCAGCATGCCGCTGCAGCGATCCCACCCGATCCCGCGCGGCGGCCTATGCGGCTGCGCCGGGCTTATGCCGCCGGCGAGCCGTTCCGCTCGATCCGTCTGCGTCCATCTGCGTTGAATCCTCCTTCTGTCTGACCGCGCACCAACAGGGTTCGCAACAAGCACGATGAACAGCGCCGCGTTCTCAGCTGCCATTTCGCCTTGTAACGGTTCCACCTGACATCCAATCCGTTCATCACCGTTCACAGCAGGACCAGGGCCATGCCCCGTCGCACCGACATCGTCTCCATCCTCATCATCGGCGCCGGCCCGATCGTCATCGGCCAGGCCTGCGAGTTCGACTATTCCGGCGCCCAGGCCTGCAAGGCGCTCCGCGCCGAGGGCTACCGGGTCATCCTGGTCAATTCCAACCCCGCCACCATCATGACCGACCCCGGCCTCGCGGATGCCACCTACATCGAACCGATCACGCCCGAGGTGGTCGAGAAGATCATCGCCCGCGAGAAACCCGACGCTCTCCTGCCCACCATGGGCGGCCAGACCGCGCTCAACACCGCGATGGCGCTCGCCGCCTCGGGCGCGCTCGCCCGCCACGGGGTCGAACTGATCGGGGCGCGGGCCGAGGTGATCGACCGCGCCGAGGACCGGCTCAAGTTCCGCGACGCCATGGCGAAGATCGGCATCGAATCGCCGAAATCCGCCATCGCCCACGACCTGGTCGAAGCCCGCGCCGCGCTCGCCGCGGTGGGCCTGCCCGCCGTGATCCGCCCCTCCTTCACCCTGGGCGGCACCGGCGGCGGCATCGCCTACAACCGGGAGGAATTCGAGCAGATCGTCGCCGGCGGCATCGAGGCCTCGCCCACCAACGAGGTGCTGGTCGAGCAATCCGTCGTCGGCTGGAAGGAATTCGAGATGGAGGTGGTCCGCGACCATGCGGACAACTGCATCATCGTCTGCGCCATCGAGAACGTCGATCCGATGGGCATCCACACCGGCGATTCCGTCACCGTCGCCCCGACGCTGACCCTGACGGACAAGGAATACCAGCGCATGCGTGACGCCTCGATCGCGTGCCTGCGCGAAATCGGCGTCGATACCGGCGGGTCGAACGTGCAGTTCGCGGTCAATCCCGCCGACGGCCAGATGCTGATCATCGAGATGAACCCGCGGGTGTCGCGCTCCTCGGCGCTGGCGTCCAAAGCCACCGGCTTCCCGATCGCCAAGATCGCCGCCAAGCTCGCGGTCGGCTACACCTTGGACGAGCTCGCCAACGACATCACCAAGGTCACGCCGGCCAGTTTCGAACCCACCATCGACTACGTGGTGGTGAAAATCCCCCGCTTCACCTTCGAGAAATTCCCCGGCACGCCCGCCCTGCTGACCACATCGATGAAGTCGGTAGGCGAGGCGATGGCGATCGGGCGCAACTTCGCCGAAGCCCTGCAGAAGGGGCTGCGCAGCATGGAAACCGGGCTTTCCGGCCTCGATCCGGTAGAACCGCCGGGCGACGGCGGGGCGGATGCGTTCCGCGCCGCGCTGTCCACCCCGCGGCCCGACCGGCTGCTGATGGCGGCACAGGCGTTGCGCGCCGGCCTCTCGGTCGAAGACATCCACGCCGCCAGCAAGTTCGATCCCTGGTTCCTGCGCGAACTCGCCCGCATCGTCGCCGCCGAGCAGGATGTGGCGGCGCACGGTCTGCCGCAGGAGGCTGGGGCGCTGCGCCGGCTCAAGGCGCTCGGCTTTTCCGACCACCGCCTGGCCGGCCTGGCGCAGCGGCCGGAAACCGAGGTTGCCGCCCTGCGCGCGCGCCTCGGCGTGGTCCCGGTCTACAAGCGCATCGACACCTGCGCCGGCGAATTCGCCTCCGCCACGCCCTACATGTATTCCACCTACGAAGGCGGCTACGGCACTCCGGCCTGCGAGGCCGATCCCACCGACGCGCGCAAGATCGTCATCCTCGGCGGCGGTCCCAACCGCATCGGCCAGGGCATCGAGTTCGACTATTGCTGCGTCCACGCCGCCTATGCGCTGCGCGAGGCCGGGTTCGAGACCATCATGGTCAACTGCAACCCCGAAACGGTCAGCACCGACTACGATACCTCCGACCGGCTCTATTTCGAGCCGCTGACGGCGGAAGACGTCATCGCCCTGGTCCGCCGCGAACAGCAGGCCGGCACGTTGCTCGGCTGCATCGTGCAGTACGGCGGGCAGACGCCGCTGAAACTGTCGCAGGCGCTGACCGCCGCGGGGATCCCGATCCTCGGCACCAGCGCCGATGCGATCGACGTCGCCGAGGACCGCGAGCGCTTCCAGCTGCTGCTGCACCGGCTCGGCCTGCGCCAGCCGGAAAACGGCACCGCGCGCTCCGCCGAGGAAGCCGAGGCGATCGCCGAGCGCATCGGCTATCCGGTGGTGATCCGCCCGAGCTACGTGCTGGGCGGGCGGGCGATGGAGATCGTCTACGACCGCACCGGCCTGCACCGCTACATGCGCGAAGCGATGCGCATCTCGGCTGCCGACATCACGCGCGGGCCGATCCTGATCGACCGCTATCTGAACGACGCGATCGAGGTCGATGTCGACTGCATCAGCGACGGCGAGACCGTCTATGTCGCCGGCGTGATGGAGCATATCGAGGAGGCCGGCATCCATTCCGGCGATTCCGCCTGCGCTCTGCCGCCCTACACCCTGTCCCCCGCCACCGTGACCGAGTTGAAGGCGGAGACCGAGGCGATGGCGCGCGCGCTCGGCGTCGTCGGGCTGATGAATGTGCAATATGCGATCAAGGACGACGTGATCTACGTGCTGGAGGTGAACCCGCGCGCCTCCCGCACCGTGCCCTTCGTTGCCAAGGCGACCGGGGTCGCGGTGGCGAAGATCGGCGCCCGGGTGATGGCCGGGGCGCGGCTCGCTGAATTCCGGCTCGACGACCAGGGCGTGGCGCCGCATGTGGCGGTGAAGGAGGCGGTGTTCCCCTTCGCCCGCTTCCCCGAGGTCGATACGATCCTGGGCCCGGAGATGAAATCGACCGGGGAGGTGATGGGCCTCGATTCCAGCTTCGAGCGCGCCTTCGCCAAATCCCAGCTCGGCGCGGGCGTGATCCTGCCGCAGGCGGGCACCGTCTTCCTCTCGGTAAAGGACAGCGACAAGCGCGGAGTGCCCGCGCTCGCCCGACGGTTGACCGATATGGGCTTTGCGATCCTGGCGACGCGCGGCACCGCCGCCTGCATCCGCGATGCCGGGCTGGCGGTGAAAGTGGTGAACAAGGTGCTGGAAGGCCGGCCGCACTGCGTCGACGCCATCCTGTCCGGCGAGGTGCAACTGGTGATCAACACCGCCTCCGGCCCGCAGTCGGTGGCCGACAGCTTCGCCATCCGCCGCGGCGCCCTGACCCACGGCGTGCCGCACTACACCACCATGGCGGGTGCGAAGGCGGCGGTGCACGCCATCGCGGCGCTGCGCGGGGGAATGCTTGAAGTCGCGCCGCTCCAGTCCTACTTTCGCGGATCGTTCTGACGCTTCCCGAGCGACCGGGCCATGGCTCGGCCGTCGGGGAGGCGTTGTCGTACTCCCGACCCGGCTTAGCGCGAGGACCCTGAAGTGCAGAAGTTCCCGATGACCGCCCCCGGCCTGCAGCGGCTGGAAGAGGAACTCCGCCACCTGAAAAGCGTCGAGCGGCCGTCGATCATCCGCCAGATCGCCGAGGCGAGGACGCATGGGGATCTGTCGGAGAACGCGGAGTACCACGCGGCGCGCGAACGCCAGTCCTTTATCGAGGGGCGGATCGCCGAGCTGGAGGAGATCGTCTCCTCGGTGGAAGTGATCGATATCTCCACCCTGTCCGGCGACCATGTGAAATTTGGCGCCGTGGTCCGCCTGGTTGATGAGGAGACGGAGAAGGAAGCCAGCTACCAGATCGTCGGGCTGCATGAGGCCGACATCAAATCCGGCCGGCTGTCCGTGACCTCCCCGCTCGCCAAGTCGCTGATCGGCAAAAAAGTGGGCGAGTCGGTGTCCGTGCCGGCGCCCGGCGGCGACCGGTCGTACGAGATCCTTGAAATCCGCTTCTCGTGAGCCGCGGATGATCACGCTCGCCGATGTGCGGGCGGCGGCGGAGCGCATCGCGGGGGCAGTGCGGCGCACGCCGGTACTGGCCTCCGATGCCGTTTCGCGGGCCACCGGGGCGGAGGTCACGCTCAAGCTCGACAATCTCCAGGTTACCGGCGCTTTCAAGGAGCGGGGCGCGGCCAACCGGCTGGCGCTGCTATCTGCGGGCGAGCGTGCCCGTGGCGTGATCGCCATGTCCGCCGGCAACCATGCCCAGGCGGTGGCGCGCCATGCCGCGCGGCTCGGCATCGCCGCGACCATCGTGATGCCGGCGTTCACCCCCTCCACCAAGGTGACCCGCACCGCCGCCTGGGGCGCCAGGGTGGTGCTGCACGGGGAAACACTGGCCGAGGCGGCGGCGCATGCCCAGGCGCTCGCGGCCGAGGAGGGGTTGGTGTTCATCCATCCCTATGACGATCCGGCGGTAATGGCCGGGCAGGGGACCCTGGCGCTTGAACTGCTGGAAGACGCGCCGGCGCTGGATACCCTGGTGGTGCCGGTCGGCGGTGGCGGCCTGCTCGCCGGCTGCGCCGTGGCCGCGCGCGGAGTGCGTCCGGATATCGCGGTGTTCGGAGTGGAGGTGGAAGGCTACGCCGCCATGGCCCAGCGCCTGGCCGGGCGGGCGGTGTCGGTGGGCGGGCCCACGATCGCCGAGGGCATCGCGGTGCGCGACGTGGGCGAAGCCCCGCTCGCGGTGATCCGCGCGCTGGGGATCGAGGTGCTGGTGGTGCCGGAACGGGCCATCGAACAGGCGATCGGGCTGCTGGTCGAGGGCGCGAAAGTGGTCGCCGAGGGCGCCGGCGCGGCCGGTCTGGCCGCGTTGCTGACGTTTCCGGAACGGTTCGCCGGCCGGCGGGTCGGGGTGCCGGTCTGTGGCGGCAACATCGACGCGCGGATTCTGTCCAACGTGCTGCTGCGCACCCTGCTGCGCGACGGGCGGCTGCTGCGGCTGCACATGCAGATCCCCGACCGGCCCGGGGTGCTGGCCGATATAGCCGGGCGGATCGGCGGATCCGGCGGCAACATCATCGAGGTGTCGCACCAGCGGCTGTTCGCTGCCGAATCCGTGCAGGCGGCCGAGCTGGAAGTGATGGTGGAGGCGCGCGATCCGGACCACGCGGCGGCGATCGTGGCGGCGCTTGAGGCGTGCTACGTGGTGCGTCGGGTGTGATCGTTGCGCCCCCCCGGGGGCGTTGTCGGGCATGTCGGGCGCGACAGGCCCGGCCTGACCTGTTAGGGTGTCCGTCACGATGGCGGTTCTGTTCGACACGCTGAAGCTCTCCCGCCGCCTGGAACAGGCGGGCTTCACGCACGACCAGGCGGTCGGCGCGGCCGAGGCGCTGTCGGACGCGATCTCGGGCGACCTGGCGACCAAGGCGGATATCGCGGAACTGCGGGCGGAGATCGCGACCCTTGGCGCCGAGCTGCGGGCGGAGATCGCGACCCTTGGTGCCGAGCTGCGCACCGAAATCGCTTCCGTGCGCACCGATCTGAGCTCGGGGCTCGCCTCCGTACGCACCGAGCTGCGCACCGAAATCGCTTCCGTGCGTAGCGAAATCGCCGCGTTGCGCACCAGCACCGCGCAGTGGATCATCGCCGCGGTGTTCGTCAACATCGTCACCATCACCGGTGCGATGTTCGCGATCTGGCAGCTCGCCTCGCACCACTGAACCGCGCGGCCCTTCCCCTCCGCCCCACGATCCGCTGATATCGCCCCGCTCGCAGGAGGGACCGCCCATGCAGATCACCCCGACCGGCCAGGCGCTCGGTGCGCGGATCAACGGTATCGACCTCGCGCGCCCGATCGGCGAAGACGCGACCGCCGCGCTCATGGCCGCGCTCGGCGCGCACGGCGTGCTGAGCTTCCCGGACCAGGGCCTGGACGCCGCCGCGCTCGCCGCCTTCGGCCGCCGCTTCGGCACCCTGGAGGTCAACGTCGCCGGCCTCGCGCACGATCCGGCCACGCCGGAGGTGATGGTGTTGTCCAACATGAAGGACGCCGCCGGCCGCCCGCTCGGTCTGAACGACGCCGGCCAGGGCTGGCATACGGACATGTCCTACTCGCACGACATCGCGCTTGCGAACGTGCTGCACGCCCGCCACGTGCCGCTCCGCCACGGCAAGCCGCTCGGCGAGACCCAGTTCCGCAACATGCACGCCGCCTACGACGACCTGCCGGAAGACCTGAAGCGCCGGCTGGAAGGCCGCACCGCGACGCATGACTTCGCCAAGTTCTGGGACATGATGCGCGCCCGCCCCGGTTCGCTCCGCAAGCCGCTCACGCCCGCACAGCGGGCGAAAAAGCCGCCCGTGTCGCAGCCGATCTTCCGTCGCCATCCGATCACCGGGCGCATGGTGCTGTACGCCAACCCCGGCTACACGATGTGGATCGACGGGATGGACGCCCAGGAATCGGGCGAAATCCTCGATTTCCTGTTCCGCCATCAGGATCGCGTCGACTACCTCCATGTGCATCGCTGGACCGAGCGCGATGTGCTTATGTGGGATAATATCGGCACCAACCACAACGCCATCGCCGACTACCTGCCGGACGAGCCGCGCTTCATGCTGCGGGTGCAGGTGATGGCCGACCGGTTCGGCCTGGCGAAAGCGGCCTGAGGTGGCGGGCTTCGCGGGCCAGTGCATCGCCATCACCGGCGGCGCCGGCGGCATCGGCCTTGCCACCGCGCGGCTGTTCCTGGAAGGCGGCGCGCATGTGCTGCTGATCGATCGCGATGCGGCGCGGCTGGAGGCTGCGGAGCAGGCGCTCGGCACCGCCCGGCTCGCCGCCTGGTGTTCCGATCTCGGCACGCCGGCCGACTGCGCGACCGCGCTCGATCAGGCCGGCGGCAAGGTCGCGGCGCTGATCCATCTGGCCGGGTTGTTCGAGCCCGATCCGCTGGCGGCGGAGGATCACGGCGTCTGGGATCGCGCGATCGCCGCCAACCTCACCAACGCCTACGACATGGCGGTGGCCTTCCTCCCGCGCGCCGCCCCCCCGGCGGGCCCGCGCGGGCCGGCACGGATCGTGTTCGCAAGCTCGCTCGCCTACCGCCGCGGCAGCCCGGACCGCGCCGCCTATGCGGCGGCCAAGGGTGGCCTCGTGGGCCTCACCCGTTCGCTGGCGCGCAAACTCGCGCCCGATGTGCTGGTGAACGCGGTGGCGCCGGGGGTGATCGAGACCGCGATGACGACCACCCTGATCGCCGAGCGGGGCGAGGCCTACCGCACCGACATCCCGCTGCGCCGCTGGGGCCGACCGGAGGAAGTGGCGGGGGTGATCCGTTTCCTTTGTTCGGAAGACTCCTCCTACGTGACCGGCCAGACCATCACGGTCGACGGCGGCATCACCAATGCCTGATCCGCAGCGCGCCGGCGTGTGAGCCAAGGGGCGCATGAGCCAGGGGGCGCATGAGCCAGGGGGCGCATGAGCCAGGGGGCGCATGAGCCAGGCGGGCGCGACCTCGTTCTGCTCGGCGGCGGCCATGCCCAGGTGGAGGTGCTGCGCCGTTTCGCCCGCCGCCCGGAGCCGGGCGTCCGCCTGACCCTGATCGCGCGCGAGCCGCGCAGCCTCTACTCGGGCCTGCTACCGGCGGTGATCCGCGGCGACTGCGCGGTGACGCAGGCCGCGATCGACCTCGCCCCGCTGGCCGCGCGTGCCGGGGCGCGGCTGATCGTGGCGGAGGCGGTGGCGATCGACCTCGTGGTGGGTCGGGTGGTGCTCGCCGACGGGGCCGCGGTCGGGTTCGACATGTTATCGATCGACATCGGCGGTGAGCCGCGGATGCCAGCGGATGCGGCCGGGGAGGGGGCGATCCCGGTGAAGCCGATCGGTCGCTTTCTTGACCGGCTGACCCGGCTGGATGGCACCCTGCCCGCCGGCGCGCGCCTCGCGGTGGTCGGCGATGGCGCCGGCGGCACCGAACTGGCGCTGGCGCTGGCGCACCGGTTTGCCCGGCGGGCCTGCATCCTGCTGGTCGGGTCGGCTCCGGCGCCGCTGCCGGAGGCGCCGGCGCGGGCCCGGCGCGTGGCCGCGGCGGCACTGGCGGCAGCCGCGGTGGAGGTGCGGGCCGGGGTTCGGGCGGGGGCGATGCACGACGGTCGGTTGGCGTTGTCCGATGGCACCGACGAGCCGGTGGCCGCGGTGATCTGGGCAACCGGGGTCGTCGGACCGGCGCTGCTCGCCGCTGCCGGCCTCGCCTGCGATGCCGATGGCTGCGTGCAGGTCGATGCCGGGCTGCGCAGCGTCAGCCACCCGCGCGTCTTCGCTGCCGGCGACTGCGCGGCGATTTCGGGGGTCGCGCGGCCCAAGGCCGGGGTGTGGGCGGTGCGCGCCGGGCCGGTGCTGGCGATGAACCTGCGCCGCGCCCTGCGCGGTCAGGCGCCGCACCCGTGGCGGCCGCAGCGCCGGGCGCTCGCGATCCTCGGCCTTGGCGACGGGCGGGCGGTGGCCTGGCGCGGCGTTTGGAGCCTGGCCGGGCGTGGGGCGGCGGGGTGGAAGGCGTGGCTCGACCGCCGCTGGGTGGCGACCTACCGCTGAGCCTGGCGCCCGTGCCTCGCAACGGGAGCAATGGCCCAGCGGGAGCAATGGCCCAGCGGGAGCGAGCGGACCCTTGACCTGCCGGCGGGCTTCGCCCAACGAACCGCCTCGCCCGCTCCACCCATGCTGTTGCCGAGGACCCTGCCCATGCCAGCCAGCCGCACCCATCGTATCGCCGCCATCCCCGCCGACGGCATCGGCCCCGAAGTGATCGCCGCCGGGCTCGAAGTGCTCGATGCGGTGGCGAGCCGCGACGGCGGGTTCACCCTGGCGGTGGACAAATACGATTGGGGTTCGGACTGGTATCGCAAGCACGGAGTGATGATGCCGCCCGACGGGCTGGCGTGGCTGCGCACGGCGGACGCGATCTATTTCGGCGCCGTCGGCGATCCGAACCTGCCCGACCACATCACGCTCTGGGGCCTCCGGCTCGCCATCTGCCAGGGCTTCGACCAGTACGCCAACGTCCGCCCGACCCGCATCCTGCCCGGCATCGTCTCGCCCCTGCGCGACGTCGGGCCCGGGGATCTCGACTGGGTGATCGTGCGCGAGAACTCGGAGGGCGAATACGCCGGCCAGGGCGGGCGCACCCACCGCGGCCTGCCGGAGGAGGTGGCGACCGAGACCGCCATCTTCACCCGCCGCGGGGTGGAGCGGATCATGCGCTTCGCCTTCGACCTCGCCCGCGCCCGCCCGCGCAAGCACCTGACGGTGGTGACGAAATCGAACGCGCAGCGGCACGGCATGGTGTTCTGGGACGAGATCGCCGCGCTGGTCTCGCACGATTACCAGGACGTCACCTGGGACAAGGAACTGGTCGATGCGATGACCATGCGCATGGTCCGCAAGCCCGGTTCGATCGACACCGTGGTGGCGACCAACCTGCACGCCGATATCCTGTCGGACCTGGCCGCGGCGCTGGCCGGCTCGCTCGGCATCGCGCCGACCGCCAATGTCGATCCGGAACGGCGCAGCCCGTCCATGTTCGAACCGATCCACGGTTCCGCCTTCGACATCACCGGCAAGGGGATCGCCAATCCGGTGGCGAGCTTCTGGACCGCGGCGATGATGCTGGAACATCTGGACGAAAAGCCGGCCGCGGCTCTGCTGATGCGCGCGGTGGAGCAGGTCTGCGCGAGCGGGCTGATGACGCCGGACCTCGGCGGCAAGGCGACCACCGTGGAGGTGACGAAGGCGGTGGTCGAGGCGGTGCGCGGTATGAACCGCTAAGCCGCGTTCACGCCAGGAAGCCGCCGAGCAGCTCGCGCCACCGCTCGGGTTGCTGCTGGACCGAGCAATGCGCGGCTTCGCGGATCCATTCCAGCCGCGCGCCCGCGATGTGTTCGCCCATCCAGCGGGCCGCGTCCTGGAACGCCACGCTCTCCGCATCGCCGCACAGGACCAGGGTCGGTGCGGCGATGCGCGCAGCGAGCGGGCGCAGCTCGGCGGCGCCGAGCGCTTCGCAGGCGCGCGCGTAGCCCTCGCCGTCGCAGGCCGACAGGGTGTCGCGCACGAAGCGCACCGCCGGCGGGTCGGCTTCCAGGAACGGCGCGGTGAACCAGATCTTCAGCAGGCCGGGCACCAGCGACGCCACGCCGTCGCGCCGCGCCGCCGCCGCGCGGGTCACCCACATCGCGCGCATCTCGTCGGTGTAGCGCGGCGTGGTGTCGGCCAGGACCAGCCGGTCGGTCAGGTCCGGGTGGACGGCGGCGAAGCATTGCGCCACCAGGCCGCCGAGCGACAGGCCGCAGACATGGGCCCGCGCGATCCCCTCCCGCCGCAGCGCGGCGGCGAGCTGGTCGGCCAGTTCCTCCACCCCATACGGCGCGGCCGGCAAGGGCGTCTGTCCGTGCCCAGGCAGGTCGTAGGACAGCAGGGTGAAACGGTCGGCCAGCGGATCGAGCGGCTCCCAGAGCCGGTGCGTCATCCCGAGGCAGTGCAGCAGCACGAGCGCCGGGCCGCTCCCCTTGCGGTGCAGGCGGATGGCGGCGGGATCGAGCGGGGCGGTGGTCATCGGTCGTCCTCCTGGTCCCACGCGCGGCGCGGATAGAACTCGAACCCGGCCGGGCGGGCCGTGTCGCGCGCGGCGTGCTCGGGCGGCAGGTTCGGGTTCCAGGCATTGGCGTCGAAGCGGAACCCGTTCACCGCATCGGCGGCGGGCGAGACGACGAACAGCAGCGGCGGCACCATCTCGCGCGGCTCCACCAGCCGCGGCTTCGTTCCCTGCGCCGACCAGTCGCGCATCTCCTGCGCCATCCCCGGTGTGTTCGCCCCGGCGCCGGGGTTGACGATGTTGATCGTGAGCCCGGTGCCCGCGACCTCCTTCGCCCACACCTCGGTCGCCATCTCGAGCGCGGCCTTGGACGGGCCGTACGGGCCGCTGCCCTTCTGGTTCATGGTGTCGAGCTTGGTGGTGACGTTGACGATCCGGCCCCAGCCGCGCGCGATCATCTCGGGGGCGACGCGACGGGCCATGTGCTCGGCAGCGACGTAGTTCGCGGCCATCACGTTGCGGGTGATCTCGTCGGTCAGCTCGTAGAATTTGCGCGGCCCGGCAACGAAGCGCGGCGGGTCGATGTAGGTGAACGTCAGGCCGGCGTTGTTCACCAGGATATCGATCCCGCCGAACCGCGCCCGCGCCGCCGCCACCACCCGGTCGCACGCCGCCGGCTCGCGCAGATCGGCGAGCAGCGGCACCAGCGGCCGGCCGGCGGCCAGCCGTTCCATCTCCTCCACGTCCTCGGCCAGGTGGCCGACGGCGAGCACATTGTGGCCGGCATCGAGCAGGCCGAGGGCCATCGCCCGGCCAAGCCCGCGCAAACCCCCGGTGACGATCGCGTTGCGTACGGTCATCTGCGGCGCTCCCGTCAGGCCGCGCCGAACGGGGTGACGAGCGCGCCGGTCTTGTACTCCGCCGGGCTCAGCACCACCTCGCGCGCCGGGTCCATGAACTGCTGCACGGCGTTGCCGCTCACGCCCTGGAACTGCGACTGCAGCATCCGCTCGTGCGCCCACTCGCCGTCGGCGCCGAACTTGATGTCGCCCACCATGGTCTTGAAGGTGGCCGCATGGATGTGCTCCGCGAGCTTGGCGTGGTCGAGCCCGACCGCGGCGACCGCCTGGGTCAGCACCTGGAACGAGGCATAGGCGAAGGGGCGTAGAAGCCGCCGAGCAGCAGCCCCGCGACCATCGCGTTGGCGAGAAGATTTGCAAAGGGACCCATGGTTCCCCGACATTTCCTGACGTTTATCGGCCCAGTCTTATATCAGGCCCAGTGTTGTCGCTTGCGGGCTCGCTGGCAAGCGGCCGGCTTGACCATGCCGGCTTGACCATGCCAGCGGCGGGGGGCCATGATCCGGCCAATTCAACCAACAGGAACGTCCTCGGAGGCCGAAAAATGCGGTTCGGATTGTTCGGCGGCGCACGCACCAAGCGCATGGCGGGACCGGCGGTCGGCTACGGCGACAGCCACGGCTACCGCGACTTCATCGACTACGTCGTCGAGGCGGAGCGTCTCGGCCTGGATAGCGTCTTCCTGGTCGAGCACCATTTCACCGGCCAGGGCCAGGTCTCCGCTTCCATGAGCCTGCTCGGCTACCTGGCGGCGCGCACCACCCGCATCCGGCTCGGCACCGCGGTCGTGGTGCTGCCGTGGCACAACCCGGTGCTGGTGGCCGAACAGGCGGCGACGCTCGATCTGCTGTCCGGCGGCCGGCTCGATCTCGGCGTCGGCAAGGGCTATCGCGCCGCCGAGTTCGCCGGCTTCTGCATCCCCCAGGACGAAGCGACCGAGCGCTTCGACGAGGCGGTGGAAGTCATCCGCAAGGCCTGGACCAGCGATGGCCGCTTCTCCCATCACGGCAAGCGCTGGCACTACGAGAACATCGTGGTCGAACCGACGCCGATCCAGCTGCCGCACCCGCCGCTGTGGCTGGCCGCCGGCAGCCCGGACTCGATCCGCCGCGCGGCGCGGGAGGGCTACAATCTGTTGCTCGATCAGCTCGGCTCGATCGGGATCACCATCGAACGGGTCGGGATTTTCCGCGAGGAATGCGCGAAGATCGGCCGGCCTTACGATCCGGCGATGGTCGGCACCACGCGCGCGCTGCAACTCGTGCACAGCGACGAGGAGCGGGAGGCGGCCTATGCGACCCGCGCCCAGGTGCTGAACACGATCGGCGACCTGCGCCGCGGCGAACTGGCACCGGACGACGTGCGCCACGACGACGCGCCGCTGCTCGGCACGCCGGAGGAGGTCGTCGCCAAGCTGGAACGGCTGCGTGACGGCGGGGTGGAAAACATCCTGTTGGTCGATCCGCGCGCCTCGGTTGCCAATTTGCGCGCCTTCGCCGCCGAAGTGATGACATCGTTCCAACCGGAACGCGCCGCGGCGGAATAGGCCGCCGCGCGGGAGGAAGCCCCATGCAGGACCTGACCGTCGAGACCGTCACCGACGCCGTGCTCGACCAGATGGCGACGACCAAGGACGCCCGGCTGCGCGAAGTCATGGCGAGCCTGGTGCGCCACATGCACGACTTCGCCCGCGACGTCCGGCTCACGCCCGACGAGTGGCTGACCGCGATCGGCTTCCTCACCAAGGTCGGCCAGGCCTGCACGCCGGCCCGGCAGGAGTTCATCCTGCTCGCCGACGTGCTCGGCCTGTCGGCGCTCGTGAACCTCATGCACGACCGCGAGGCGACCGAGCTTGGCACCACCTCCAGCCTGCTCGGCCCGTTCTATCGCGACGACGCGCCGGAGGTGCCGATCGGCGGCAGCATCCTCGCGGATGCGAAGCGGGCGGAGTTGCTGCTGTACGGCCGGGTCACCGACGCCGACGGACGCGGCATTCCCGGTGCGTTCATCCAGCTCTGGCAGACCAATGCCGAGGGCTGGTACGATCTCCAGGTCGACGGCGGCGCCAACATGGACATGCGCGGCAACGTCCATTGCGACGCGGAGGGGCGGTTCCACGTCCGCACCGTTCGCCCGCTCGGCTACACCATCCCGATGGACGGGCCGGTGGGCGATCTCGTGCACCGCCAGGGACGGCACGGCTGCCGCCCGGCGCATGTGCACTTCCTGATCGGCGCGCCCGGCTACCGGGAACTGGTGACGGCGCTCTATTTCAGCGACGATCCCCATATCGACAGCGATACGGTGTTCGGCGTCTCCGCGCCGCTGGTCATCGCCCCGGTGGCCAACGACCCGGACGCCCCGGTCCAAGGCATGCCCGCGGTCCGCTACGACTTCACCCTGGCGCGCGCCACCGGCAGCGGCAGCAACCGGGTCGGCGCCGACCCGAAGCACATCCTGGCAGCCGAGTAGGAAACTTCGGCCGCCGCGCGCGCCCCTCACCCCGACCCTCCCCCGCAAGCGCGGGGAGAGGGGGAAGGGTCGCTCACGCGGCTTCGAAGCGCTCGGCCGTACCATGGATCAGCGCGATCTGGCGGGCGATCCGGTGCAGCGCCGCCGCCGCGCTGCCGTCCGTCGGCGTGACCGGGGCCGGGCTCGGGGGCGTGCCGATCGGGGCCGCCAGGTTCGCCGCGATCCACGCGCGCCAGGGCCGCGCCTGTTCGGGTGGCAGCGCGGCCGCATCGGGGTCGTGTTGCAAGGCCAAGAGCCGCCCGGCCATGCGGCGCAGGGCGGCGTCGATCGCAAGCGCGGGTTCGAACCGGGCGAAGCCGGCACGGCGCGGTTCCAGCAGGGCGCGCGACAACGAGGCCTCGAGGTTGTTGCTGGCAAGGCCGGCCGCGCGGCGTGCCGTTTCCACATCCGCCCACGTGGTGGTGCCGAAGCAATGTGCATCGACCAGCGCGGCGAGCAGGCTGTCCGCATAGCGCGCATGCGCGGCGATGGCGGCCCGCACTTCGCCGTCGACCCGCGCCGGCTCGAAGCTCGGCCACAGCACCAAACAGGACGCGACCGCGAGCAGTCCGCCCGCCACCGTATAAAGGGCGCGCATCAGGGCGATGGTGGGTTCGCTCGTGCCCGGCAGGTCGAGTTCCACCAGCAGCACGATCATCGGCGTCAGGGTCGTGATGAACAACGCATAGCTGACCGTCCGCAACGACAGGCTGAGCATCGCGAGCGGGAACAGCGCCGCCGCGATCGCCAGCGGTCCGTGCAGCACGAAGGCCAATCCCGCGGCGAGCAGGCCGCCGGCGACGGTGCCGCCGATCCGCTCCAGCGCGCGCAACCAGGTCAGCCCGAAATAGGGCTGCATGGTGAGCACGAGGGTGATGGTGAGCCAGTGCCCGTACGGGGTCGGGTGCGCCAGGGTGAAGCCGAGCGCCGGGACCGCCGCCAGCGCCGCGCGCAGGGCATGGCGCAGCGGCAACGAGTCGCGATCGAGGTTGCCGCCGATCGTATCGCGTGCACGCTGCCACCAGGCCACACCGGGCGCGGCGCGGTCCGCCGTCCCGATGGGGGCCCCGGTGGGGGTGGCGAGGGTCAGCGCGATGCGCAGGCGCGCGGCGATGGCGGCGAGCAGCACGCGGACCCGGTCGTCCGGCGGCAGCGACGCAAACCCGCGCTCCATCCCGTCCAGGCTGGCGGCGAGGCGGTCGGTGCGGGCAAAGCGGTCGGTCTCGATCGCGCTGGCAAGGCTCCGCAGCAGGGGCCGCAGGCGGCGCAGGGCCTGGGCGGCGGCGGCGCGGGGCAGGGGCGCCGTCTCCTGCTCCAGGCAGTCGGACAGCGCGATCAGGGCGCCGAACGCCTGATCGGCGGCTTCCAGGCGGATCAGGGCCTCGGTGCCGCGGCGGCTCACCGGGCCGCGGGCGCGCACGGTGCCGAGTACGATCGTGCGCGCCGCCTCGATCGCCTCCCGCGCGGAGCGGCGATAGGTGCGCGCGTGGGCGGCCCAGCGCGCGTCGGTCGCGCCGGCAGGGGCGCCGGCGGCGATCAGCAAGGCCTGCAGGTCGTCGCCGAGCCGGGCGAGCGCGCGAAAGGCGCCGGCGATCGCCTGCCGCGCGGGGCCATACGGATGGATGCGCCAGATCGCCAGGGTGAGCAGGCTGGCCCACAGCCCGCCGGCCAGGAACAGCCCGGCGACGACGGCCGCGGTGCGCGGCGGCAGCGGCGCGTCGAGCCCGATCACCACCATGACGGTGATGAGGTTGCCCATCTGCAGCCCGGCCTGGCCGAATACCCGGGCAAAGCTGCAAGCGAAGATGGCGAGTGCGGCGAGCGGCAGCGCGACCGCGATCCCGCCGGCCCGGGCCAGGCCGAAGCCCCCCGTCGCCGCGGCGCCCAGCACCGCGAAGCCCAGCAGCGGCCCGATCCGCGCGCGCAGCGGCCCGCCCGGGTCGCACAGGCAGGTGAGCAGCGCGCCGAGGGCGGCGACCGCAGCGAGCGGCTGGTGCAGCCAGGTCCCGACCGCAACGATCACCGCGACCGAGAGGGCCGCGCGCACGCCCTCGGCAAGGCTGGCGGCGCGCGGATCGAAGCGCAACGGCAGCCGGGCGAGGTCGGCGGGGGCGCGCGACATGGACCCTACCCGCACGCCCGACCCCCGAGCACGGCCCGCCGCGGGCGTGCGCGACCCGGTCGGGCGCGATCTGCCCCGATCAGGGCAGCAGCACGGTGCTGCCGGTGGTCTGGCGCGACTCCAGCGCGATATGCGCCGCCGCCGCGTCCTTCAGTGCGAAGGTCTGGTTGACCGCGATCTTCACGGCGCCCAGCCGGACCATCTCGAACAGGTCGTTGGCGGTCGCGACCAGATCCGCCCGCTTGGCCACATAGGTCGCGAGCGACGGGCGGGTGAGAAAGAGGCTGCCCTTGGCCGCCAGGACGCCGATATCGAACGGCGGCACCGGGCCCGACGCGCTGCCGTAGCTCGCCATCAGCCCGAGCGGGGCGAGGCAATCGAGGCTGGCGTGGAACGTGTCCTTGCCGATGCTGTCATAGACCACCGGCACCATCGCGCCGCCGGTGATCCGCTTCACCTCGGCAACGAGCTTATCGTAGCCCACCACGGTATGCGCGGCGCCGTTCGCGCGCGCGAGCTCGGCCTTGGCTTCCGAGGACACGACGCCGATCACGGTGGCGCCGATATGCTTCGCCCATTGGCACAGGATCAGCCCGACCCCGCCGGCGGCGGCGTGCACGACGATCGTTTCGCCCGGTTTCACCGCATGGGTGCGGCGGACCAGGTATTGCGCGGTCATGCCTTGCAGCATCATGGCCGCGCCGGTCTTGAAGTCGATCTCGGCCGGAAGTTTCACGAGCTTCTCGGCCGGCAGGGCGCGTTCGGTGGCATAGGCGCCGATGGCGCCCGCATAGGCGACCCGGTCGCCGACGGCGAATTCGCTCACGCCGGCGCCGAGCGCGGTCACGGTGCCGGCGCCTTCCATGCCGATCGTGAGCGGCATCGACGGCGCCTTGTAGAGGCCGGTGCGGAAATAGACGTCGATGTAATTGAGTCCGATCGCTTCGTGCTTGACGACGACTTCGCCCGGCCCGGGCTCGGGGGCCGGCACGTCTTCCCATTTCATCGCCTCGGGACCGCCGGGGGCGTGGATGCGGATGGCCTTGGTCATCGTAGTCTCCGTGCGAGAAAGAGGGGGATCGTTCGTTCAGAGCAGGGGCGCGGCTTCCAGGTCGAGCAGCGCGCGCTTTGTCGCGGCCCCGTCGCCGCCCGAGTAGCCGCCCAGGCTGCCGACGGCAACCACCCGGTGGCACGGGATCAGGATCGGGATCGGATTGGCCGCATTGGCCTGGCCGACCGCGCGCGCGACGCTGCCGACCGCGGCGGCGAGCTCGGCGTAGCTGCGGGTGCGGCCGTACGGGATCGCTTGCAGGGCGGCCCAGACGCGGTGCTGGTAAGCGGTGCCGGCGGGGGCGAGCGGCAGATCGAAGGTGGACCGTTCGCGGTCGAAATAGGCGAACAATGCGGCGCGCGTGCGGGCGAGCAGCGGGGTCTCGGTCTGGTCCCGCCCCCAGCCCCAGTCGAGCGCGACGATTGCCCCGTCGTGTTCCGAGACGGTCAGGTCGCCGACCGGACTGTGCAGCGATAATTGGGGCAAGCCGACGTTCTCCCGTGACGCGCAGGTGCGGCGTGAGCGGGCGGGATGGCAGACCGGGGGAGGGATGGAGTCAAGAGCACCGGGGCGATCGCTGGGGGCGAAGGCCTGATCGGCCCCATGTCCGGCGGCCGCATGGCTGGCCGCGAGAGACCCTGCGGTCCCGCGGAGACCGGCTCAGGCCCCCGGGGGTGGCTATTCGGTACGATATCGTAACGATTAGGGCGTGCGTCGGCCGCATCGGCCCGGCGCCGAATTTGCGTTCCATCCGACAGGCTCAGCCCCGCCGCGCAGCCGTGCCGGAGCGGTGGCCTGGTCCGCCCACCGGTGGCGGGCCAGGCAGCACCGCGCGGCGATGTCCGACATGGAAACGTGCTGCGACCGCGCGCCGGGGTGGCCGGCCGCCGCCGTTGCGGCGTCCGCGCGCCCACCGGGCACCAGGATCGCCGGCGGGTGGCGCAACCGCGCGGCGGGCAGCCGCCCGGGCAATCCACCCCGAGCATCCTGTCCAGCGGAGGCAGGATCGGCGGCCAGCAGGGCGGCCATCGCAGGGTTGTGGTCGCGCCCTGCCTGGTCGCACCCAGCCTGACCGCACAAGGCGGCCTGCTCGCGTATTTCGGCGAGGCGCTCGGCCAGCCAGGCGAGCAACGCGACAAGACAATCGAGGAGGGGGGCGGGGATCATGGGGTCCGAACATACATAGAACATATGCCCGGCTGAGGCAACATATTTTTGCGAACGGCCGCAATTCTCTTGTCGTCAGCCCTGCGCGCAGGATCAGGCCGCGCAGCAGGAAGCACGCTCGGCCAAGGAGCCGGCGCGCGGTCGGCGGTCGCCGCACCTTGATGGGAGAAACGGCTCCGGTGCGGCGCCTGCCCAGCCGGCCCCCACATCGTGCTGCACGTGACGCACGCAGCTACGGCCGGTGACGCACCCTCTGCGCCCTCAGCCTTCCTCGACTTCTCTTCTCTGTGGTTGGAGTCGGCGCCCGCCCGCCGCCCCGGAACCGGGTGCAGTCGCAATCGACGCCGCGCGCGGACTCCACCGGCATGTTCCGGGTCCGGACCGATCGGGCTGTCCCAGCGCAGAGAAGAAAAGGCGAGGAAGGCTGAGGTCGCAGAGATTTCGGGGCGGTGGGCACGTGCCCCTGTGCGCCCGGCTAAAGGGCTGGGCGCCGTTCTTTCACGCCTCCCTCTGCGAGAGGTCGCGTCGAAGCGGCGGATAAGGGTCGTGCCGCGCCGCCCTCATTCGCCGCGCTGCACGCGGCGACCTCTGCCGCAAGAGCGGGAGAGGTGCATGCATGCCGTCCTGGACCCGGATGCGGTCGCAATCGGCGCCACGCGCGGACTTCATCGGCAGACTCCGAGTCCGATCCGGTGCGGCACGACCTGGGGCCGGGGCGTTCACGCGATGGTCGGGGGCGATCGTTCTCGGGTTCTGGGTGGCGCCACGCAAAGGGCTGGCGCGGGGCGGACGGTGGCCCGCAGTGGGGCGCGGCGCGGGCATTGGTGCCCCTCCGGGCCTTGCCGGCGCGGCCGGTTCCCCGGCGATCGCGAGGGGGGCGACCGCGAGGACGTCCGCTCAGAGCGTGAAAAGCAATCGAACTTGTGAAAGAATGCCCGTTGAAATTACTCGGGTTTCCGGGCGATCTCGGCGGCTGACGGGCATTATTTCACAAACTCTCAGGCGGCCCGGTTCGTTTCCGACGGGGCGGCCGCAGCCGCTTCCACCGGCGCGCGGACCGGGGCCGCGGGGGGCCGTTCCGCGGCCAGCTCGGCTTCAAGCGTTCCAGGCGCCGGCGCGGCCACAGGCGGCGCGACCGAACGCACCTTGGGCGGATCATCCTCGGCCATCGTGGCCTTGAACGATTTGATGCCCTTGGCGAGATCGCCCATGAGGCCGCTGACTTTCCCGCTGCCGAACAGCAGCATCACGACCAGCAGCACCACCAGCCAATGCCAGATGCTGAATTCGCCCATGACCTGTCTCCGTATGTCTCGTCCGAGTCAGTCCCGGACAGTGACAATCCCATGTGCCGGCAATGCCGTATGCCGGCGATTGGCGCCTATGCCGGCGCTTGGCCCCCTGTTCCCGCGGGCGGTCGTACCACGGTGCTGCGCGCGCAGGCGCAGCACGCCGTGCCTACCGGAGAGGCCGGGGCGTGGTTCGTCAGCCCTGGCGGGCTGCGGTCGTCCGGGTTGCGCCGACGGGGGCGCCCGGCTGGCCGGGACCGGCCAGGCTGCCGGTCGGCTTTTCCACATTCGCCGCCATCGAGGCGTCGTCGTCCTCGGCCATGTTCTTCTTGAAGGACTTGATGCCCTTCGCGAAGTCACCCATCAGATTGCTGACCTTGCCGCTGCCGAACAGCAGCAGCACGACCAACAGCACCACCATCCAGTGCCAGATGCTGAAGCTACCCATACGATCCTCCGACCCCCCGGGCGCGATGCGGCACCCGAACGCCCCCGAGCGCGCGACCTTTCGCCCGGGCTTTCTCCGCTTCACATGACCTGCCCGGGCGCGGCTTGCAAGCGGTCTTTCGCGACGTGGAAGATCGGTCATCCCATAAGAGGCGTACAGCGGGCCGGCAGGGACGGTCCGGGGCGGCCTGGCCCGAAGGGAATCACGTCTGGGACGCCATGGTTGACGCCGGGACGCATCCCGGCATGCTTGGTGCCTCGCACAACGCGAACACCAAAATGGAGCGCAAGACCATGGGCACCACGATCACCCTGACCGCCGCCGACGGCTTCGGCCTGTCGGCCTATGTCGCCGGATCCGCGAGCGCCACCAAAGGGATCGTGGTCATCCAGGAAATCTTCGGCGTCAACCACCACGTCCGCGACATGGCCGACCGCTTCGCCGCCGAGGGCTACGCCGTCTGCGCCCCGGCCTTGTTCGACCGCGCGCAGCCCGGCGTCGAGCTCGGCTACACCCAGGAGGATATCGGCAAGGGCCGCGAACTGCGCATGAAGCTCGACGACGCCAAGGTGATGGCGGACGTGGAGGCGGCGGTGAAGCACCTGGGTGGCAAGAAGCTCGGCATCGTCGGCTACTGCTTCGGCGGCACCGTCGCCTGGTGGGGTGCGACCCGATCGCATTCTTTCGCCGCTGCGTCCTGCTGGTACGGCGGCGGAATTCCGGGCACCAAGGACGAGCGCCCGAACTGCCCGGTGCAGATGCATTTCGGCGAGAAGGATGCCTCGATCCCGATGACCGACGTCGATGCGGTGCGCGCGGCGCAGCCGAAGGCCGAGGTCTATGTCTATGCGGGCGCCGGTCACGGTTTCGGCTGCGACGAGCGGGGCAGCTACAGCAAGCCCGACTACGAGCAGGCGCAGGCCCGAACCCTCGCATTCTTCGCCAAGCACCTGGGTTGAAGCGCATGTGAAAGAATGCCCGCCCGACGCCGATGCCGCGCGACATCGCGGCCGGGGACTGCGGGCATTCTTTCATGCATTCCCGGGCACGCATCGCCGGGGACGGCATCCCCCGGGCACGCCTGGGTCGCGCATCCCGGGCCGCGCGTCCCGGGGAAGATCGCGCCGATCTTGACAGGCCGCGCCCCCGGCTCGCATATGCGCCGCATCCGGGGTCGTCCCGTCCGTCCGGTCCCCGCCCGCAGAGCGGGGGCCCCGTCGCTCCGCGAAGTCTCGCGCAGCGGCGCGATCTGTCATGGAGTGGTCCGTTCGTGTTCGAGGCGCTTTCCGACAAGCTCTCCGGGGTCTTCGACCGGCTGCGCACCCGCGGCGCGCTGTCGGAAACCGACGTCGGCGAGGCGCTGCGCGAGGTCCGCCTGGCCCTGCTCGATGCCGACGTCGCGCTGCCGGTCGTGCGCGACTTCATCGCCAAGGTGCGCGAACGGGCGCTGAGCACGGAAGTGCTGGGCAGCGTCACCCCCGGCCAGCAGATCGTCAAGATCGTCAACGACGTGATGGTCGCGGAACTGGGCGGCGAAGGCGCCGTCCCCCTCAATCTCAATGCCGCCGCGCCGATTCCGATGCTGATGGTCGGCTTGCAGGGCTCCGGCAAGACGACCACCGCGGGCAAGATCGCGCTGCGGCTGAAGGAGCGGGTGCGCAAGCGGGTGCTGCTCGCGAGCCTCGACACCCAGCGTCCTGCCGCGCAATTGCAGCTCGCCCAGCTCGGCGAACGCGCCGGCGTGCCCAGCCTGCCCATCGTCGCCGGCCAGACCCCGGTGCAGATCGCCCTGCGGGCGATGGAAACCGGGCGGCGCGAGGGCTTCGACGTCGTCATCCTGGACACCGCCGGCCGGCTGTCCATCGACGAAGCCCTCATGGAGGAAGTGAAGGCGATCCGCACCGCCACCAACCCGGCGGAAACCCTGCTGGTCGTCGACGCCATGACCGGCCAGGACGCGGTGAACACCGCGCGCGCCTTCCACGAAGCGCTCGGCATCACCGGCATCGTGCTCACCCGCATGGATGGCGACGCCCGTGGCGGCGCGGCGCTGTCCATGCGCGCGGTCACCGGGGCGCCGATCAAGCTGATGGGGCTTGGCGAAAAACTCGATGCGCTGGAGGAATTCCACCCCGAGCGGGTCGCCGGCCGCATCCTCGGCATGGGCGACATCGTCGGCCTGGTGGAGAAAGCCGGCGAAACGATCGACCAGGACGAGGCCGAGAAACTCGCGGCCAAGATGGCGCGCGGCAAGTTCGATCTGGAAGATCTCGCGGCGCAACTGCGCCAGATCGGGCGGATGGGCTCGCTGTCGGGCATTCTTGGGATGCTGCCGGGGATGGGCAAGGTCAAGGCGCAGCTCGACGACGCCAAGCTCGATCCCAAAATCCTGAAGCGGCAGGAGGCGATCATCTCCTCGATGACGCCGAAGGAACGTCGCGCGCCCGATATCATCAAGGCGTCGCGCAAGAAGCGCATCGCGAGCGGGTCCGGCACCACCGTGCAGGACGTCAACAAGCTGCTCAAGCAGTTCGACGACATGAGCGCGATGATGAAGCGCATGAACAAGCTCGGGCAGAAAGGGCTGATGCGGCACGGCCTGTCCGCGCTGCTGCCCAAGGGCATGGCTCAAGGCAACCGGCCGCCCGGCCGGGGCTTTTAACAGGAGATACGAAACCGATGGGTCTGAAAATCCGCCTGGCGCGCGCCGGGGCGAAGAAGCGCCCGTACTACCACATCGTGGTGGCCGACAGCCGTTCCCCGCGCGACGGGCGCTTCATCGAGAAGGTGGGCAGCTACAACCCGATGCTGCCGGCCGAGCATGCCGACCGCATCCGCCTCGTCGATGCGCGCGTGCAGCATTGGCTGGGACAGGGCGCGCTGGCGACGGATCGGGTGGCGCGCTTCCTCGGTCGTGCCGGCCTCGCTCCGATGCCGGCCTGGCGCGAGCAGCCGCAGAAATCGGCGCCGAAGAAGAAGGCGCAGGAACGCGCGGCCAAGGCCGCGGGCTGAGCGATCCGGTGCCTGCCTCCCGCGTCCTGCTCGGCGTGATCGGGCGCCCGCACGGCGTGCGGGGGCTGGCGCACGTGCTCAGCTACACCGACCCGCCCACGGCCCTGACCGGGTACGGGGTGTTGGAGGCCGAGGACGGCCGCGCCTTCACCCTGCGCTGGTGCGGGGAAGGAGTGGCGGCGATCACCGAAATCCGGGCCGGCGCCGCCGTTCCCGTGGCCGATCGCACGGCGGCGGAACGGCTCGTCAATCTGCGGCTGTTCATCCCGCGCGCCCGGCTGGCTGCGCCGGCGGCGGAGGAATACTACCTCGCCGACCTGATCGGGCTGGCCGCGGTCGATCCCGCCGGCGCGGCGCTGGGGGAAGTGGTTGCGGTGCACGACTACGGTGCCGGCGCCAGCCTGGAAATCGCGCGTCCCCACGCGGCGCCCGTGCTGGTGCCGTTCACCCGCGCCGCGGTGCCGGAGGTCGATCCCGCCGGCGGGCGGGTGGTGGTGGCCGTGCCGGACGAGATCGTCGTGGCGGACGAAGACCCCGCCGCCGTGCGCTGCGCCTCGGCACATGGGCCGGACCGCGACGCGACCCGGAGCCAGGCCCCATGACCTGGCGCGCCACCGTGCTGACCCTGTTCCCGGAGATGTTCCCCGGCCCGCTCGGTCATTCGCTCGCCGGCCGCGCGCGTGAGGCCGGGCGCTGGTCGTTGCAGGCGCTCGACATTCGCGATTTCGCCACCGATCGCCATCGCACGGTCGACGATACCCCGTTCGGCGGCGGCGCCGGCATGGTGCTGCGCGCGGACGTGGCGGATGCGGCGATCGCCGCCGTCGCCGACGACCGGCCGCTGCTGGCGCTCACCCCGCGCGGGCGCCCGTTTGCGCAGGACCACGCCGCACGCCTCGCCGCCGGGCCGGGCGCCATCCTGCTCTGCGGGCGCTACGAAGGCATCGACCAGCGGGTGATCGAGGCGCGCGGGCTGGAGGAAGTCTCCATCGGCGACTACGTGCTGTCCGGCGGGGAACTCGCCGCGATGGTGCTGCTCGATGCCGCCATCCGCCTGCTGCCCGGCGTCATGGGCGCCGCGGCGAGCGCGGAGGAGGAAAGCTTCAGCGCCGGCCTGCTGGAATACCCGCACTACACCCGCCCCGCCGACTGGTGCGGGCGACGCGTGCCGGACGTGCTGCTGTCCGGCAACCATGCCGCCATCGCCGCCTGGCGCCGCGCCGAATCCGAAACCATTACCCGAACCCGCCGCCCCGACCTCTGGGCACGCCACACCGCCCCCGTTGCCAGAAGCCCCGCGGCAACCTAATCCGATCCGCACGAAAGGACCGCCCTCCCATGAATATCATCCAGGCCTACGAGGCCGACCAGATTGCCCGCCTGACCGCCGAGCGCGCGGTGCCCGTGTTCGCCCCCGGCGATACCGTGCGCGTGTCGGTGAAAGTGGTCGAAGGCGAACGCACCCGCACCCAGGCCTTCGAGGGCGTCGTGATCGCGCGATCGAACAAAGGCCTCAACAGCAACTTCACCGTGCGCAAGATCAGCTACGGCGAAGGCGTGGAACGGGTGTTCCCGCTGTACTCGCCGACGATCGCCGAAATCGCGGTGGTCCGCCGCGGCGACGTGCGCCGCGCCAAGCTGTACTATCTGCGCGGGCGGTCCGGCAAATCCGCGCGCATCGCCGAGAAAGCCCGCAGCACCGAAACGCCGGCGGCCGCGTCGGCGGAGTGAGCGGGGGAGGCAAGCAAGGCCAGGGGGCGCTGCCCCCTGGACCCCCGCCAAGGGCTCGCCCTTGGAACCCTTCCGTTCTGGTTCGGAGCGGGTGGGGGGTATCGCGGGTCCG
>JABBNW010000257.1 GCA_019352115.1 Pseudomonadota bacterium
GGTGTCGGGGGTGCTGCTGGCGGCGTTGGCGATGCAGTTCTTGTTCGACGGGCTGCGGGATAGCGGGGTGTTCCGGTAGGGGGGATGCGGTGGGAGCCTGGGGGGGACTCGGCGGCATGCTGGTCGGGCTGGCGGCGTGCACGGGGCCGGCGGTGCTGCTGGTGACGCCGGTGCCGGCCAGGCGGAGCGGGTCTGGCATATGTGCGCGCCGGCGGCCGGGATTGCGTCCGGACAAAAATTTACCCCGGCCGCATGCCAGAGGCAGAGACGGTACCGGGGCTTCCAGGTCAAAGGGTAACAACGGCCCTCCCCGATTTCAAGAGCCCTGAGGCAGACCGATGACATCAAGCGAGGCATTCGAGGCCGCGCTGTCGCCCGAGCGGTTCGCCCGCTACCTTGCGTGGGCCGGCGGGGACCGTGAGCACGCGCGCCATCTCTATACGCTCAATACGCAGATATCGGAGGCGCTGTACACGCCCTTACAAATGCTCGAAGTGGTGCTGCGGAACCGGATCGACACGGTCATGTCGGCCTCGCAGGGGGAGCGGTGGTTCGACCGGGAGGGCCTCCTTGCCATCGAACACCAGCGCCAGCAGTTGGCGAAAGCCGCGGAGGACATCCGAAAGGACGGCCGTCCCCCCACGGCCGGCCGGATCGTCGCGGCGTTGTCGTTCAGCTTCTGGACGGCCATGGTCAGTCCCGCTTACGAAGGTCTGTGGCAGGTTTCGTTGCACCGGATCGCGCGTCGCGACGACGGCAAGGGCGTGCGGCGGCAGGACCTTTCCGGTCCCCTCACGCCGATCCGCACGCTGCGCAACCGGATCGCCCACCACGAACCGATTCTGCAATGGAATCTGCCGGCTCACTACGCGAACATGCTGCGCGTCACCGCCTGGTTGTCGGCGGCCGCGGCGCAATGGTGCCGCACCTACAGCCGCTTCGAGCAAGTCCATCCGGTCCAGCGCATCGCTCTGGTTTTGCCGCCCGAATCGCCGATCGACGGGACCCCGGCCTGACCAGCAGCGCCCGCGCTGGCCGCCCGGGCTGCACAGACCCAGAGTATCGTGCCGTTTTGCCGGTATCGGGGGCGCCACGTTTCCCGATGCAGGTTCCGGTTCTAAATTCTGCTAACTCGGAAGCACGCGATGCGTCCCGAAAGGAGCCCGTCCCCATGGCCGAGACTGAAAACCAGGCCCTCGCCGTCTATTCCCGCTGCGAGATGACCGCGATCGCACTCCGTCGCCGCCTGCACGACGCCAGCTACGGCGAGGTCCTGCGCCTGCTCAGCGAGGCGGGGCTGCCGCTGCCACGGGCCCCCGTCGCCGGCCGCGAAGCCCAGATCGCCCGCGCACGGGCGTGGATGTTTCCGAAACATACCGCATGATCTCAGGATTTTCGTGGTCGATACGGGGCCGCTGATCACCCTGGCGGTGGCGCAGTCGCTCGATTACCTGCTCTACGTCGACGCCGACGTCATCATCCCCGACGCCGCCCGGGGCGTGCTGCTACGGGCCTCGCGCGCGTTGTTCGCGCGACATTCCGGCCTGTCCTCGATCCCCGCGCATGAGGAGGGGGAGACAGGGGCCCGGCGTCTTGACGGTGATGGTGCTGCCGACGGGTCCCGCACGCCGGTCCGGGCGAGGGAATAACACCGGTCGATCGGCCGCGGCTCGGCGCCGGGGGCGCGGCTCATCCGACAGCGCTTAACCAGGCGGCGCCGTCATGCCTTGCGAGTCTCCGCGCGCCACTCTATCTTACTGATGTCTTACCGCAGGAGCCGACATGGCGGCTGATCTCGTCACCACCGTATCGACGAAGGGACAGGTGATCCTGCCCAAGGCTATCCGCGATCATCTGCAGTGGGACGCCGGGACCCGGCTGGTCGTCGAGCAGACCCCCGACGGCGTGCTCCTGAAGCCCATGACGACGCCCTTCGCGCCGACCCGGCCGGAGGACGTGTTCGGCCGCCTTGCGTGTCAGGGCCGGTCGAAGTCGATCGAACAGATGAACGCGGGCATCGCCGCCGAAGCCAAACGTCGACATGCGCGCGGTCGATACTAACGTTGTCGTCCGCTACCTGGTGGACGACGACCCGGCGCAAGCCGAAAAGGCCCGGCGGGTGATCGGCCAGGAACCGGTCTTCGTGCCAAGGACTGTCCTGCTGGAGGTCGAATGGGTCTTGCGCGGCGTCTATGAACTGCCGACGAATCGGATCATTCCCGCGCTGCGTGCGCTCGCCGGGCTACCGGGCGTGTCGGTGGAGGATCCGACCCTGGTCGCCCGAGCGATGGACCGGGCCGAGCGGGGCCTCGACTTCGCGGACGCTCTGCATCTGGCGGCGGCGGCGCACTGCACTGATTTCCTCACGTTCGACAAGCGGTTTGCGCGATCCGGGGCACGGTTGGCTGCGGTCCCGGTGACAGCACTCTGACACGCGGCCGCGGCACCTGCCCGGCCTGCGGCGCTCCGGCCCCGCGATCACCCGCTCCGCGCAGGGCGGGGCCCGACGCCCGCAACGCGCCTCGCGACCTCCCCGCTCCCCCGCCACCCGAAGCCCCTGGCCGCCCCCCGCACCCGCCCGCTATAGACGCCCCACCTCTCCGATCGCACGGCACCACCCCGCCCATGTCCGACCCCACCCTCTCCTCCGTCGATCGGGTCCGCGCCGCGCTGCGCGCCGCCGGCCACCCCGACACCATCACCGAATTCCCCGCCGGTACCCGCACCGCCGCGGATGCCGCCGCCGCGGTCGGCTGCGAAATCGCGCAGATCGCCAAATCCATCGTCTTCCGTGCCGGCGGCACGGAATCAGATGTTTTGCGTGCCGGCGGCACGGAATCAGATGTTATGCGTGCCGACGGCACGCGGGCCGCGATCATCGTCACCTCCGGCGCCAACCGGGTCGATCCCGCCCGCGCCGCCGCTGCCCTCGGCGTGTCGCTCGCCCGCGCCGACGCCGATTGGGTGCGCGCGGCCACCGGGTTCGCGGTCGGCGGCGTCGCACCGATCGCCCATACCAGCCCGCCGCTGCTGCTGCTCGACGCAGACCTGATGGCGCTCGACCCGATCTGGGCCGCCGCCGGCTCCCCGCGCCACGTCTTCCGCACCACCGCGGCCGAGCTGCGCCGCCTCACCGGCGCCGCCACCGCCGCGATCCGCCAGGTCTGACCCGGCCCTCCGATTGACGCCGCCGCGCCGCCGCGCTCCCCTCCCGCCGGTCCCAACGCGGCAAAGGAAGCGTCGCATGATCACGCCGTCCTACGTGCGCACCATGGCGGCCTACAACACCGAGATGAACCGCCGGCTGTATGCCGCCGCGGCACGCCTGCCGGAGGCGGATCGGCAGGCGCCGCGCGGGGCCTTCTGGGGCTCGCTGCACGGCACCCTCACCCATCTCGTCTGGGGCGATACGATGTGGATGTCCCGCTTCGACGGCGGGGACCGCCCGCCGGTGGCGATCCGCGACAGCGCGACCATGATCGCCGATTTCGAGGAACTGACCGCCCGCCGCACACAGGCGGACACACGGATCGAGGCCTGGGCCGCCCGGGTGGACGATGCCTGGCTGGACCACGACCTCGTCTGGTTCAGCGGCGCCGCCCAGCGGGAGATGCGCGCGCCGCGGACCTTCCTGGTGACGCATTTCTTCAACCACCAGACCCACCACCGCGGCCAGGCGCACGCACTGATCACCGCCGCCGGCGAGGCGACCGAGGATACCGACCTCATGCTGGTGCTCGACGGACCGCGCTGAGGCACGCCCGCGGTAGAAACGAACGCCGCCCGGGGTCGCCCCCGGGCGGCGTGCGTCACCTGGCGTCCCGACCCGCAAATGGAATCATCGTGCGGCGGGACACCAGTTCTTGGTTTTCAGCGGCCTGCTGGTCCCTGAAATGGGAAGGCATTTCAGACCACTGGCCCCCCCGCCTATCGGCGGCCGTGGCTGTGCTCGCCGCCCTTCCGGCCAGCCTCGGACGCATTCTCGCGGTCCGCGGCGAAGTTGCCGGCACTGCCACTGCCGCTACCGCCATGGCTGTCGCCGCTGCTGTGGCTGGCGCCCTGGTTTTGCTCGCCGCCCTTGCGACCGGCTTCGGCCGCCTTATCGCGATCGTTGGCAAAGTTCCCGGAGCTGTGCTGCCCGCCGAGGTGACCGGCGCGCGCCGCCTTTTCGCGATCCTCGGCGAAATTACCGGGATTTCCGCTACGTCGCTGTTCTGCCATTTGATCCCTCCTTCGAGAGCGGCCCTGTCTTCGGCCGTCGCTCCGTTAACGCCGCCAGGCTCCGGCGGCGCCCCTCACCTGGGCCGAGCTACGGCGTGCGGGAAGTCGTGGCGACGTCACGCCTGGGTGAGGCCCGCGTTCGGGCCGCCACGAAAAATTGCTGTCGTGGACGGGATATTTTCGGAACCGTGCGCCGCCCGGCCCGGCCAATTCGGAGCGTATCGGCAGCGACTACGCAGCCCTCAGCCGCGCAGCAGCACGATCGCCTCGATCTCGACCGCGATGTTCTGCGGCAGGCTCGCCATCCCCACCGCCGAGCGTGCCGGCCGCCCAGCCTCGCCGAAGATCGCGACGAACAGATCCGTGCAGCCGTCGATCACCTTCGGATGGTCGCCGAATCCCGGCACCGCGTTCACCATGCCGAACACCTTCAGCACCATGTCGACCGCATCCAACGTGCCGGTCGCGGCGCGGATGTTGGTGAGCAGATTGAGCCCGCACTGGCGCGCCGCCTCGGTCCCCTGCGCGATCGACAACTCGCTGCCGACCTGGCCGCGGATGATCCCGCCGTCGGCCAGCCGCGGGCCCACCCCGGACAGGAACAGCAGCCCCCCCGCCTGGCGGAACGGCACATACGTCCCGAGCGGCGCCGGCGGCGGCGGCAGCACGAGACCGAGCGCATGGAGACGGGATTCAGGCGTGGCCATCGTGGCTCCTCGCGGCAGACCGGACCTGGCGGACCGGGTGTTCAGGGCGCGACCGGGACGGTCACCCCCACCATGTCGCCCTCGCGGACCAGGGCCGCCAGCGCGGCCTCGGTCCAGCCGTCGGTTCCCGCGGGACGCAGCGGCAGCACCATCCAGCGATAATCGGCGGTGGAATCGACGACCCGGATCGCGGTGCCGGCGGGCAGCACGGTGCCCCATTCGGCGATCAGCCCACGCGGGTCGCGCACGGCGCGGGCGCGGTAGCCCGCGGATTTGAACCAGAACGGCGGGTAGCCCAGCACCGCGCGCGGGTAGCAACTGCACAGGGTGCAGACCACCAGGTGGTGCAGCGCCGCGGTGTTCTCCAACACGCCGAGCGGCGGGGCGCCGCGCATCGGAATGCCGAGCGCCTCCACCGTCGCGGTGCCGTCCGCCAGCAGCCGGGCGCGGAACTCGGGATCGGTCCATGCCTTGGCGACGATCCGCGCGCCCTGCGCCGGGGACGCGCGTTCCGTCAGCGCCAGGCGCTCGGCGACCTCGGCCGGCGTGGCCAGCCCCTTGGCCGCGAGCAGCCCGCGCAGGGCGCCCAGCAGCGCTTCCCCGTCGGTGTCCAGAAGTGCGCTCATGCCGGTACCAGCCAGTGTTCGAACAATTCCACCAACAGATCGTCCCCCGCCCGGCCATCCGGCCACAGCGCGGTCTCGTCGAACCGCACATGATACAGCGCCCGCCGCGGCGCCGGGCGAGCGAAGGCCAGGTCTTCGGGATTCGGGAACGCGCCGAGGCGCCGCACCACCACGCCCTGCCGGCCGCGCACGTAATGCGGCGTGCGGATGTGGCAGGGACCGCGCGCCTCCGGCCAGTCGTCGCGCACCCGCACCCGCGTGCCGGGCGCCAGCTCGGTCACGGCGCACCGTCCAGCGCGGCGCGCAGCTCGGCTTCGGTAATGAGGCCCTTGCGCAGCAGGGTGTCGGTGATCGAGCGGATCCAGCGCCGGTAGTAGGTCAGGCGGTGGTACTCGTCCTCCGGAATGGACTCGATGCCGCGGCGCAGTTCGTCCACCGTCATGACACCTTTGAGGCCGAGCACCTGACGCAGCGCGTCCACCTCCTTGTCGAAATCGGTGAGCGTGTGCGGCTCGATATCGACCGGCTCGCACGCGTAGCGCGGGATGCCGCCCATGTCATGATGCGCGCGGGGTGGGTCAGAGGTCATGGCGTCAGCATACCCCCGCAGGTGCAGCACGGCCAAGGGGCAAGCTGCCCCGCCTACGCCACCAGTGTCCCGACCTGCAAATATCGTCATCATGCGTCGGGACACTGGCTCTTTGTTTTCAGTGGCCTGCTGGTCCCTGAAATGGGAAGGCATT
>JABBNW010000258.1 GCA_019352115.1 Pseudomonadota bacterium
CCGTGCCCCCGCGCCCGCCCTGGTCCAGCACCCAGGCGGTGTGCCAGATCGCCAACCGGCTGGCCCGGATATCCATCTCGTTGTCGGCCAGCATGAAGCCCACGCCTTCGTGGTTGCCCAGCACCTGGCCGAACACCTCGCGCTTCGCGGCGTAACCCGCGGCGATCGCGTGCGCGCGCTTCGCCGCCCCCAGCCAGCGCATGCAATGGGTCAGCCGCGCCGGCGCCAGCCGCACCTGGGCGTAGCGGAAACCCTTGCCCGGCTCGCCCAATATGTCCCCGGCCGGCACCCGCAGGTCGGTGAACCGCACCACGCCGTGCCCACCCGGAAAACCCTGGTCCAGGCTGTCCATCGCGCGCACCACCTCGATCCCCGGGCTGTCCATGTCGGCGAGGAACATGGTGGCGCCCTCCTCCCCGCGCGCCATGATGATGGCGAAGCCGGCGCCGTCCGCACCGGTGATGAACCATTTCGTCCCGTTGATGACCCAGTGGTTGCCGTCTTGCCGCGCGGTGGTCGCGAGCGCCGCCGGATCGGACCCCGCCCCCGGCGCGGGTTCGGTCATGCAGAAGCAGGACCGGATCTCGCCCGCCGCCAACGGGCGCAACCAGCGTTCCTTCTGCTCCGGCGTGGCGACCGCTTCCAGCAGGTGCATGTTGCCTTCGTCGGGCGCGGAGATGTTCATCGCCAGCGGGCCGAGCAGCGAATACCCCGCTTCCTCGAACACCAGCGCCTTGCCCACATGCGACAGGCCGAGCCCGCCCCATTCGGTCCCGACATGCGGCGCGAGCAACCCTTCCGCGGCGGCCAGCGCATTCAGCTCGCGGCGGAAATCGTCGCTCGGTCCGTGCCGGCCCTGGCGCGGGTCGGCCTCCAGCGGAATGATACGGTCACGGATGAACTGCGCCGTGCGGTCGCGCAGCTCGGCGAGCTTGGGCGGGATCGAGAAATCCATCAGAAGGCGCGTCCTTGGGCGATCTCGAAGGTGAAGTCCAGGATGCCGCTGCCGATACCGGTGAAGGCGGCATAGCGCGGATCGGTGGTGGCGCCGGTGCGCCAGCGCAGGCCGAGTTGGAGGAAAATAACCGCCAGCTTGTACATCCCCAGCACGCGATAGAACAGGAAGTCCGACACGTCGCGCCCGGTCAGCGCCGCGTAGCGCTCCACCGCCTGCGTGCGCGTGAGGAACCCCGGCTGGTCGGCCGGCATCTGCGCCATGTCGTGCATCGCCGGCGGGTCGTCCGGATGCACCCAGTAGCTCAGCAGGGTGGCGAGATCGAACAGCGGGTCGCCGCGCGTGCCCTGGTCCCAGTCCACCACCGCGACGGCGGCAAGGTCGCGCGGGTCCAGGATCAGGTTGTCGAGTTTGAAATCATTGTGCAGCAGCGCGGGCGGCCCGTCCGGGCGTTCGTGGCGTTCCAGCCAGGCGCCGACCTCCCGATGCACCGGTTCGGTGCCGTCCTCCATCGCCGCCAGGCCGCGCTTGCGCCAGCCGCCGACGGCGCGGCCGAGGAAGCCCTGCGGCCGGCCGAGGTCGTCAAGCCCGATCGGCCCCGTATCGACCGCGTGGATCGCGGCCAGGGTTTCCAGCAGCACCTCCGACAGCCGCGCCCCCGCTTCCGGCCGGCCGGCAAGCGGGGGCGGCATGGTGGCGCGGATGACCAGCCCGGGGCGGTATTCCAGGATCTGGAACGGCGCGCCGACCACCTCCGGGTCGGCGCAGAGGTGCAGGCTGCGCGGGGCGACCGGCAGCGCGTCCGCCAGCCGGCTGAGGATACGGTGCTCGCGCGCCATGTCGTGGCTGCCCGGCGGCACGGGACCCAACGGCGGGCGGCGCAGCACGGCGGGGCGTCCGTCGATCCCGATCCGGTAATTGAGGTTCGCCAGCCCGCCGGCAAACTGTCGCGGCGGCGGGTCGTCGTCGAGCCGCAGCCCGTGCGCGGCCAGATGGGTGCGCACGCGCGTCCAGTCGAGCGGGACGCTGTCCGCGGCCAGGCGCAGGTCGGCCTCTGGGTCCTGGGACACGTATCCTCCTGCGGCTCGGGCCGGGCGGAAGGTGAAAGCCGCCCCGCGGCGCGTCAAGCCGCGGGCGGGGCTTGATCTCGATCAATGCGCCGCGCCCGGCCGCCGTGCCATCCTGCACCGCAACCCGGCCGGAGGCGCGTGCCATGAAAGCCATCCTGCTGCTGACCGCCAGCGGTCCGCTGGTGGTCCTGACGTCCTTCGCCTCGGTCCTGCACCCGGCGTTGCTGGAGAAGCTGACGGGCAAGGGCATTCGCAAGTTCATCGCCTTCGACCTGCCGCTCGAGCATGTGCGCTGGCGCTACGGCGGGCACTACACCGCGGTGCAGGACGACCTGGCGCAGACGGACGACCTGCGGGTGCTCGATTTCGACGGCCACCACATCTTCGATCTGTTCCGCTTCAGCGAGTTGGGGCCGCCGGTCTACCACGAAGGCGGCTGATGGCCCGACCGACACCGCTGCGCCATGACGCCGGCCGCGATTGGTAGGATTCCACGCTACCGCGACGCGCCTGGAGCCTTCGTGCAGCCCGCGGCAAGGATCAACATCACCCTGCTGCCCGACCTGCCGCGCGAAGCCGTCGGCGCCGGCGATCATGCCTCCATCAGCGTCTCGCGTCAGATGTCCGGTCTCCCGGCGCCGCCCGGGGGGCGGGTCGGGTGGCGTCCAGCGGATCGGCCGGGCCGCCGGCGCGCGGGGCGGCCAGGCGGCGCCGCTCACGCCAACGTGCCTTGCTGGCATGCGCGACTTGCCGGTGGGGCCGGGGCACGCCATCTGGTGCGCCCATGGACCCAATCTCACTCTCCCCACACGATCCGATCGGCTGGCACGGCACCACCATCCTGTGCGTGCGGGCCGGCGACCACGTGGCCATGGCGGGCGACGGCCAGGTGACGCTCGGCCAGACCGTCATCAAGGGCAACGCCCGCAAGGTGCGGCGCATCGGCCCCGGTGCCTCCATCCTCGCCGGGTTTGCCGGCGCCACGGCGGATGCGTTCACCCTGCTCGAACGGCTGGAGGCGAAGCTGGAACGCTTCCCCGGCCAGCTCGAACGCGCCTGCGTCGAACTGGCGAAGGACTGGCGCACGGACCGCTACCTGCGCCGGCTGGAGGCGATGATGGCCGTCGCCGACAAGGACCGCAGCTTCACCCTCACCGGCAACGGCGACGTGCTGGAACCGGACGACGGGGTGATCGCGATCGGCTCGGGCGGCAACTACGCGCTCGCCGCGGCGCGGGCGCTGATCTCGATGGAGGGCCTGTCGGCCGAGGAGATCGCCCGCCGGGCCATGAAGATCGCCGGCGACATCTGCGTCTATACCAACCATAACGTGATCGTCGAGACCATCTGATGGACGTTCCCACCTATTCCCCGCGCGAGATCGTCTCCGAGCTCGACCGGTTCATCGTCGGCCAGGACGACGCCAAGCGCGCCGTCGCCATCGCCTTGCGCAACCGCTGGCGCCGCCAGCAGCTTCCCGAAGGGATGCGCGAGGAGGTGGTGCCGAAGAACATCCTGATGATCGGCCCGACCGGCTGCGGCAAGACCGAGATCGCGCGCCGGCTGGCGAAGCTCGCGCAGGCGCCGTTCCTGAAGGTGGAAGCGACCAAGTTCACCGAGGTGGGCTACGTCGGCCGCGACGTCGAAAGCATCGTGCGCGACCTGGTGGAAGCGAGCCTCACGATGCTGCGCGATGCGTCGCGCAAGGATGTGCAGGCCAAGGCCGAACTCGCCGCCGAGGAACGGCTGATCACCGCACTGGTGGGCGAGGGCGCGGCGGCCGACACGCGGTCCAAGTTCCGCCGCATGCTGCGCAACGGCGAGTTCGAGGCGAAGGAGATCGAGATCTCCCTCGCCGATAGCGGCGGGATGCCGATCGGGCAATTGGACATCCCCGGCATGCCGCCCGGGCAGATGATCAATCTCGGCGAGATGATGAAGAACATGATGGGCCGCCCGCCGGTCGCGCGGCGCATGACGGTCGCCGCCGCTCGGACCGCGCTGGAACGCGAAGAAGCCGACCGTCTGCTCGACAACGACCGGCTGGCCAAGGACGCGGTGACGCACGCGGAGAACAACGGCATCGTCTTCATCGACGAGATCGACAAGATCTGCGCCCGCACGAGCGAGGGCGGGTTCCGCGGCGGCGACGTGTCGCGCGAAGGCGTGCAGCGCGACCTGCTGCCGCTGATCGAGGGCACGTCGGTCACCACCAAATACGGGCCGGTGAAGACCGACCATGTGCTGTTCATCGCCTCCGGCGCGTTCCACCTGGCCAAGCCGTCCGACCTGCTGCCGGAATTGCAGGGGCGGCTGCCGATCCGGGTGGAGCTGGCGGCGCTGTCGCGCGCCGACCTGCGCCGGATTCTGACGGAGCCGGAACATTCCCTGGTGAAGCAGTATGCGGCGCTGCTGGGCACCGAGAAGGTCACCCTGGGCTTCACCGAGGACGCGATCGACGCGCTTGCCGATCTGGCGGCCGACATCAACGACCGGGTGGAGAATATCGGCGCGCGGCGGCTGCACACGGTGCTGGAACGTCTGCTGGAGGAGATCAGCTTCACCGCCACCGATCGCGGCGGGGAGACGATCTCGGTCGATGCGGCTTATGTGCACGAGCGGGTGTCGCCGCTGGCGCAGAAGGGCGATCTGAGCCGATTCATCCTGTAGCGGCGCGTTCCAACTTATGTTATAACCGCCGCCGACAGGAGATTCGGCGATGACCGCTTTGAAACTGACCGGGATCGGCAATTCGGTGGGTGTCGTGCTGCCGAAGGAGCTGCTGGCGAAGCTGGGCGTGGGCAAGGGCGACACGCTCTATGCGGTCGAGACCCAGGACGGGTTGCGGCTGACGGTGGCGGATGCGGAGTTCGAAGCGCAGATGCAGGTGGCGCGGCGCCTGATGAAGAAATGGCGCAACGTGCTGCACGAGCTGGCGAAGTGACGGTCTGGCTGTCGCGTCAGATCGTCCTTGCCCTGCATGACGAACAACTGACCGCGCATGGCGGCGCGGCGGGTCTGCGCGACGCGGGGTTACTCGACAGTGCGCTCGCCCGCCCGCTCAACCACGCCGGCTATGCCGAGCCGGATGTTGCGGAACTGGCCGCGCTGTATGCGATCGCCATCGCGCGCAACCACCCCTTCGTTGATGGCAACAAGCGCACGGCGTTCGCATCGCTGGTCCTGTTCCTGTCGTTGAACGGGCTCGAATTGGAGGCGCCGGAGGTCGACGCGGCGATCACCATGCTGCGGATGGCAGCGGGGGATCTGCCGGATGCCGAGTTCATCGCCTGGGTGCGCGCCCATGCGGAGACGCCGCCCGGCTGACCGCCCCGCCTACGCCGCTTCCGCCAGCACCAGCCGCCGGCGTGGGGCGGCGCGCAGCGGCAGCGCGGCATAGACGTCCTTCACCGCCTCGGTGATCGTGACCCCGGCGAGGCCCGGCGCCACCCGCCGCCCGGCGCGTTCCCACAGCGGCGCCCCGCGCAGGATCACCCGTCGCTGCGAGGGCGGCAGATAGAGCGCGGTGTCGCGCCGCTCCACCCGGAACAGCGCGCCGGCCAGAAGCCGGCCGAGCTGGCCCGAAGAATAGGGCTGGCCGGAGCCGAACGGCGTCGATTCCAGATAGGCCCAGGGGCTGCTGCGGTTCGGGGCGACGATCAGCACCCGGCCGTCGTCCTTCAGCACCCGCCACAGCTCGCGCAGCAGGCGGCGCGCGTTCTCCGCCGTTTCCAGGCCGTGGATCAGCAGGATCCGGTCGAATTGCAGGTCGGGGAAGGGCAGGGTGTCTTCCTCGGCCGTGCAGGTGAGGTTGGGGGCGCCGGCGGGCCAGCGGGCGGCGCCGGTCTGCGCCGGGATCACGGCGACGCAGCGGGCCGCGGTTTCTCGCCACAGGCGCAGGTAGGGCAGCGGGTAGCCGAGGCCGAGGACGCTCTGGCCGGCGAGGTTCGGCCAGAAGTCGCCCAGCCGCTCGCGCAGCAGCCGCGCCGCCACCGCGCCGCGGGCGGTGGCGTAGAACTGCGCCTGGCCGTGCACATCCGCCATCGGCCGAGCTTACCGCAGGCAGCGGATGGGCAGAAGCGGGGATCGGGGGCGGGCGGTGGAGTTGACGTGGTGGGCCGGGCCGCCCTATCTCCCGCCGCGGATCGGATGGCGGCGTAGCTCAGCGGTAGAGCAGGGGAATCATAATCCCTTGGTCGGTGGTTCAAATCCGCCCGCCGCT
>JABBNW010000259.1 GCA_019352115.1 Pseudomonadota bacterium
TCCAAGGGCGAGCCCTTGGCGGGGGTCCAGGGGGCAGCGCCCCTTGGCCTTGCTTCCCCGCATCCCGCATCCCCCGATCGTCCCCGGGATGAGCGACCCTCCATCCCGTCCCAGCCTGCTGGCTCGTCTGCGTGCGCGTCTGTCGCGCCGCGCGGGGGAGGCGGGATTGCGCGCCTCGATTGCCGAGTTGGTGCAGGAGGCCGCGGCGGCGCCGGAGAGTTCGGGCGAGCCGCCCGAGCTCGATCGGCACGAGCGGGCGCTCATTGCCAACGTGCTACGTTTGCGCGGCACGACGGCCGGGGATGTGATGGTGCCGCGGGCCGACATCGTGGCGATTTCCTCCGATCTCACGTTCGCGCAGACGGTGGAGCGGTTTCGTGCCGACGGCCATTCGCGTCTGCCGGTGTATCGCGAACAGCTCGACGATATTCTTGGTATGGTCCACATCAAGGACGTGTTCGCCTATCTGGGCCGGCCGGAGGCGTTCTCGCTCGAATCGATCCTGCGCCGGCCGCTGATGGTGGCGCCGCAGATCCCGGTGCTCGATCTGCTGTTGCAGATGCGTCAGGCGCGCATGCACCTGGCGCTGGTGGTGGATGAGTATGGCGGCATCGACGGGCTGGTGACGATCGAGGACCTGGTGGAGACCATCACCGGCGATATTTCCGACGAGCACGACGATATCGAGGGTCCGCTGGTGACCGAGCGGCCGGACGGCACGCTCGACATCGACGCCCGCCTGCCGGTGGAGGCGTTCGAGCAGCGCCTGGGCGCGGTGCTGACGCCGGAAGAGCGCGACGCCGACATCAACACAGTAGGCGGTCTCGTGTTCACCCTGGCGGGAAGGGTGCCGAGTCGGGGCGAGGTGATCGGCCATCCCTCGGGGCTGGAGTTCCGGGTGCTGGAGGCCGACCCGCGGCGCATCCGCCGGGTGCGGGTGCGCCGTGCCGCTGCCGGGGCGACCCAGGCGGGCGGCAGCGATGCCGCCCGGCCGGCCTGAGCGCGCGCAGGCCAGCCACCAAATGACAATGTCGCGATCACAAGGGATTGTGATTTGACCCGATACGGTTGTATAGGGTTTCCTGTGTAACCAACTGTATTCCGAAGGTGGAAACCGTGCCGGCGTTGCGTGCCGACGGGGTCCCGACCCGGACAGAACGACCTGAATGGGAGTTAAGGCGTGGACACAGTCGGTCCCCGCGGCGACACATGGCCTGCGATGGCGATCCACGCGGGGGCCTGGGCGGCACAGCCGCCGGCTGGTCCTTTGCCCGGTGCGCCGCTCGACACCCTGGGTGCGCCGACGCTCGCAGCGCAGGCCGCGGCCGATGCAATTGGCCGCATGATGGCGCTGCACGATCCGGAAGTCGGCCGCCACCATGCCCGGGTCGCGGCACTCGCCGCCGCCCTCGCGCACGCCCTTGGGGTGCCGCAGGGAGAGCGGGAGGGGATTCGCCTGGCGGCGGCGCTCCACGACATCGGCAAGATCGCGGTGCCGCTGGGGGTCGTGAACAAGGCGGCCCCGCTGAACATGCAGGAGATGCAGCAGTTGCAGGGGCATCCGCAGGCCGGCGAGCATATCCTTGAGAACGTCCCATTCGGCGCCGCGGTCGCAACCATGATCCGCCAGCACCACGAGCGCCTGGACGGATCGGGCTACCCCGACGGACTATCCGGCGACGAGATCCCGCGCGGAACCCGGATCGTCGCGGTCGCCGACGTGCTGGATTCGATGGTGACGGACCGGCCCTACCGCCCCGCGCCCGGACTTGCCGCCGCGGAGGCCGAATTGCGGCGCGGCAGCGGCATCCTGTACGACGCGGCGGTGGTCGAGGCCTGCCTGTCGCTGTGCCGCGACCAGACCGTGCTCCGGATTCTGGCCGCCGGCGCCCCTGCCCCGTCCCTCAGGCCCGACCAGGGCCAACCGGCCGGGCCGCCGGCGGACGTGCCGCGCCTCACGTTGCAGCAGACCGCCGTCATGCACCTGCTGGCCGAGGGACGGTCGACCAAGGAGATCGCCCGGACCTTGGGGCTCGGGCTCGGCACGGTGAAGACGCATCTGTCGCGCGCCTATGCGACCCTGGGCGCCGGCAACCGGGTTGCCGCCCTGCGCGCGGCGGGCCTGCTGGAACCGGGCGGCCGCTGACCGGCGCACCGGCGTCCGGCCCGCAAAAGGGTCAAGGAGAGGGCTCGACGCGGGCGCCCCAGCGGGCGCCCCAGCGTTCCCCGTGGCGGGCTCCGCGGCCGGCGGATCAGGAGCGCGGGTAGCAGCCCACCGCGAGTTGGGTCGCGCCGGACAGCGGCGCGATCAGCGCGCCGGACCAGATCGAGCTTGTGATGGTTACCTTCTCGAAGCTGCCCGTGGTGGTGTGGTTGCAGCCGGTGGTCTGCTGCGGGGAGACCTCGGCGGCGGTGATGGCTTTCGGCCCGACCCATTTCGCGGCCAGGGCGACGGCGAAGCTTTGCGGCGTATTCGTCCCGCTGCACAGGGAGGAGCCGATGGCCGCGCAGCGCGCGGTCTGCTCGGCCACCTGCTGGAGGGAGCTGCCGGTCCAGACCATCAGCCCGATCTCGATCGGCGCCATCAGCAGCAGCACGAACAGCCCGCCGACGAGGGCGAATTCGAGCGCGGTCTCGCCCCGCCGGTCGGCGCCCAATCGGCCGGCGCCTGATCGCTGGGCGCCTGATCGGTTGGCGCCTGATCGGTAGGCGCCTGATCGCTGGGCGCCCGGTCGGATCCGCAGGAGACGCCTCATTGCAGCCGCACCGTCGCAGATTCGGTGATCGTTGCCGCACCGAGCCCGGTGAAGGCCGGCAGGATGGACACCGGCACGTAGCTCGCCGTGATGGTCGTGTAGACGCCGGCGGTGGTGCCGTCCGGACAGGTGCTCACGGCCGGCGTGCCGGTCGGCGCCGGCGCGGTGGTCAGGCGCACGGTGCTGCCGGAGGCGCTGGCACAGTCGCTCGCCGGCTGGCTCACGGTGGCGGTGATGCCGGAGAGGGTGGACGCCGTCCGGACCACCGACTGGACGGCCGATGGCGTGACGCCCGGGCCGGTGATGGAGGCGTAGTAGGCGCCTTGCGCCACCGCGTCGGCGAGCGCGCCGCGCGCCCAGACGCCGAGGCCCACGGTCGCCGCGCCGCCGAACATCGTCAGGATGACGGGAACGACCAGGGCGAACTCGACCGCGGCGATGCCGCTCCGGTCGGCCCGCAGCGGCCGCCGGGCGGCGTGTGCGCAGGCTGGCGCGCGGGCGATCATTGCACCAGGCTCGCGGTACTGGTGCCGCCCGCGGTCTGGTAGGTGCTGCCGAAGCTGGCCGCGCCGAGCGTCGTGCAGTCGTTGTTGTTGTCGGAGAAGGTGCCGTTGAAATAGCTGCCGACGCCGAGCGACACGCTGCCTGCCAGCAGTTCGGTGCATCCGGTCGTGGTGGTGGAACCGGCGGTGTTGAAAGTCGCGTTGGGTGCGTAGATCACGCCGTCGACCGTCACGTTGCTGTTGCCGCAGAACACGAGCGTTCCGCCCATGCCGCAGGTGTTGGTGGTGGCCGCACTGCTGGTGGCGAGTGCAATGCCCGCGATGCCGCCGTAGGATTGCGCGGTCGCGGTGTCGGGTGCGGAAAGATTGAGCGTGAAGCTGGCGCCGCCGGTGAGCGTCTTGCCGCTCGCCAGGATTACGGTCACGCCGGAGCCATTGATGGTCACGCTCGAAGCCACATTTATGTTGCCGTTGAAGACATAAAGGCCGGGTTGCAGGTTCAATGTGAACGGACCGCCGCTGGTGATGTTGATCCCGCTGTAGTTCCCCGGCATCAGAGTACAGGTCGCGGGGCTGCCGTTGCCGGGATAGGGAGCGGTCGTGCAGTAGCTTCCGTTGTTGGACGCACTGGCACTTGCGGGCAGCCCACAATACAAGGTGTTACCGCAGTTGATGGTAGGGCCGGTCGCCGTCGTCGCATTGGTGAAGGCCTGCTGCACCGCGGCGTTGCTGGCGTAAGGATCCGGGATCGTACCGGCATTCGCCTGCGGCGTGATATTCCCGCCGCCATTCGCCTGGTCGGTCGCCCAGGACGGGATCGCCACGGTCCCGGCGGCGTAGATCCCATCGGTATTCCAGTCCGTGCTGCCGGCGCTGATATTCGCGTTCGACCGCACGCTGCAACCGGTTGCCGTAATGACGGCATAGCCGGTGTTGTTTCCGTTCGCGTACGCCGCCGTGATCCCTGTGCCGGTCGGGCTCAGCGCCGCCAGGCACGGCTGCGGCCCGGCCCACGTCCCGCCGCCCGACGCCGCGATCTCGCTGACCGCGCTCGCCTGCAAGGTCTCGGTGGAGGCGGCCTTGAACAATCGCGCGAAGGCGAGCGGCACCGCCTGCTGCACCGTCACCTTCACGATCGGATCGCCGCTTTTCTTCAGCCCGGCGCCGGCGCTCGCAGTGCTCACGACCACGGTGACCATGTTGTCCTGCAAGGTGCCGACGGTATTGCCCGCGTTCCATGACCAGCTTGGCGTGGATGTGGCGCCCGCCCCGTTGACCGCCGCCACATCCGCCGCGGCAACCGCGGCAACGCAGGCCTGCGACGGGGTCGTGCAGGGGGCGGCCGCGGCAGGCTTCTCCTTTGGATACGCAACCCAGGCCGCCCCGCCGCCGATCGCGGCCATGTCGGCGATCCGCTGGGTTTCGATCTGCACCGCCGACCAGTGCGCCACCTCGATCCCGAGCGCCACCGACATCAACACCGCCGGCGCGGCGAGGGCTGCGATCAGGGCGATCGCGCCGCGCCGGTCGCCGGCGAAGCGGCGTCCGCCGCCCCGGCCCGGCCGTGCGCATGTCCCGATCATCGGCATTCCGATCGCCTAAATGTAACCAAACAGCAATCTGCTGCGCCATGTCACGTTATGGTGACACCTGTATGGCGATACTGCCCAGCCGGGCAATTAGGCCGAAAGGCCTAGTCCATCAGGCCTCCCTGAAACCCATTGCGCGCCGTACAACTTTCTGTGCTCGTTAGCGATGCGTTAACTGTTGTTTACCGCAGCGCCCCCGGCGCGATCGATTGAGGATGACCCGCGATGCTCCTGTTGCAAGTCGGACCGAAGCCCCTTCGGCGCGCTGAGGATGCGAACGAACTCCGTCGCCGCGGCCTCAATCGCGAACATGCGGTGACCGGCGCCGAAGCGCTCGAGTTCCTGCGGCTCTACCGGTTCGATGCCATCCTGCTCGATCTGGAACTCGTGGACACGCCCGCGCTGGACCTGATCCGACGGGTGCGCGCCTCGGGCTGCCAAACGCCGATCATCGGCATCACCGCGCAGACCGATGCGGTGATGCGGGTGAAGGCCCTCGACCTCGGCGCCGACGACGTGCTCGGCGCCTTCTGCCAGGTCGAGGAACTGATGGCGCGGCTGCGCGCCGTGGTTCGCCGCAGCGGCGGGCATGCGCGGTCCACCCTGACCGCCGGGCCGCTGGAACTGTCGCTCGACAGCCGCGAAGTGCGCGTGTCCGGGCAGCCGCTGCATCTCACGCCGAAAGAATATGCGCTGCTCGAACTGCTGATGCTGAAGCGTGGGGTTTCGCTCACCAAGGGCGCCTGCCTCAACCACCTCTACGGCACCGAGGACGAGCCCGAACTGAAGACCGTGGATGTCATCGTCTGCCGGCTGCGCAAGAAGCTCGCGACGGTCGGGCTGCCGAGCCTGGTGCAGAACGTGTGGGGCTGCGGCTACCGACTGGCCGACCAGGCGACGGTCCCGGCCAGCGAGACGCCGGCGAATTCGTACGCAATGGCCTGAGAGTTTGTGAAAGAATGCCCGTCAGCCGCCGAGATCGCCCGGAAACCCGAGTGATTTCAACGGGCATTCTTTCGCAAGTTCGATTGCTTTTCACGCTCTGAGAATTTGTGAGAGACTGCGCACGAGCCGCCGAAATCGCCCGGAACCCCGAGCGATTTCGGCGGGCATTCTTTCGCAAGTGGGACTGCTTTGCACGCTCTGAACGCCGCGACTGCCCCCGACCGGCGCGGCACCGCGGGTGACGGCGGGGCTGCCATGAAAAAAGCCGCCCCCTGGATCGGCTTTTTTCTCCCCCTCGCCTGGCGCCCGGGGGAGAATCCCGGGCCAGGAGCGGCTGGTTTCCTGGCCGGTGGCGTCGCCCTGATGCTGGCAGCCGGCATCGCATGCGCCATCCCGCCGGCCGCCGCCGCCCAACCTTT